>JBBDMM010000009.1:21556-74130 GCA_040878325.1 Acidimicrobiia bacterium
CTTCCGCCGGCCCCGAGCGACTCGAACCGACCGCCTACGCGATTATCAGTCCCTGGACGTAGATCGAAATCGCCGCGGCGAGGGCCACGAACAGCAGGTCGATGACGTAGGCATTCATCTTGTAGTTCATCCACACCACCGCCGAGTACATCATTGACCCGATCAGCAGGACGCCGATGACGAGCCCACCAAAGACCAGGGCTTGCTCGATGTCGTCGAGTGGGGTGGTGTAAGCGATGCCGATGTTGAACACGAACGAGTACAAGAAGGTGCCAACCAACTTGCTTGTCTCCGGCCTGCCCGACGCCACCGGCTGACCGGTCGCCGCGGACCACTTCTTGCCGAACAGTGGTCCGTACCACAGCCAACCGAACACCATGATGGCGACGGCCCCCGCCAGCACAGCGAGCCAGTCGATTTCCCCGAGATAGTCGAAGCCGGCAGCCGGCAGCCGTCTCTCTTCTTGCCGGTAGCGGGCAGCGGGTAGCGGGCAGCCCCCACACCGCCGGTCTCCGGTACCCCCCGGTTTCGGACGATCGCTCAACCTCTTCTAATCTCGGGCCGACCGCGAACCTTTGGAAGGCCATGACGCTGAGCGCCTACCTCCCGATCGCATTGATGTTCATCCTGGTGGTGGGGTTTGCCGGTGTGTCGATGGTGTTGAGCCGGGCAATCGCCCCTCACAACCCGACGCCGGCCAAACTCGATCCATACGAGTGCGGCATCGTTCCGTTGCAGGAGCCCGTGCAACGGTTCCCGGTGAAGTTCTACGTCGTGGCGATGCTGTTCGTGATCTTCGACATCGAGATCGTTTTCCTCTTCGCGTGGGCAGCCCGCTTCGTCGACCTCGGGTGGTACGGGATCGCCGCCGTGGGAATCTTCACCCTTCTGCTGGTCGAGACGCTGGTCTACGTGTGGAAGCGGGGCGCCCTCGATTGGAACGTCCCGCATCGGGCGCGCTACCGGCGTGTGGTGGCCGTCGACGCCGCGAGGGAGGCGGCCTAGATGGCTCGCCCGTCGGCGCCGCCGAATTTCCTCACGGCGGTACTGGGCAAGGCCGTCGGCTGGGCCCGAACCCGCTCGATGTGGCCCGCATCCTTCGGACTGGCGTGCTGTGCGATCGAGATGATGGCCACCGGGGCCGCCCACAACGACCTGGCCCGCTTCGGCATGGAGGTCTTCCGAGCCTCTCCCCGCCAGGCCGATCTGATGATCGTCGCCGGCCGGGTGTCACAGAAGATGGCCCCGGTTCTCCGCCAGGTGTACGACCAGATGGCCGAACCCAAGTGGGTCATTTCGATGGGGGCTTGTGCTTCCACGGGCGGCATGTTCAACAACTACGCGTTGGTGCAGGGGGTCGATCAGGTGGTTCCGGTCGACGTGTATGTGCCCGGATGCCCGCCCGGACCGCAGGGACTGATCCACGGGATCCTCACGCTGCAGAACCGCATCAGCGCGGGGGAGTACGCGATCCGATGACGACACCCTCGCTCGACTCGATGTACGAGGACCTGGCGTCGCGATTCGAGTCGGCCGGGTTCGGCGACTCGAAGGGGCAGGTGATCGTCCGGGTGCCGTCGGCCGATCTGGTCGGCTTCGTCGACGCCGCCAAGGACGTCGGGTTCCGGATGTTCATCGACCTATGCGCGGTGGACTACCTACATCGCGACCCTCGATTCGAGGTGGTCATCAACCTGCTGTCGATTGATCCGCCGGCACGGGTTCGCATCCTGGTCGGGGTGCCCGCCGGCGAATCCGTGCCGTCGATCACCGGCGTCTTCCCGGGGGCCGACTTCTACGAGCGGGAGGCGTTCGACCTGTTCGGAGTCCAGTTCGAGGGGCACCCCGACTTGACCCGGATCCTCCTGCCCGACGACTGGGAGGGGCATCCCCTTCGCAAGGACGTGCCGGTGGGGTCCGTGCCCGTGCAGTTCAAGGGGACGCACCGGGTCTCATGAGCAAACCTCCCGACATCATCACCGGCGACACCGAAGCGCCGGAAATCGCCGAGGCTGCCAAGCAGGGGCTGGTGACGCCGGCTTCGGAGCGCCGCGTCACTCACGATCTCTGGCTGAGCGGCACCGAAGCCCCCACCGGCACCGGCCGCTTCACCGATGAGGGCGCCCAGGAGATGTTGCTCGACGAGGGTCCGGAGGTGCTCGCCGGGCAACGGGGCACCCTGGTGGTCGACGACTACGGCGATGACGCGGTCTCGGACGAGGTCACCCAGATCATCAACATGGGTCCGCAACATCCGGCGACCCATGGGGTGCTTCGCCTCCACTTGGAACTCGAGGGCGAGACGATCAAGCGGGTGAAGCCGATCATCGGTTACCTGCACACCGGCATGGAGCGCACCGCCGAGGCCCTCACCTACATGCAGGGGCCCACCAACGTCACTCGCATGGACTACCTGTCGCCGTTTCACAATGAACTGGCGTTCTCGCTGGCAGTAGAGCACCTGCTCGATCTGGAGATCCCGCCTCGGGCGCAGACCATCAGAATCCTGATGACCGAGCTCAACCGGGTGGCCAGCCATCTGCTGTGGGCGGCCACCACGGGACTCGACCTCGGCGCTCTCTCGATGATGATCTACGGGTGGCGGGAACGCGAGGCGGTGCTGGCATTCTTCGAGAAGACCACGGGCCTGCGGATGAACCACAACTACATCCGTCCCGGCGGGGTCGCCGCCGATCTTCCCGACGGGTGGGAAGAAGACGTGGTTTCGATCGAGAAGACCGTGTTGGCCGGCCTCACCGACTACGAGGGCCTCCTCATGGGAAACCCTATCTTCATCGAGCGCACCCAGGGCGTGGGGGTGCTCACTCCGGCCGAATGCTTCGCCTTCGGGGTGACCGGCCCGATGGCCCGGGCGTCGGGCATCGACTTCGACCTCCGCAAAGCATTCCCCTACTCAGGGATCGAGAACTACGAGTTCGAGGTTCCCACCGCCCAGCACGGCGATGTGTACGACCGGTTCATCGTGCGGTTCGAGGAGATCAGGCAGTCGCTGCGGATCGTCCGCCAGGCGGCGGAAGCGATGCCGCTCGGCGACACCCGCACCGAGGATCGCAAGGTCACCCCGCCCCCTCGCGCCCGGATCGACCAGTCGATGGAGGCTCTCATCCATCACTTCAAGATCTTCACCGAGGGCTTCAAGGTTCCGGCGGGCGAGGTGTACCAGGCCGTCGAGTCGCCGCGCGGGGAGCTGGGGATGTACCTGGTGTCCGACGGCAGCGCCAAGCCGTGGCGCCTCCACGTCCGCGGCCCATCCTTCGCCCACGTCCAGGCCCTCCCCGCAATGCTCACCGACTCCCTGATAGCCGACACCATCGCCGCCCTCGCCAGCGCCGACCCCGTGATGGGGGATGTGGATCGATGAGAAGGAAGTCTCCAGTCTCCAGTCTCCAGTCTCCAGTAGGAAGGGTCGAGGGGTGGTGGCCTTCCGCCTTCCGCCTTCCGCCATCCGCAAGAAGAAGCGCGTCGATCGGGCCTTTCCGGTGTCTGACTGGGGACTGGGGACTGGAGACTGGGGACTTCTCATGACCTGGTCCCCCGCCACCGTCGAACGCGCCGAGGCGATTGTTTCGCTCTACCCGAACCCGCGGTCTGCCGTGATGCCGCTCCTTTATATGGCGATGCATGAGGAGGGGCGGCTCACCGACGAAGGGATGCAGGAGGTGGCCAGGTGGACCGGGGTTTCTTCCGCCCAGGTGCTGGCGGTGGCTTCCTTCTACACCATGTACAAGCAGCATGTGGGGCGCCACCTGGTGTCGGTGTGCCGGTCGATCTCCTGCCATCTGCTCGACTCCTCGGCGGTGATCGATGCGGTCGCCGACGAGGCGGGGGTGCCTGCGGGCGAGACGGCAGCGGACGGCTCGATCACGGTGGAGACGGTCGAATGCATCGGGGCGTGCGGCGGAGCTCCGGCGGTCCAGGTGGATTACGAGATGGTCGAAGGCGTGACCCCTGACAAGGCACGGGCCCTGGTGCGATGGCTGCTCGACGAGCGCCCTGAGACGGTGCGGTCGGACGATCTGCAGGAACGGTTCGGAGGAGCCCGCTCCTTCGACTGGGGACCAGCCGACTCCGCTGAGGCGGTGGGGCCCTTCCCGGCCTACGGGCCTTACGGCACCGTGGGAGGCTCAAGATGATCGAGTCTCTCCTCACGTCACGGATGGACGCCCATCCCGCCGATTCGCACACCATCGCCCGGTACGAGGCGACCGGGGGGTATGAGGCGCTGCGCAAGGCGCTCAAGATGAAGCCGGAGGAGATCGCCGCGGAGGTCAAAGCCTCGAACCTCGCCGGCCGGGGCGGAGCCGGGTTTCCCACCGGCGTGAAGTGGGGTTTCCTCGCCCCGGCGACTCCCCGCTACCTGGTGATCAATGCCGACGAGTCCGAGCCCGGCACCTTCAAGGACCGGCAGTTGCTCGAGCGCGATCCCCATCAGTTGGTCGAAGGCATCGTCATCGCAGCTTACGCACTGAACGCCAACCGCGCCTTCGTGTACATCCGCGGCGAATATCCCCGGCCCGCCCGCCGTCTGCACGCTGCGATCGAGGAGGCGCGCACCGCCGGATACATCGGCGACGACGTGCTCGGCAGCGGCTTCGCCCTCGAGGTGACGATTCACCTCGGCGCCGGGGCGTACATCTGTGGGGAGGAAACCGCCCTGCTCAACAGCCTCGAGGGGTTGCGGGGGGAGCCGCGGATCAAGCCCCCGTTCCCGGCGGTGGCCGGCCTATACGCCCAGCCGACGATCGTCAACAACGTCGAGACGATCTCGAATCTCCCCTGGATCGTCACTCACGGGGGGGCCGCCTACGACGCCATCGGTCCCGAGGGCTCCCGTGGCACCCGGCTCTTCTCGGTGTCCGGTCATGTCGAGCGCCCCGGCAACTACGAGATCGTCATGGGGATGTCCTGGCGCGATCTCATATACGACGTGGGCGGCGGGGTGCGCGGAGGCAAGGCCCTCAAGTGCTGGATCCCCGGCGGGGCGTCGGCCCCGTGGCTGACCCCGGAGCACCTGGACGAACCCATCACGATCCAGGCGTGTACCCGGCTCGGCACCATGCTCGGCTCCGGGGGGATCGTGGTGATGGATGAGACCACCAACGTGGTCGCGGCCGCGCTCAGCCTGGTGCGCTTCTTCGCCCACGAATCGTGTGGCAAGTGCACCCCATGCCGGGAAGGCACCTCGTGGCTGGAGCGGATCCTCGAGCGGATCCTCCACGGCCAGGGCCGGATGTCCGATCTCGAGCTACTGCTGGATGTCAGCGACAACATCAGCCCCGGACTGCGGTGGCCGCCGACGATGACCACGATCTGCCCGCTGGGACCTTCGGCCGTGTCGCCGATCACTTCGATCATGGCGAACTTCCGCGACGAGGTGGTGGCGATGATCGGCGGGGAGGTGCCGGCCGGTGTCTGAGATGGTGAAGGTCACGATCGACGGGGTCGAGGTGGAGGTCCCGGCCGGCGAGCTGATCATCAAGGCCGCCCAGGATCACGGCACCTACATCCCCCGGTTCTGCTGGCACCCGCGCATGGAGCCGGTGGGGATGTGCCGGATGTGCCTGGTCGAAGTGGAGACCCCGCGCGGCAAGGGCTTGATCACCGCCTGCACCCAGCGGGTGGCCGACGGCGTGGTGATCGACACCAAGTCGGAGGTCGTCAAGAAGGCGCAGGAAGGGGTGCTGGAGTTCCTCCTGATCAACCACCCCCTCGACTGCCCGGTGTGCGACCGCGGAGGTGAGTGCCCGCTCCAGGACCAGACCCTGTCGCACGGACCAGGCGAGAGTCGGTTCGTCGAAGAGAAACGTCACTTCGAGAAGCCGATCCCGATCAGCGATCTGGTGATGCTCGACCGCGAGCGCTGCATCCTCTGTGCCCGGTGCACCCGATTCAGCGACGAGATCTCCGGCGACCCGCTCATCGAGTTCATCGATCGAGGGAACTACACCCAGATCAACACATTCCCCGACGAGCCGTTCTCCTCGTACTTCTCGGGCAACACCGTGCAGCTTTGCCCGGTAGGCGCACTCACGGCCACTCCCTACCGGTTCCGGGCAAGACCGTGGGACCTCGAGGCGGTAGAGAGCACCTGCACCATGTGCTCCGTGGGCTGCCGGGTGTCGGTACAGGCGAGTCAGAACGAGGTGCTCCGGCTGCTGGCGGTCGACTCCGAGCCCGTTGGCCACGGTTGGCTCTGCGACAAGGGTCGGTTCGGCTACGAGTACTTGCGGTCCCCGGCCCGACTGGGGACGCCGCTCGTCCGTGGCGACGACGGTGAACTGCGCGAAGCAGCGTGGGGTGAGGCTCTGTCGGTGGCTGCGGAGGGGATCAAGGGAGTCGTCGCTCGCCATGGGGCGGGCGCGATCGCCGGGCTCGGTGGGGCTCGCAGCACCAACGAGGAGGCCTACGCCTTCGGCAAGCTGCTGCGGGGAGTGATCGGCACCGGCAACCTCGACGCCCGGGTGGGGGACGCCCTCGACCCGACGCTGATGGCCACCGGCGAAGCGCGCGGTCTGATCGGCGACCTGGAGCGAGCCAAGACGGTGTTGGTGTGGGGGCCCGATCTGAAGGAAGAGCTTCCGGTCCTTTACCTGCGGGTTCGGCGGGCGGCGACTGCGCTCGGCGCCACCCTGATCGTCGTCCACCCGCGTGCCTCCGGCCTCGACCGCGAGGCGACCCACGTCGTGCGGTATCGGCCAGGCGAAGGCGCCGCGCTGCTCGATCGCCTGACTCGGGGCGACGGCGATCTCGCCGCGGTGCGTGAGGCCCTGACCGCCGGTCCCGTGGTGGCGATCGTGGGCCGGCCGGGCCTGGCCGAGTCGCCCGACCTGGCTGCGGCGGTGGCGGCGTTCGCCGCCGGACTCCCTGACGCATCGGTGCTGCCCGTCACTCGCAGGGGGAACGTCTACGGGGCGGTCGACATGGGAGTCGTCCCCGGTTTGTTGCCCGGCCGGGTGCTCGCCGACGAGGCGGGCCGCGACGAACTCGCCACCGCTTGGGGGCTGTCCGTCCCGGAGCCCGGTCGTGACGCCGACGGGATCCTGGCGGGTCTCGCCGACGGCTCGGTTCGCGGCCTCCTCCTGCTCGGGGCGGACCCCGCCGCCGACAATCCCGACCGGGCAGCCGCCGTGGCCGGCGCAGAGTTCGTGGTGTCTCTCGATCTGTTCGTGAACGACTCGAACCGGGCTGCCGACGTGATCCTCCCGGTGGACGGGTTCTCTGAGGTCGAGGGCACCGTCACCAACCTCGAGGGCCGGGTGCAGAAGGTGAACCGGGTCGCGCCGGGAATCGGTCAGTCACGCCAGGCCACCGAAGTGCTGGGCGATCTCGCGGTACTGCTCGGCGGATCGCTGGGCGGCCCGGCGGATGCGCTGTTCAAGGAGATCTCCGCGGTGGCGCCGGCCTATAGGCATATCACCTGGGACGGGCTGGCGTGGAGCGCCGGGCGCGACGGCATCCTCGCCTTGAATTCCGGGCTTCCCTTGCCCCGACCCGGCTCCGACATCGACTCTCCTGCGCCCGGTCTCGCGCTGCACCTGGGGAGGGTGCTCTATGACGCCGGGACGATGGTCACCTCGGGGCCGTCGCTGGCGAAGTTGGCGGCTCGTCCGATGGCGCACCTCCATCCCGACGATGCGGCGCGTCTCGGGATCGCCGACGGAGGCTGGGCGAAGGTGGGCGCTGGTTCGGGTGAGGCGGTGCTCCCCGCGGCGATCGACCCATCGCTCGCTCCGGGGACGGTCTACGTGCCCCTCAACTTCGCCCTCGCCCTCAGCGGGAATTCGGTCGAGGTGTCCGCCGCGGCGGGTCCGGGGGAGGCGCCATGACTTCGTTTCTCGACGGCCTGTTCGAAAATGTCTTCTGGTCGGCGGCGATCAAAGTGGTGGTGGCGTTCGGGCTGCTGGTGGTCAACACGCTGCTCCTCGTGTGGTTCGAGCGCCGGGTGGTGGCGTTCATGCAGAACCGCATCGGCCCCAACCGCGCCGGGCCCTTCGGAATCCTCCAGACCCTGGCCGACGGGCTCAAACTGTTCTTCAAGGAGCAGATCACCCCCCGCAAGGTGGAACTGGGGATGTATCTGCTGGCGCCGATGGCGGCGCTGCTCCCCGCGTTCCTCATCTTCCTGGTAGTTCCGTTTGGGGCGCCGATCACCATCGGCGAGACCACCGTGACCCTCCAGGGCACCGACCTCAATGTGGGGCTGCTGTTCATCCTGGCGATGTCGTCGCTGGCGGTGTACTCGATCGTCCTCGCCGGTTGGGCATCCGGCTCCAAGTACCCGCTGCTGGGCGGGGTGCGGGCCACCGCGCAGATGATCTCCTACGAGGCGGCGATGGGCCTGGCATTGGTGCCGGTGGTGGTGCTCGCCGCGGTCAACCTGGGCGAGGGCGGGGTGGGGTCGATGTCCCTCGCCACGATTGTCGAACTCCAGCAGGGCTCCTTCCGGGGGCTGATCCCCGGGTGGTTCGTCTTCTGGCTCCTACCCTCGTTTCTCATCTTCTTGGTGGCCGGGGTGGCCGAGACCAACCGGGCGCCCTTCGACCTGGTCGAGGCCGAGTCGGAGATCGTCGGCGGATACCACACGGAGTACTCGGGGATCAGGTTCGCCCTGTTCTTCCTCGCCGAGTACGTCAACATGTTCAACGTCTCGGCGATCGCGGTGACCCTGTTCCTGGGCGGATGGCTCGGCCCCGACCTCGGCCTGCCTTCGGGGCTTGCCTGGGTGATGCCGATCTTCTGGTTCTTCGCGAAGACCTACGCGCTGCTCTTCGTGTTCGTATGGCTGCGGGCCACCCTTCCCCGGATGCGCTACGACCAACTGATGTCCTTCGGGTGGAAGCGGATGATCCCCTTCAGCATCGGCTGGCTGGTCCTCTTCTCGCTGGTGATGGCCCTCGACAACTTCGGATGGCCAGTAGAAGTCCCGGAGTGGTTCCCATGGGCATAACTCGCCTCCCGCCACCCGCCTCCCGCCCCCCGCAGGAACCGGCGATCGCGTTCGTAGAGCATGAACCGTCTCTTGCTGAAGGCGGAGGGCTGAAGGCGGAGGGCCCTCTTCCTGGCGACTGGAGACTGGCGACTGGGGACTCAACATGAGCCGTCTCGGCCCCCTCGAAGGCTTCGCCATCACTCTCAGGCAGATCTTCAAGAAGAAGGTCACCACTCAGTACCCGAAGGAGAAGCGGGTCAAGCCGCAGCGGTTCCACGGGCGGCATGTGCTGAACCGCTATCCGGACGGGATGGAGAAGTGCATCGGCTGCGAGCTGTGCGCCGGGGTGTGCCCGGCCCGCTGCATCTACGTGCGTGGCAAGGAAAACCCGCCCGACGCCCCGGTGAGCCCCGGGGAGCGGTACGGCTTCATCTACGAGATCAACATGCTCCGCTGCATCTTCTGCGCACTGTGCGTCGAGGCGTGCCCCACCGAGGCGATCACGATGAGCCAGTTGTTCGAGATGTCGGTGACCAACCGGGACGATGCCATCTACACCCGGGACGAGCTGCTGATGGACGAGCACGGCAACGTCCCCCATCCGGAGGCGGACAGCATCCTCATCGACAAGGGAGAGCTGCTGCTGTCCGACGGCTGGATGCGGGCCACCTCGCCATCCGGCCGGGCCGCCTACGAGGGTGTGGTGGCCTGGACGCCGACGGCGGGGGTGGGGATTCGACCGCCGGAGAGGGGGCAGAGTGGAAGTCTCCAGTCTCCAGTCTCCGGTCTCCAGGACACGGAGGGCCTCCCGCCTCCCGCTTCCCGCCTCCCGCAAGAGGAAGAAGGAGAAGATGCGGACGGCGCTGGGAGTGGGTCCGGGACTGGGGACGAGTCCTGATGGTGGAACTCGTGCTGTTCGTCATCTTTGGGACTGCGGCGCTCTTTGGGGCGGTCAGCATGGTTTGGGCTCGGAATCCGGTGTATTCGGCGATGGGGTTGATGCTCACCATGTTTTCGGTGGCGGTGTTCTATGTGTCGAACGCCGCCCACTTCATCGCGGTGGTCCAGGTGATCATCTATGCCGGGGCGGTGATGACGCTGTTCCTCTTCGTGATCATGCTGATCGGGGTCGACCGCGAGGAGCACCGCCGCGAGTCGATCCCTTTCCACCGGCCGATCGCGCTCGTGGTCCTGGCCCTCTTCGGGGCGGGGGTGCTGGTGGCGGGCCGGGTCGCCTGGGTGACCGGGCCGACCACGGCGGGTGAGCCGATCAACGGGACCGTCGAGGTGATCGGCGAAGAATTGTTCCGCAAATGGGTGCTGCCGTTCGAGGTGACCGCCCTGCTGTTGATCATCGCCTCCGTTGGTGCCATCGGCCTGGCGCTTTTCAAGGGGGACCGGGAGGCCGGGTCATGATCGTCACCCCCGGCTGGTACATGGCGCTCGCCGCGGTGCTGTTCCTGATAGGCGCGTCCGGCATCCTCCTCCGCCGCAATGCCCTGGTGATGTTCATGTCGATCGAGTTGATGCTCAACGCGGTCAACCTCACCTTCGTGGCGGCCGGTCGCGAGCTGAACCTCATCGACGGCCAGATCTCGGTGCTGTTCGTGATGGTGGTGGCCGCCGCCGAGGTGGTCGTGGGCCTGGCGATCATCGTCGCGGTGTTCCGCCGCCGGAGCACCGCCTCCGTCGACGAGTTGGCGGAGTTGAAGGGCTGATGGAGTCGCTGGTCACCCTCGCCGTGCTCCTGCCCCTCGCCGGGACCGTTCTGCTCGCCGGGTTCGGCCGACGGCTCCCCGAGCCGCTCGCCGGCGTGGTCGGCACCCTCACGGTGGCCGGATCGTTCGGGTGCGTCGCCCTCGCCTCGTTGGACTTCTTCGCCGGTTCGGGTGAACCTCTGGTGGTCACCTGGTTCGAGTGGTTCCCCGCCTTCGGGGTGGACGTCGCCTTCCACTTCGACCAGCTTTCTGCGTTGATGACCCTGGTGGTCACCGGCGTGGGCACGCTGATCCACCTCTACTCGATCGGGTACATGCATGGCGACCCGCGGTTCGGGCAGTTCTTCACCTACTTGAACCTGTTCATCACCTCCATGCTGATCCTGGTGCTTGCCGGCAACTTCGCGGTGATGTTCGTGGGGTGGGAACTGGTCGGTCTGTGCTCGTACCTTTTGATCTCGTTCTGGTTCGAACGCGAGACCGCGGCCGCGGCGGGGAAGAAGGCGTTCGTGGTCAACCGGGTGGGCGACCTCGGGTTCCTCGTGGCGATGATGATCGTGTTCGTCACCTTCGGTACCTTCGACTTCGGCGAGGTGTTCGCCGCCGCCCCGTCGGTGCTCACCACCGGGACCGCCACCGCCATCGGACTCCTGCTGCTCTTGGGCGCCGCCGGCAAGTCGGCGCAGCTGCCCCTCTATGTGTGGCTGCCCGACGCGATGGAGGGCCCCACCCCGGTGTCGGCCCTGATCCACGCCGCCACCATGGTCACCGCCGGTGTCTACCTGGTGGCCCGCACCGGGGTGATCTTCGAGCTGGCTCCGGTGGCCGCCGCGGTGGTTGCCATCGTCGGCACCGCAACCGCGCTGTTCGCCGCCACCATCGCCGTGGCCCAGGCCGACATCAAACGGGTGCTGGCCTACTCGACGATCAGCCAACTCGGCTTCATGTTCATGTCCGTGGGCGCCGCCGCCCATGTGGCGGGCATGTTCCATCTGATGACCCACGCCTTCTTCAAGGCACTGCTCTTCCTCGGCGCCGGTTCGGTGATCCACGGGATGCATGACGAGCAGGACATGACCCGGATGGGCGGCCTCGCCCGGAAGATGCCGGTGACCTTCGCCACGATGGCGATCGGCTGGCTCGCCATCTCCGGCATCCCGCCGCTGGCCGGCTTCTGGTCGAAGGATGAGATCCTTGGCGCGGTGTTCGAGCGAGGTGGGTTGTGGACAGTCCTCTGGGGCGTCGGGATCTTCACCGCGCTGCTCACCGCCTTCTACATGACCCGGATGATGTGGCTCACCTTCTTCGGTGCCCCTCGGTGGGCCGATGGGGTGGAGCCACACGAATCCCCGCGAGTGATGACCGTGCCGTTGATGGCGTTGGCCGGGCTCTCCATCGTCGGTGGCCTGGTCAACACTCCGTTCCGCACATCGCTCGAGCACTTCCTCGCTCCGGCTTTCGCCGCCGTCCACCTGAGCCATCCTCCCGAGGGTGCCGCTGCCTGGATCCTCGCCGGGATCTCGGTGGTGGCCGCGGTGGCCGGCATAGGGATGGCCGCCCTGCGCTACCGCGACCGAATCCCTGCCGAGCAAGGGCTGGGATGGCGAGTCCTCAGCCGCGGCTACTACCTCGACGACGTGTACGGCCAGGTGTTCGCCCGCTCTGGCAAACTCGGCGCCGCCTGGCTGGCGTTCCGCTTCGATTCGCGCGGCATCGACGGCGCAGTGGAAGGCGTAGGCGGCCTCACCCGTCGGGTCGCCTCCTGGCTCCGCCCCCTCCAAACCGGCTTCGTCCGCTCCTACGGCGTAGCAATCCTCCTCGGCGGAGTGGCCCTACTGGCGTGGTTCTTGAGTAGGGGGGCGCTGTGAGTCTCCAGTCTCCAGTCTCCAGTCTCCAGCAAGAGATGCGATCGGGCGTTTCGCAGCTCGCCACGCCTTCCGCCTTCCGCCTTCCGCAAGACCCGCGCCTGCAGCACCGAACCCGATCACCCGTTCCCGCTGGAGACTGGCGACTGGAGACTGGAGACTGATGGACTTCCCCATCCTCTCCACCATCATCCTCCTCCCCATTGCCGGGGCGATTGTTGTGATGTTCTTGCCTTCGCGGCGGCCGGAGTTGGTGTTGCCGGTGGCGATCGCAGGATCGTTGGTGACTCTGGGCGCCGTCGGGTGGTTGCTGGTCGAGTTCGAGGCGGGGGAGGCCGGGTTCCAGTTCGTCGAGCAGGTCTCCTGGTACGCCGACTGGGGTGTCGGCTGGCATGTCGGGGTGGACGGGATCTCGCTGCTGCTGGTGGCGCTCACCGCGCTGTTGTTCCCGATCAGCCTCGCTGCCTCCACCGGAATCACCCATCGGGTCCGCGAGTACGCCGCGTCGATGCTGTTCCTCGAGGCGGGGATCCTCGGGGTGTTCCTCTGCCTCGACCTCCTGGTCTTCTTCATCTTCTGGGAGGCGATGCTCGTCCCGATGTACTTCATCATCGGGATCTGGGGCGGCGAGCGCCGGGTCCACGCCGCCATCAAGTTCTTCCTCTACACCGCGCTGGGGTCGGCGTTGATGCTGTCCGGAATCATCTTCCTCGGCCTCACCGGCGGGGAGGGTGGTCCCACCTTCGACTTCGTGGAGCTGCTCGGCGCCGACCTCTCCCGCACCACTCAGTTCTGGCTGTTCGCCGCGTTCGGCCTCTCGTTCGCCATCAAGGTGCCGGTGTTCCCGTTCCACACCTGGCTCCCCGACGCCCATGTCGAAGCGCCCACCGCCGGCTCGGTGATCCTGGCGGGCGTGCTGCTCAAGCTGGGCGCCTACGGGCTGCTCCGCTTCAACCTCACGCTGTTCCCCGAGGCGGCCGTGGAGTTGGTGCCGGTGCTGGCGGTGCTCGCCGTGATCGGCATCGTCTACGGGGCGATCGTCGCCATCGTCCAGACCGACATCAAGCGGCTGGTGGCGTACTCGTCGGTGAGCCACCTCGGCTTCGTCGTTCTCGGCATCTTCGCCCTCACCTCCCACGGCCTCCAGGGGAGCGTGTTGCAGATGGTGAACCACGGCCTCACCACCGGCGCTCTCTTCCTGTTGGTCGGCATGATCTACGAGCGCCGCCACACCCGCGAGATCTCCCAGTTCGGCGGCCTGGCCACGGTGATGCCCCGCTACGCCGCCGCCTTCCTGTTCGTCGCCTTCGCCTCGATCGGTCTCCCCGGCCTCAACGGGTTCGTTGGCGAATTCTTCATCCTCATCGGCGCGTATCTGTCGCTGCCCGTCTACACCATCGTCGGCGCCAGCGGGGTGGTCCTCGCCGCGGTGTACCTGTTGTGGGCCTACCAGCGGATGTTCACCGGCCCGATCGTCGTCGAAGAGAACCGGGCGCTGCGCGACATCGGGTTCCGCGAGGTGGCGATCCTCGCCCCCCTGCTCGCCCTCATCCTCTTTCTCGGCATCTACCCCAAGCCCGCCCTCGACCGAATCGAGCCCTCAGTGAACCGGGTACTGGAACGGATAGAGCAGAGCACCGAGTACGAGGTTCCGCAGCCATGAGTCTCCAGTCTCCAGTCTCCAGTCTCCAGTCCCCAGAGCGTCCTCCTCCGTGCCGAAGGCACGGGGGAGGTGGCGCCGCCATCGGGCAGCCTTCGGCCGCCTGGGGCGGTGACGGAGGGGGCAGCGGAGACAGCGTGCGCGCCGGCGCGCTCTTGCCAATCGCCAATCGCCAATCGCCAATTGCTCGCCCGAAGGGCAAATCGTGAACCTCGACCTCCTCGCCATCGCTCCCGAAGCCATCCTCACCTTGGCCGTCGTCGTGCTGCTGCTCGTCGATGTGCAGTTTCATCCGGGGCACCGGTGGTGGGGGTTAGCGGCGGGGTTGGGGCTGTTTGGCGCCACTGCCGCCTCCGTGCTGCAGTGGGTCGATTTCCGGGGCGCCGACGGCGAGGCGTTCTTCGGCGGGATGATGCTGGTGGACGGGTTCTCGTCTTTCGCCGGCATGGTGATCTTCCCGCTTACCGGCCTCGCGCTGATGACGGCGTGGCCGCTGGTGCGGCGGCTCGAGGGGCGGGGCGCCGAATTCGTCACCTTGGTGCTGATCGCCGCAACCGGGGCCGATCTGATGGCGGGCGCCGGCAACCTGGTGATGCTGTTCGTCGGCCTCGAGGTGTTCTCGATCAGCCTCTATGTGCTCGCCGGCTTCACTCGCGACCGGGTGGACTCCGATGAGGCGGCGCTGAAGTACTTCCTGCTCGGCGGCCTGGCTTCGGCGATCTTCCTCTACGGCGTGGCGCTGGTGTTCGCCGCCACCGGGTCGCTGTCGATCAACGGGATCGGGGAGTACCTGGACACCACGGTGCTCCTGCGGCCGGGGATCCTCCTCGCCGGGATCGCCCTGCTGGTGGTGGGCCTCGGCTTCAAGGTGTCGGCGGCGCCCTTCCATGTGTGGGCCCCCGACGTTTATCAGGGGGCGCCGGGCGCAGTCACCGGCTTCCTCGCTTCCAGCGCCAAGGTGGCGGGCTTCGCCGCCCTCGCCCGGGTGCTGACGGTGGCACTCGGTGCCCGTATCGACGACTGGGCGCCGGCGGTGGCGGTGATCGCCGCCTTGTCGATCGTGATCGGCACCCTGCTCGCCCTTGCCCAGACCGACCTGAAGCGGATGCTGGCCTACTCCTCGGTCGCCCATGCCGGGTTCATTCTCAGCGCGCTGGTCGCCGGCGCCTCGGGGGTGCCTGACATGTGGTTCTACGTCGCCACCTATTCGGTCCAGGTGCTGGCGGCCTTTGCGGTTGCCGCGGTGGTGTCAGGTCCTGCGGTGGGCCGGGCGCCGCTCACCGACTACGCCGGCTTGTCGGCGCGATCACCCTTCCTGGCGGCGATGCTCGGGCTGACGATGCTGGCGATGGGCGGTATCCCGGTGACCGCCGGGTTCGTGGGCAAGGTGGCGGTGTTCCGTTCGGCGATCGACGCCGGCTACCTGTGGCTGGTGATCACCGGCGTGGTGGCCACCGTTGCTGGTTTGTTCTTCTACCTTCGGGTCATCGTGCTGATGTACATGCAGCCTGCCGCCGAGCCTCCGGGCACTCCGGGGGGGCGATTGTCCGTGCCGCTGGGGGCAGGGATCGCGCTGACGATGGCTGCGCTAGTCACCCTCCTGGCCGGGCTGGTGCCCTGGCCACTGCTCGAATGGCTGCGGGATGCGCTCCCGCTCTGATCGGCTGCTTGGCCTCACCTCCCTCGGACTCATAGCCGCGATCCCCCTGCTCATCGCGGGGCTGCGGGTGGGTGGCGTCGTGATCGTCGCCGAGGACGAGGTGGTGCGCGAGGACCTCTACGCGATGGGGGAGCGGGTCATCGTCGAGGGGGTCATCCAGGGCGACCTGTTCGTCATCGCCGGCCACCTCACCGTGGCGGGGCGGGTCGAGGGGGATGTGCTGGGGTTGGTGGGCGGACCCGCCGTCATCTCCGGCGAGGTGATCGGGTCGGTGCGTCTCGCCGCCAACACCATTTCGATCACAGGAGCGATCCGCGACGACCTGGCCGCAGCCGCGGTGGAGACCACCATCTCCGGCGGGATCGGTCGCGACGCCTTCCTCTACACCGGCGAGATGTCTACCGAAGGGATCATCGGCCGCGAGATCAGGGCGCACGCCTGGCGGATGTCGATCGATGGCCCGGTGGGCAAGGACGTCAAGGTGCGGGTGGACTCCCTCATCCTGGGCGACAACGCCTTCGTAGGCGGCGACGTCTTCTACAAGGGCACCGAGGCGGCACGGGTCTCCTCCGACGCCCTCGTCCTCGGGGCGATCACCCGTCGCGACGCGCTCGCACCCGTGTGGGCGAAAGCGCTGACGCGGTTGTTCGCCATCCTCAGCGTTTTCGGTTTCGTCGTCGCCGGCATGATCGGGTCCTGGCTCTTCCGGGGAACCTCCCGTCGGGCGGTGGCCGAGGTTGGTGCCCGCCCAGGGCGCGCCGCTCTCGTGGGCCTGGGGGTGGTGTTGCTGGTGCCCGTCCTGGTGCTGCCGCTATTCCTCACGCTGGTGGGGATTCCGGTAGCACTGGTGCTGCTGCTGTTGTGGCTGGTCGCCCTTTTCCTCGGGCCACTCCCCGCGGTCACCTGGGTGGGCACACGCCTCACCCGGGGTGGGATGGTCGTGGGCCTGGTGATCGGGACCCTGGTGTGGCGGGGGGCGATGTGGCTGCTGCCGCTGCTGGCCGCAGTGCTCTACCTCAGTGCGCTGCTGATCGGCCTGGGCGCCGCGGTCCTGGCAGCCTGGGAGCAACGGCGCGCTTCAGGCGTGGCGCCGGGCTGAGGCCTCGCCCGGCAGCAGTGAACCCTCAGCCCATCTTGCTGGGGACTGGGGACTGGTGACTGGGGACTGCCTCGAACACCACCACCTCGGTGATCTCGTATCTCGCATGGTCGCCCGGGTTGAAGATCACATCAGGCCCGGCCCGGGCGAGCAGGCGGCGACCGCCGTCGAGGTGGAGGGTGACCAACTGGTCGTGGCCGTAGAACTCACGCTCGACCACCAGGGCCGAGCCGCCCTCGTCTTCTGTGAGGCGGACGTGCTCGGGGCGGATCAGTACCTCGACCGGGCCGATCAGGTGGGTATCGACCGGAAAGCGCCCCAGGGCGGTGTCGACCACGCCGTTACTGACAGTGCCGTCGAGGAACTCCCCCTCGCCGAGAAAGCGGGCCACCCAGCGGTCCACCGGCTTGCGGTACAGATCGTGGGGGGTGGCCGACTGCAGCACCCGGCCCTCGCGCATGACGGCGAGGATGTCGCTGACCGCCAGCGCCTCCTCCTGATCGTGGGTGACGAAGATCGCCGTGGCGCGGGCTTCGACGAGGATCCCCCGCACCTCGCGTCGCACTCGCTCCCGCTGGGGGGCATCGAGGTTGGAGAAGGGCTCGTCGAGGAGTACCACCGCCGGTGAAGGGGCCAGCGCTCGGGCAAGGGCGACCCGTTGCTGTTCGCCGCCCGACAACTCGTGGGGCATCCGCTTCTCCATCCCGGAGAGACCCACCATCTCGAGCACCTCACCGACCCGACGCCTTCGCTCCGCCCCCTTGGAAAGTCCGTAGGCGACGTTGTCGCCCACCGTCATGTGCGGGAAAAGGGCGAAATCCTGGAAGACCATTCCCACCCGCCTCCGCTCGGGCGGGATGAAGGTATCGCCGTCGACGACTGTCTCACCGGCCACCTCGACCGAGCCGCCGTCAGGCCGCTCGAACCCGGCGATGAGGCGGAGGGCGGTGGTCTTACCGGAGCCGGACGGGCCGAGGAGTCCGAGGACCTGGCCCGCGGCGGCGTCAAGCGAGAAGTCGTCGAGGGCGACGACGCCCGCATACGACTTGGAGAGGCTGCGGCAGTTGATGGCGTCGGTCATCGTTCTCTCGTTGCGAGCAGGTACATCGGTATGGCGGAGACCGCGATCAACAGTAACGCCGGGGCGGCCGCCCTCGAATAGAGCAGCGAATCCGCCGCCGACCAGATGCCGACCGCCAGCGTGTCGAACCCGGTGGGGCGGAGGAGGAGGGTGGCGGGAAGCTCCTTCATGGTGGTGAGGAACACCAACAGGCTTCCGGCGATTAGCCCCCGGCGGACCATCGGTGCAGTCACTCGGAGCATCGTCTTCAGTGGTCCGACCCCGAGGCTTCGCGACGCCTCTTCCACCGACGGGCTCAACTGGAGGAGGGACGAGCGGGCCGCGCCAAGTGCCTGGGCGAAGAAGATGGAGGCGTAGACGAGGACTAGGACCGTGAGGCTCTGATACCAGTCGCCGAGATACCGGGACGCGAAGAAGACCATCGCCAGGCCCACCGTGATGTGGGGTAGGGCAAACACCGTGTATGCCGCCCGCTCCACCCAGGCGGTGCGGCGCGAAGCGTGACGGGTGACCAGGACGGCGGTAGGCAGTGCCAGCAGTGCCACCAGTAGGGCGGCGAGGAGGGATCCGGCCAGTGACCCACCGACGGCGCCCCACGGGAAAGGCCGACCGGCGCCGCTGCCGCGGTCGAGCCAACCGACCAGGGTTCCGATCGGGACGCCAAGGGAGATGACAGCCAACATCGAAAGGCCGGCGATCCCTGCCCATCGCCCCCGCGTGCTGAGCCGGGAGATGCGGGCGGGGCGGGTGACCGGTCGCCCGTGATACGCCGCCCTCCCCCGGGTGGCGCGTTCGGCCCACACGATCACCAGGGCGAGGAGTACCAGGAGCACGGCCAGGGCGGCAGCAGGGGTGCGGTCGAGGCGGCCGGCGTAGTGGGCGTAGATCACCCGGGTGAATGAGTCGAAGCGGACCAGGGATACCGCCCCAAAGTCAGAGAGCGTGTAGAGGGCGACGAGAAGCAACCCGGCGCCAAGGGATGGCCGCAACTGCGGCGCGACGATCGTCCGGAACACCTTTCCTTGCGAGGCGCCGAGGCCTCGGGCCGCCTCCTCGTGGGCTGGGTCCATCCGCCGCAACGCCGTGGCGGTGGTGAGGTAGACGAACGGATAGGTCGCAAGGGTGAGCGCCAGCCAGGCGCCCGGCAATCCGACAAGGGAGGGGACGGTGATCCCGAGGGTCTCTGCGAGTAGGCCGCGGGGTCCGGTGGCCGACAGGAGGGCCAGCGCCACCACGTATGAGGGGATCACCAGCGGAAGGGCCACGAGCACCCTCCAGATCCTCCGCCCTGGCAGGTCGGTCCGTTCTGTGAGCCACGCCGCGGCCACTCCGACGACTGCGGTCGTGACGACTACGAGGATGATCAGCAGGGAGGTGTTCCAGATGAGCCGTGCCGTGTTCGACGACACCACCACCCGGGCCGCGGTCGCGCCGTCGTTCAGCACCCGCCCGAGGAGAAAGCCGAAGGGCACGACGGTGGGGATCAGCGCAACGATTGCGGGGAACCACAGCCATGCCGGCGGCTTCGCGCGGGGACGCGAACGCCGTGGCGTCCGCGTCCCCACGAGTGGGCTCTCTGCCGGCGCAGGGGCCGGCAACGATGTCACAAGAGGCCGGCCTCGGCGACGAGATCGGTGGCCAGGTCGAGGGCCGCCGCCAGGTCCGACAGGTCGATGTCGGGCTGGGCAAGCGAAGCCAATGGCGGCAGGATGGGATCCGGGGCCACTCCTTCGATCACCGGGTACTCGAACGTCTTGGTGGCGAAGTACTCCTGGGCCGACTGGCTCAGCAGGAACTCGACGAACTGCTCCGCCTCGTCACCGTTGTCGGTGGTGTTGAGGATCCCGACGCCGGCAGGCATCACGAGCGAGCCGGGGCTCGGGTTCGCGAAGAAGTAGTTGGCGGCGGTCACCTCGCCGAGTTCGGCCCGAAGCTGCAGCAGGTAGTAGTGGTTCACCAGGCCGACCTCCACCGTGCCGTCATTGGTCGCGGCGACTATCGGGGAGTTGCCCTCGAATCTCTGGGGGTTGTTGGCGGCAATGGCCTCCAGCCACTCCCGGGTGGCGTCTTCGCCTCGCTCTAAGATCATCGCTGCCACGAAGGCGAGGAACGACGCATTCGATGGGGCGATGGCGAGACGGCCATCCCATTCGGGATCGGTGAACCCGTCCACCGAGTCGGGTAGGTCGTCGGGGGAGATCCGGGTCGAGTCGTAGATGACCACCCGAGACCGTGCGCTTACTCCGACCCACAGGCCTTCCCGATCGGAGAACCGCGAGGGCACCAGCGCGAGCACCTCATCCGAGAGGGCCTGGAACATGCCTGCTTCGGCTACTGCGCCGAGCGAAGCCGGGTCTTGGGCGAAGAACACGTCGGCGGGAGTATTGGCGCCCTCCTCACGGAGAGTGGCGGCCAGGTCGGTACTCGAGGCGTACCGGACCTCGACCTCGATGCCGGTTTCGGCCTCGAATTGGTCGATGAGGGCTCCGACGAGTTCTTCGTTGCGGCCCGAGTAGACGGTCAGGGTTCCGCCGCCGGAGTCGTCACTGCAGGCAGTAGCGAATACGGCGAGGACCACGGCGATAAGCACCAGACGGGTTTTTGAGAGTGTTTTGTACATGGCGGGGGAATCTACGGCACCGTCCGGAATTGTCAAGTTGGGTGTTACAAATAGTTAAAGGGGGGTTACTGATAAGAGCCGACGGCCGACGGCCGACGGCCAAGACAGCGGGCTATATCCCGGATTTCGATCACTCTTGACCCTTGAGTCTTGGCTCCCGGTTCGCTCGTCGCCCATACTCCGGCCATGAGATTGATCGCCCGGATCGACTCCTTCCTCATCCCGTGGCTGCGCCGGTGGAGCCTGCCGGTCCTCCGGATCTCCCTCGGGGTCGTCTTCGTCTGGTTCGGGGCACTCAAGGTCCTTGGGGTGACTCCCGTTTTCGACCTCGTGGCGGCCACCGTGTACTGGGTCGACCCCGACTGGTTCGTGCCGACCCTTGGGGTGGCCGAGATCCTGATCGGCATCGGTCTCATCGGTGGCTGGCTGCTGCGCTGGGTGCTCCTCGCCTTCGTTGCTCAAATGGTCGGCACGGCCCTGGTGTTCGTGACCCTTCCGGAGGTGGCCTTCCAGGACAACAACCCCCTCAAACTCACCGTCGAGGGTGAGTTCGTCATCAAGAATCTGGTGCTACTCGCCGCCGGGCTGGTGGTGGGGTCGACGATCGAGCCGCGGAAGAATCAAGAATCAAGAATCAAGAAGCGCGGGTCACCCTCGAGTCGTGATCCGGGGTCCTGTCTTGATTCTTGACTCTTGATTCCCCTCTAGCCGCCGGTGACCAGAAGAGGTATCCGCAACTCCGCATCCGTGGGCGCTCCGTGCTGGCCGATGAGGCTGTCGTCGCTGTGGCGATGGAGGAGGGCGTATCCCTCGTCGGCGATGAGCACCCCGTCCGGTGCCCGGGCGTCGAACTCGGGGTGACGGGTGCCGGGGCCCCACCAGTGCTCCATTTCGGACCGGGGCACCCAGATCGCCGGCAGCCGATCCGCCAACGAAGCCCCATCGCCGCGCACGAACATGGCCCGGGTGTCCCCATAGAAGGTTCGATCGTCCTGGTCGGCGTTGGTGAGGCGGACCTGATGGTCGAGTGGGATGTCGACGTGTCCGTGGTCGGCAGTGCCGATGAGTGCCGCCCCCGGTGGCATGCGCCGCGCCAGCCGCTCCCATAGCCGATCGACGATTCGCATCGCCTCGTGATACCCCTCGTCGTCCTGCCCGCCGACATGGGCGGCGAAGTCGACATGGGGGATATAGAGGAACACCAAACGACCCGGCTCGGCGGCCAGCGAGACCGCGGCGTCGGCGGCCTCGTCTTCGCTGGCCCACGGTTCGAACCGGGCGCCGCGGTAGAGCATTCGCGACATCGGCGATCGCTCGAAGTTCCATGGCTGGAGGGTGATCGGCTCGGCGCCGGCGGCGCGGAGGCGCTCCCAAAGATTCGGTGAGGGGAGGAAGCCGCCGGTGTCGTACTCGACTCGTTCACCCCACAGCGTCGACCACTGGATTGTGTTGATCACGGTGTCGAGGTCCGGCATCCAGAGCTGATACCCGAGCAGACCGTGCTCGGCCGGGGAGCGCCCCGTGGCGATCGTCGCCAGGCTCACTGTGGTGGTGGCAGGAAACGGCGAGTCCAGCGCTCCCACCCGGTGGGAACGCATCGTTCCGGCGGCGAGATGGTCGAGCTGGTGATCGCCGAGCCCGTCGAAGAGCACTACGACATACGATCGGGCGTCGGGCACCGACCCGGCCAGCTCCGGCGACAGCCCGGACCCCGGCGCCGACCCGGTCATCCGCCGCTCGATTTCGTTCACCAGATCGAGAAGGTTGGCGCCGGAATAGTCGGGGGAGCGCATTTCGGAGGAAGGGTAGGAAGTCGCCAGTCTCCAGTCACCAGTCTCCAGCAAGATGGCCGTCCGCCTTCCGCAAGATCGCCTGCCTGCTCTTCCTTCTGGGGACTGGAGACTGGAGGCTGGAGGCTATTTTCTCTTACCCCTCGTACCGATAGAGAATGGTGCCAATGACGCGACTCATCCCTTTGGGGCCCCGTGCCTTGTTTCTGATCACGGCCCTGGTCGGGTCGCTGTTGGCTCCGCTGGCCTCGTCCGGCGCCGGTGAGAAGGTTCACCGATGCAACGGGTTGGTGGCGACCATCGTGGGAACTTTTGGGGACGATGTGATCGTGGGGACCTCCGGCGACGATGTGATCGTGGGTCTCGGGGGGCAGGACGTCATCCGCGGTCGTGGGGGGAACGACACGATATGTGGCGGTGGCGGGCCTGACAGCATCTACGGCGGTAGTGGGTCCGACACCCTGTTCGGCAACAAGGGCGGCGACCTGCTGTTCGGGGGACGGGGCCACGACACCCTGGTAGGGAACAAGGGGTTCGACGGATTGTCGGCGGGCGGCGGGACCGACCAGTGCATCACCGGTGAGTACTTCCGGGGGTGCGAGCTGCCGCTCTCGGTGTCGTTCAACCCGCTCGGCAAGACGATTCCCCAGATGCAGGCGGCCTTGGAGTCGGGCCTGGTGACCTCGGTCGGGCTGGTGGATTTCTACCTGGCGCGGATCGCCGCCTACGACGACGAAGGCCCGCAGCTCAGGGCGATCATCGCTCTGAACCCCGACGCACACTCCGACGCGCAAGCGCTGGATGTCGAGCGGTCGCTGCTCGGACCACGCGGTCCGCTCCACGGCATCCCGATCGTTCTCAAAGACAACATGGGCACCATCGGCATGGCCACGACCGCCGGATCGCTCTCGCTCGAAGGATTCATCCCCGGCGAGGATGCGTTCCAGGTGGCCCGACTGCGCTCCGCAGGGGCGATCATCCTCGCCAAGACCAATCTCCACGAGTTCGCCCGCAACATCACCACGGTCTCGTCGCTCGGGGGGCAAACCAGAAATCCCTACGACCTGGCCCGAAATCCGGGCGGGTCGAGCGGCGGCACCGGCGCCGCCCTCGCCGCCGAGTTCGCCGCCGCGGGAATGGGGACCGACAGCTGCGGCTCGATTCGGATCCCCGCCGCTCACAACAACCTCTACGGTCTCCGCCCGACCATCGGGCTCTCATCGCGCGCCGGCATCGTGCCGCTCTCCTTCACGGAAGACACCGCCGGGCCTCTTGCGAGAAGCGTCATCGACCTGGCGATCGTCCTCGATGCCACCGTGGGGGTCGATCCCGACGACCCGACGACGGTGTTCGTGAACGCCGACTACTCGGGCGCGGTCGACCCCGACGGCCTCGAAGGAATGCGGATCGGCGTGCTCAACGTGCTCTTCGAAGGATCACACGCCGGGGTCGACTCGACGGTCCGGGCCGCGCTCGACGAGATGGAGGCGCACGGGGCGGTCGTCATCCCGGTGGTGATTCCGAATCTGAACGACCTGCGGGGGAGCGCGGCCGTGATCTTCCTCCGTGAGTTCAAGTTCGCCTTCGACGACTATCTCGACGACCACCCGGGCGCTCCGGTTGGGTCACTTCAAGAGGTGTTCGACTCGGGGCGGTACCACCCGGCAATCCACACCGCCCTGGTGAGCGCGTTGGCGGTCGACACCCTCGACACTGCCGACTACCACGACGCCCTTTCCCGGCGCGACCTGGTGCGCGACGCCATCGTCGACTTCATGGACGATCGCGATCTCGACGCCCTCGCCTATCCGACGATCACCTACCCGCCCAGTGCGATCGGCGCCCAGCAGTCGGGGAGGAACAACTGTGGCACCGCCTCCGTGGGCGGCCTTCCCGCCATCGTGGTTCCGGCCGGGTTCACCGGCGGCCTGCCGGTAGGCCTCGAGCTGATGGGCCGCCCCTTCTCGGAGGAGACCCTGATCGCCATCGCCGCCGGATACGAGGCGAACGTCGATGTGCGCAAACTCCCCAAGGAGACCCCGCGCTTGCCCTAGGCAGCTCTTCCTGCGACCTGCCACCTGCCACCTGCTGACTGCCACCTGCTCCCTGCCACCCGCCGAGCGCAGCGAGGCTCCCAACCGTTTCAGCCGCACGCGCGCCGCTTCCTATACTCCCCCCGGCACCGACATCGACCACTGAGGAATCGTGACGCGGTACTTCCACGACTACATCACCGTGGCCGTCTTCGCAGGTGTCGGCATTCTGCTGGTCGCGGTGGCGATCGGCCTCAGCGCCCTCCTCAGGCCGAACAATCCGACCAAGGTCAAGCGGCAGACCTATGAGTGCGGCATCGACCCGGTGGGGACCGGGTTCAGCCAGACCCACGTTCGCTACTACATCTTTGCCCTGCTGTTCCTGATCTTCGACGTCGAGGCGGTGTTCATCTTCCCGTGGGCGATCAGGTTGGAGTCGCTGGGCGCATTCGCACTCGTCGAGATGGTGATCTTCCTGGTGATCCTGCTGGCCGGGCTCGTGTACGCCATCCGCAAGGGAGTGCTCCGGTGGGAGTCCTAGACCGCTTCGAGGCGCCCAAACCGCTCTCGTGGCTCCTCAACTGGGGCCGCAAGTACTCGCTGTGGATGTTTCAGTTCGGCCTGGCCTGCTGTGCCATCGAGATGATGGCCGCCTCCGGCCCCCGCTACGACTTCATGCGCTTCGGGATCATCCCGTTGCCCGCCTCGCCGCGCCAGGCCGACCTGATGATCGTGGCGGGCACGGTCACCGACAAGATGGCGCCGGCGATCCGCAAGCTCTACGACCAGATGCCCGACCCCAAGTACGTCATCTCGATGGGCTCGTGCGCCAACTGCGGCGGGCCGTATTGGGACTCCTACAGCGTGACCAAGGGCGTCGATCAAATCATCCCTGTCGACGTATACGTGCCGGGTTGCCCCCCTCGCCCCGAGGCGCTGATGGAGGGCATCGTCCTGCTCCAGCAGCTGATCACCAACGAGAACATCAAGGAGAAGTGGAGCCGGCGTGACCGACAGCCCGTCTGACACATCGGCTCCCGCGGCTCCATCGGCGGCGGCAGCCGTCGCCGAGCGCTTTGGGGCCATGGTCGGTGCCGTCGCCACCAGCGGGGACTTCGCCACCGCCCGCATCCGGGTTACGCCCGACCAGTGGGTGGACACCCACCGCACACTTTCCACGCACCTGCCGTTCTTCTCGTTTCTGTCGGCGATCGACTGGGCGAGCGAGGTGGCGGTCGGTGATCCGCCGGAAGGCGAGGTGGCGGAGCGTTACGAGGTGTTCACCCGGCTCGCCGACGTGGGCAAGGGCGAAGGGGTGATCATCTCGACCGACATCTCGAAGGACGACCCGAGGCTCCCCACCTTGATCGAGGTCTTCGGCGGCGCCAACTGGCACGAGCGCGAGGCTCATGAGATGTTCGGCATCGTGTTCGAGGGCCATCCCAAACTCGACAACCTGTACCTGCCCGACGGTTTCGAGGGTCACCCGCTCCGCAAGACGTTCCCGCTGCTGAGCCGCGAGGTGAAGCCGTGGCCGGGCACCGTGGACGTCGAGGCGATGCCCGGCACCGAGAACGTGGAAGCCGACGCGCTCGCGAGCGATGGGGAGGCGGAGTGACCGACCAGCACCTCCTTGCCATGCACCACTCCGAGGTCCAGGTCTCGGTGGAGCTGGAGACCCCCGACGTCACGCTCAACATCGGCCCTCAGCATCCGTCGACCCACGGCGTGCTCCGCCTGGTGGCGAAGGTGGACGGCGAGGTGATCCAGGAAGTCGAGCCGGTGATCGGGTACATGCACCGCGGCTACGAGAAGCTCGCCGAGGTCCGCACCTACCCACAGATCGTCGCCCTGGTGTCGCGGATCGACTGGGTGTCGGGGTACGCCAGCGAAGTTCCGCTGATGGTGGCGGTGGAGCGCCTGATGGACATCGAGCCGCCGGAACGCGCCCAGTACATCCGGCTGATACTCACCGAGCTGGCGCGCATCTCATCGCATCTGGTGTTCCTCTCGTCCTATCCGCTCGAACTCGGGGCGGCGACGCCGCTGATGCACGCCCTCCGCGAGCGCGAGCGGGTCCTCGAGCTGATCGAGATGGTCACCGGCGGCCGCTTCCACCCGAACTTCAATCGGATCGGCGGCGTCAAGCCTGTCGCCGGGGCAGGCAGCACCCAGAAGAAGGCGTCGCAGGACCTGCCTCAGGGTTTCATCGACCAGACGCTGGCGGCGATGACGGCCGTGCTCGACGTATGCGACGACATGGATGATCTGGTCGTCGGCAACGAGATCTTCCTCCAGCGCACCAAAGGAGTAGGGCTCATCCCGGCCGACAAGGCCCTCGCCTTCGGGGTGTCCGGGCCCAACCTGCGAGCCTCCGGAGTGCGCTTCGATCTGCGCAAAACCGATGACTACCTGCCCTACGACCGGTTCGACTTCAACATCCCAGCAGGCGAGAACGGCGACTGCTTCGACCGCTACTGGGTCAGGCTGCAGGAGATCCGCGAGGCGGCCAGCATCGTTCGGCAGGCGGTTACCACGCTCCCGTCGGGTGATCTTCTGGCGAAGGTGCCGCGGATCATCAAGGTGCCCAAGGGTGAGGTGTACGTCCGGGCCGAGAACCCCAAGGGGGAGATGGGCTACCACATCGTGTCCGAGGGCGGCCGCGGTCCCTACCGCTTGAAGATCCGCTCGGCGTCGTTCTCGAACCTGTCGGTGCTCCCCTGGCTGCTGAAGGGCCAGTTGGTGCCCGACATCATCGCCATTCTCGGCAGCCTCGACTTCGTGCTCGGGGACGTGGACCGATGACGGCGTTGTTCGAGAACTTCTGGGTGCTGCTGGCGCTGAAGGTCCTGATCATCGCCGCCGTGATCCCCGGTGTCGCCCTGGTGTTCATCTTCGCCGAGCTGAAGATCTCGGCCCACATGCAGTCCCGCATCGGTCCGTACTTTGCCGGAGGGCGGTGGGGATGGGCGCAGCCCCTGGCCGACGGCATCAAGTTCATGCAGAAGGAGGACCTGGTCCCGGCCGACGCCGACCGGCCCGTCTTCAAATTTGCCCCGATGGTGGTGCTGATGGGCACGCTGGCGGTGTTCGTGATCGTGCCGTTCGGACCCAACCTGATCGTCCGTGACCTCGACGTCGGCATCTTCTTCGCATTGGCTGCCGGATCGGTCACGACCATCGGCGTGCTGATGGCCGGCTGGTCGTCGGCCAACAAGTACTCGTTGATGGGTGGCCTCCGTGCCGGCGCTCAGTTGATCGCCTATGAGTTGCCGCTCCTGCTGGCGGTCGTCGGCGTGGTCATCCAGGCGGGCACGATGTCGATGAACGGCATCGTCGCCGCCCAGATCGAGCCAGTGTTCCACATCGGCGAGGTCGCCATACGGCTGCCCTTCCTGCTCCAGGGGCAGGTGATCGGGTTCGCCATTTTCATGATTGCCGCCCTCGCCGAGTTGAACCGGACGCCGTTCGACATGCCGATCGCCGAGTCCGAACTGGTGATGGGCTACCTGACCGAGTACTCCGGCATCCGCTTCACGATGTTCTTCCTCGCCGAGTACGCCGGGATGTTCTCGATGTCGGCGATCGCGTCCACCCTGTTCCTCGGTGGCTACTACCTGCCGGGCATCCCGCTCGGGGCGCTCGACTACCTCGGTCCCCTGATCCTGATGGGGAAGGTGAGCTTCCTGGTGTTCGTGATCATCTGGATGCGGTGGACCTTCCCCCGCTTGCGCGAGGACCAGCTGCAGGCGCTCGCCTGGCACTGGTTGATCCCTCTGGCGTTGGCGAACATCGCGGTGACCGCGGTCGCAAAGGTGGTTTTCTGATGTTCTACATTCCCCCCGGGGAGGGACCGTGGCGTTGAAGCTTCCGAAGGTGCCGGGAATCGGCCTGGGTAAGGGCATGTGGCTGACGCTGCGCACCCTGTTCAAGCGGCCGGTGACCATCAACTACCCGAAGGAGAAGGAGATCCCCGTGCCGCGGGCGCGCGGGGTGATCGCCCTCGACGTGGAGGCGTGCACCGTCTGCATGTTGTGTGCCCGGGAGTGCCCCGACTGGTGCATCTATATCGAGGGTCATAAGGAGATGCAGCCGCCGGCGAAGGAAGGCGGGCGCCCGCGCAGCCGGGCCACGCTCGACCGCTTCGACATCGATTACGCCCTATGCATGTACTGCGGCATCTGCGTCGAGGTGTGCCCGTTCGATGCCCTGTTCTGGTCGCCGGAGTACGAGTACTCGGAAGGGTCGATGTCGGCGATGCTTCATGACAAGGAGCGCCTCACCGACTGGCTCGCCACCGTGCCCTCCGCTCCCCCGCTGGAGAAGAACTGATGGACGTGGGGGCGTGGATCGACTGGACCCTGGACTGGCTGTCGAACGCGCAGAACGTGCTGTTCGTCGTAATGGCGCTGGCGATGGTGGCGGCGGCCTTGCGCGTCGTCACCAGCCCCAACGTGGTCCATGCGGCGCTGATGCTGGTGGTCGCCCTCGGGGGTTCGGCGGTGCTGTTTCTGATGCTGGGGGCGGAGTTCGTGGCCTGGGCGCTGGTGCTCGTCTACATCGGCGCCGTGGTCGTGCTGTTCCTCTTCGGCATCATGATCACCCGGGCGCCAACCGGACGCGACCCGGTTCGCCTCGACCACAAGCGGCGCTGGCCGGCGGCGCTGGTGGCTTTCGCCACCTTCGTCACCTTGGCGTCGGTGAGCGTGGCGGCCTTTGAGGACGCGGTGATCGAGGGGCAGGTCACCCGGACCGACGAACTTGGCGAGCTGCTGTTCACCCGCTACGTGATTCCGTTCGAAGCCGTGTCGTTCGTCCTGCTGGCCGCCCTGATCGGCGGCATCGTCCTCGCCCGGAAGGACCCTGAGTGATGCTGGTCACCCAGTTCCTCATCCTCGGCGCCCTCCTCTTCTCCATCGGGATCTACGGCGTATTGGTGCGTCGGAACGCGGTCCTGGTGCTGCTCTCGATCGAACTGATGCTGGCCGCGGTGAACATCAACCTGGTGGCATTCGGTGCGTTCCTCCAGGACACGATGCTCGGTGGCCAGGCATTCGCCTTGTTCGTGATCACCATCGCCGCGGCCGAAGTCGGCATCGGCCTGGCGATCGTGGTGCTCATATTCCGCAACCGGTCGTCGGCGAACGTCGACGAACTAGATCTGATGCGGTGGTGAGCCGATGAGCCCGACCCTTGCGCTGTTCGCTCTTCAGGCCCACGAGCCGGGGCACCTGTCCGACGGCGGGGTGCTCGCCGAGTTCGCCTGGCTGATACCCCTCGTCCCCCTGGTGCTGATGGTCGCCATCGTCTTCGTCGGCAAGCGCCTTCCGTACAAGGGATGGGAGCTGGCCGAGGCGGCGATGCTGTTCGTGGCCGTCTACGGCGTGACGCTGCTGGTCATGAACGCCTCAGGCGGCATCTACCACGAGGGGTCGGTCGAAATCGCCCGGATCGGGGCCTACACGATCGAGTGGGGATGGGTGGTCGACGGCCTTTCCATCATGATGTATTCGGTGGTCGGCGTGGTGGGTCTGGCGGTGTTCACCTACTCCAAGGGCTACATGATGGGCGACGTCCGTTACACCTGGTTCTTCGCGGCGTTCACCCTCTTCGCCGGGGCGATGCTGGTGCTGGTCTCCTCGGCGAACATGATCCAGCTGCTCGTCGGCTGGGAGCTGGTGGGCCTGGCGTCCTACCTGTTGATCGGTCACTACTGGGAGGACCACTCCAACAACGCCGCGGCGATCAAGGCCTTCCTGACCAACAAGATCGCCGACGTGGGGTTGGTCATCGGGATCATCATCATCGGCGTCACCGTTGGGTCGTTCCGGTTCAACGACGTGCTCAGTGCGGTATTCGAGGGCGATTCGGCCCTGGCCCAGGTGGCATTCTGGGCAGGTCTGGCGCTCTTCATCGGGGCGATGGGCAAGAGCGCCCAGTTCCCCTTCCATGTGTGGCTCCCCGACGCCATGGCAGGCCCCACCCCGGTGTCGTCCCTGATGCACGCCGCCACCATGGTCACCGCCGGGGTGTACCTGCTGGGAAGGATGTTCCCGTTCTATCAGTCGGACGTGTTCGCCGCCGACGTCAAAACGATCATCATCGTCATCGGGGCAATCACCCTCTTTGCCATGGGCCTCATCGCCCTGGTCCAGGACGACATCAAGAAGGTGCTGGCGTATTCGACCCTGTCGCAGCTGGGATACATGACCGTGGCGATGGGGGCGGGGGCATACACCGCCGGCCTGTTCCACCTATTCACTCACGCCTTCTTCAAGGGCCTGCTCTTCCTCGCCGCCGGGTCGGTGATCCATGCGGTCCACTCCAACAACATGAGCGACATGGGTGGCCTGCGAAAATCGATGCCCTGGACGTACAAGACGTTCTTGGTGGGGTCGCTCGCGCTTGCAGGCATCTTTCCGCTGGCCGGCTTCTGGTCGAAGGACGAGATCCTCGCCTCCATCTCCTACGACGCCGGGCACGGGGGCGGGACCGTCGCCTCGGTGGTGCTGTGGATCGCCATCGCGGGCGCCTTCGTCACCGCGTTCTACATGGCACGGGCGGTCTATCTCACCTTCTTCGGCGAGTACAAGGGTCATGCCCATCCGCACGAGTCGCCGAAGATCATGACCTATCCGCTGATCGGCCTCGCCGGGCTGTCCATCGTGGCCGGCTTCGTCAATGTCCCGGGGGTGTACACCGGCTTCACCGAATGGCTCGCCGCCCGTCCGTTCCCGATGGGCGACCATCATGCCGAGTCCATCAACTTCGCCCTCGCCGCCATCGGGCTGCTGGTTGCTCTCGCCGGAATCGGCGCCGGAACCCGCCTGTGGCGCAAGGACGCCGCCACCCAGGCGGAACGCGATCGGTTCCGGATTCCGGTGTTGTATCCGGTGCTCGAGCACAAGTACTACATCGACGACTTCTATCGGGTGGCGCTGGTCGATCCGATCAGGGGGCCGGTGGCACGGTTCGTCAACTGGACGAACACCTATGTCATCGACGCGGTGGTGAACGCCTTTGGCGGGTTGAGCATGGTCTTGGCGAAGGGCGTCTACCGCGGGATCGATCAGCGAGGGATCGACCTGGCGATCAACGCCGTCGCCGGAGCGACCGGGGAGGCGGGGGAGGCCCTTCGCCACACGACGACCGGGCGGGTACAGCAGTACGCAGGAGCCTTGTTTGCAGGAGCGGTGCTCCTGGTGCTCGGTTTGCTGATCTTCACGTAGGAGGAGGACGAGCGTGATGGAGATGTTCGACGACGGGTGGGGCCTGAGCCTCATCGTGTTCCTGCCCCTTGCGGGCGCGGGGCTGATATTGCTGTTGCCCAAGGCGCAGGAAGCCCTGATCAAGCTCGTGGGGCTGGCGTCTGCCCTGCTGTCGTTCGCGGCGTCGGTCGTCGCCATTCTGCGGTTCGACTTCGGGGCCGCCGAGCAGTTCCAGTTCGGCACCGACCTCTCGTGGATCTCCGCCATCGGCTCGCGGTATCACATCGGCATCGACGGCATCAGCCTGCCCCTCCTCGTCCTCTCGACGCTGATGACCGTGCTGGCGATCGTCTACTCGTGGCACCACTGGCCGGAGCCGCACAACCCGAAGGCGTTCCTGGTGCTGCTGCTGCTGCTTGCCACCGGGATGAACGGCACCTTCGTCGCTCTCGACCTGGTGCTTTTCTTCATCTTCTTCGAGCTGGTGCTCCTCCCGATGTACTTCATGATCGGGATCTGGGGCGACCGCGCCAAGATCCGGCTGCCGGGGTTCCGCCGCGAAGTGGAGACGAGGCTCTACGCCTCGATCAAGTTCTTCCTGTTCACGCTGTTCGGCTCCGCCTTCATGCTCCTCGGGTTCCTGGCGCTCTACTTCAAGAGCGATCCGCACACCTTCGACATGGTCGCCCTGGCCGAGGCCGGCCAGATGGGACTATTCGACGGAACCTTCGGCGCGTGGGTGTTCGCCGCCCTCTTCATCGGATTCGCGGTGAAGGTGCCGATGTGGCCGCTGCACACCTGGTTGCCGGATGCCCACACCGCCGCCCCCACCGTGGGCTCGGTGCTCCTGGCCGCCATCCTCTTGAAGCTGGGTTCTTACGGCTTCATCCGGATCAGCCTGCCGATCCTCCCGCAGCAGGCACAGGACTGGGCGCCGATCATCGCGGTACTGGCGGTGATCGCCATCATCTACGGGGCGTTGGCCTGTCTGGCCCAGACCGACCTGAAACGGCTCATCGCGTTCTCGTCGGTGGGGCACATGGGCTTCGTTATGCTCGGCATCTCGACCCTGACGGATGTGGGCATCAATGCCGCCGTCATCGGGATGGTCGCCCACGGAATCATCACGGGGATGCTGTTCTTCCTCGCCGGATCGATGCAGCATCGGTACCACACGCGTGACATGGCCCGCCTCGGCGGGAACATGAAGACGCTGCCGATCATCGGTGGCTTGTTGGCGTTCACCGCGATGGCCTCACTCGGCCTCCCCGGCCTCGCCGGCTTCTGGGGCGAGTTCATGGCGCTGCTGGCGTCGTTCAACCCGCTCGACGGGCTCAGCCTTGCGCTGTTCCGGATGGCGATGGTGGTCGGCGCGGTCGGCACCGTGCTCACCGCCGGCTACATGCTGTGGATGCTCCAGAAGGTCAACCTCGGGGAGCCCTCCGAGGAATGGGCCGGCAAGGACCTCCACGACGCCGACAAGTTCGAATTGGCGGCGTGGGTGCCGCTGGTGCTCGGCATCGTGGCCATCGGCGTGTACCCCAAGATCGTCTTCGGCGCCACCAACGACGCGGTCTCCGAGCTGGTTCGCCGGGCGTTCGGGGGCTGAGTGTTCGATTACCACGCCCTCGCCCCTGAACTGATCATCGGCATCGCCCTGCTGGCGACGATCGTCGCCGACCTGGTGTTGCCCGATCGGCTCAAGTACCTGGTGGGGGTGACCGCGCTGCTGGGGCTGGTGGCTGCGGCCGTTCCCCTGCTCACCCTGGCGCTCTGTGGCGATATCAGCGGATGCACCGACACCGGCACCAGGACGTTCTTCGGGGGGTCGTATGTGGTCGACGACTTCGCCCTCGTCCTCAAGGGGCTATTCATCGTCTCGGGCGTGCTGTCGCTGCTGCTGTCGGTGGGGTACCTCGAGAGCGACGACTACTACCAGGGCGAGTTCTACTTCCTCCTGCTCGCCTCGGTCACCGGCGCGCTGATCATGGCCTCCTCCCGTGACCTCCTGACGATGTTCGTTGGCCTCGAGCTGGTGTCGGCGCCGGCGTTCCTGCTGGCCGGCTGGAGGAAGGGCGATCTGCGGAGCAATGAGGCCTCGCTGAAGTTCTTCCTGACAGGGGTGCTCTCGGTGGCGGTGATGCTGATGGGGATGTCCCTGATCTATGGGCTGACCGGCCAGTTGACCTTCGGGGGCATCGCCTCGGCTGCATCGGTGAGCGGTGTGGGTGACTCGCCGGCGTTCGTCCTCGGGGTCGTGTTCGTGCTCGTGGGCTTTGCGTTCAAGGTGTCGGCGGTGCCGTTCCACTTCTGGGCGCCGGACACCTATCAGGGCGCTCCGACCCCGGTGGCGGCCTATCTCTCGGTTGGCTCGAAGGCCGCGGGAGTGGTGGGGCTGCTGGCGCTCTGCTACCAGGCGTTCTCGACGGTCCCCGAGATCTGGGGTCCCCTCCTGTGGGTGCTGGCGGTTGCCTCGATGACGGTGGGGAATCTCATCGCCCTCAAGCAGACCAACATCGTTCGCCTGCTCGGCTACTCGTCGATCGCCCAGGGCGGTTTCATCCTGGTGCCGTTCGCGATGGCGGCCTCGTACGACACCGTGGGCCTGTCGGATGCATTCTTCGCCTCGGTGACGTACGTGCTGGTCTATGCCTTCATGAACCTGGGGGCGTTTGCGGTGGTGATCGCAGTGGCCGCCAAGACCGAGAGCGGCGAGATCGAGGATTGGGGAGGGCTGAACCGGTACGCGCCGGGACTGGCGGCACTACTAGGGCTCTTCTTCTTCTCTTTGGCCGGTATCCCGCCGCTGGCCGGATGGTTCGCCAAGTTCGTGATGTTCCGGGCGGTCATCGGCGTGTTCGAGTCTCCCTGGGCGGTGGCGCTGGCGGTGATCGCCGCGGTGAACGCGGTGATCGCACTCGTCTACTACGCCAAGGTGGTCAAGACGGTGTACATGGACGCGGTGCCTGTCACGGTCCCGGTCGACCGGGCCACCCAGACGCCGGTGGCTCGCCCGCTCGCCCTGGCGATCGGCGTCACCGCGGCGATGGTCATCGCCGTCGGTTTCTTCCCCCAGATCCTCGCCTTCTTCGGAGAAATCACGGAGCGGCTGGTAGCGGGGCCGTAGGGAAGCCACCAGCCTCCAGCCTCCAGCCTCCAGCCAGAAGGGCCTTCACTTCCGCAAGAACTAGGCCCGCCACTGTTCTTGACTCTTGACTCTTGCTGGCGGCTGGAGGCTGGGGGCGAGGCGCCGGGGAACCTGGCGGCCTACTTCTCCGTCTCACCCGTCATGAAGAAACTGATATCTCTCATTGCACTTCTCGCCGTGGTCGCTGTTGCTTGTGGTGACGACGATGCCGGCGAATCCACCACCACCACTCCCACCACTACGAGTCCCACCACCACGCCCACCACCCTTCCCGATGGGTCGGTGATCGCCGAGTTCCAGACTCCTGACGGCGAGACCTATCGGATCCTTCTCACCGGCGATGCCGCGGTCGCCGCCCGGGCGGCATTTGCTTCCGGGACCAACCCCGGGATTCCCAATGGGAAGATCCTTGCGGGCGATGGTGGCGTGAACATCGGCCACGAGTGGCACATCGTCGAGGTCGAGTTCGCCGACTTCGCCATCGAGGTGTGCGACGGCACCGTCTCATACATCGATGACCTTGGTTTTGACGAGTACGTCAACCAGCACGGCGATCGCTACTGCCCCTGGTCTGCAGAGTTGATCGGCCTGATCGACGGCTGACTTTTCCCTCGCCCAGCAAGCGCCTACACCTCGGACGGGGCCAGAGTCGTCCAGTAGAGGATTGTCGTGCCATCTGGTGTCCACGATGGGAGGCCGTCGAAGTTGGGGTCATCGGTGAGTTGGACACGGTCGGTCCCATTTGCGGCCATGCTGAATATGTCGCTGCCGCCGGCTTCATCGAGGGCTGCAAAGGCGATGCGGGTTCCGTCCGGTGACCAGCGCGGGAAAAAGCCCAGACCGAGGTCGGAGACCGTGCCAGTGTCCAGATCGAGCAACCCGATGCGGCCGGCGGCGGTAATGCTGTCAAAGACGATCTGGCGACCGTCGGGGGACCAGATCGGGTTGGTAGTGGGTGCCTCGCGCAACTGGCGGAGGTTCGACCCGTCCCGATCGATCACCCACAGCTCCCCGGGGTGACCCCAACCTCTGATGTCGCCGTGTCCCCAGATGAACGCGATCCTGGTCCCATCGGTTGACCAGGCGGGGGCGTGCGCGTATCCGTCGAGGTCGGTTAGCTGGGTCAGTGCGGATCCATCGGCGTTGATCAGGTACAGGTCGCTTTGTCCAGGTTCGCCTCGAACGAACGCCAGCATCGTCCCGTCAGGAGACCACGACGGCATCGCATCGGGCACCGCGTCGCGGGTGACTCGACGAATATCGGTTCCGTTGCGACTGATGGTGTACAGGTCCCAGTAGTCCAGATAGAGCTCGGTGTACGCCAGTCGCTCGGCGCCCGGTGAGAACGGCCCGGCAGTGTTGGCGGGCCAGCCGGGAACCGGCGACGGCGGCGTGGAACCGTCGGCGGCAACGGTTGCCAACGTGAACACCGACGACTGACATTCGGTGGGTTCTGTAGGCGGGGCTTGACCGTGGACGGCTTGGAGCAGTAACTCGTAGAACAGTGCACGCATCGGGACCCTCGCACCACCGATCTCGGTCGTGTCATGGGTGATGACGGCCACCAGATCGAGATCGTCGACGATCATCATGTCCTGTCCCCCGTACCCGGAGGCAATCCAGACCTCATGCCCCCCGATGTCATAACCCCACCAGAGGTACCCGTAGCGCATGGGGATGGGCGGATACTGCACGCAGCCCAAATCCCACCGTGGCGACAGGGATTGGTCGAGCCACGATGACGAGACGATTTGATCGCCGCCGAGAGCGCCCTCATCGAGGACGAGCTGACCGAACCGGGCGATCTCCCGGGGGGTCATGAACATGTCGAAGCCTCCCGAGAGGTAGCCGCCGGGCTCGACATGCCACCCCTCGACGTCGATTCCCAAGGGTCCTAGCAACCGGTCGGCCGCGTACTGGCATAGGGACATCCCGGTCGCCTCGGTGAGCATCGCAGCCAGTACCTGAGTCAACCCGGTGTTGTAAGCGAACTCTGTGCCCGGTGCGACGACACGTGGGCTTGCCAACACTGCCCGCACCAAGGAGGGTTCCCCGGGCACCGTGCTGGGCTGCCACTCGTAGTTGGTGTCCGGTTCCGGTACCTCCAACCCGCCTGCCATCGTCAAGAGATCGCGAACGGTCAGTTCTCCGTGGTTCACGACCAGGTTCGGCGGCAGGACGTCGCCGACCTGCGCATCTAGGGTGAGATGACCTTCGTCGATCGCGATACCAGTGACCACCGACAGGATGGACTTCGAGAGCGAATGGACGTTGTTGGCGTCCGTGGCATCGAAGCCGTTGAAGTAGCGCTCGAATACCAGCTTGCCGTTGCGTACGACCAGCAGGCTGGCGGTCATCGGTGACAACGCCACCTCTTCTGCCGCCTGCTCGAGCACGGCCGAGTCCAGACCGACCGTACCCGGATCGGCGGTCGGCCAATCGAGCGGGCTGGGGTCGGTGAGCGTCCGGTTGACCGCGTGGAAGGGATCGTCGAGGTTGGGTTGGAATGAGTCGCACTCCTCGCCGAATGCGGACTTGGCCCCGCTGCACGCCGCCATCAACGCGGCAACTAGGAGGACGGACGAGACGGCGAGGGGCCAGGGAAGCTGGGGCGCTCGGACATTGCGGAGAGCACTCATTCGGGATCGGGCGAATGGTACGTGGTTGCGTTCGTCCGACCTCACCCGATCGACGGCTGAGGTCTCTCAACCGGGCGTGGTGATCACCCAGGGTTGGCGACGGCCATCGACGCGAGCATTCCTTGCTCGTAGTGGTCGACGATCGTGCCGTCGAGGAGTTGAACCACGATCCGGCACGACACTTCGTAACCGCCGGGTTCGAGGTCGAGAGGCAACTCGACCGCGCTCCCCGGAGCGATCGTCTCGGTGGCGGCGACTGCGCTCCCATCGGCGCGGGCGACGACCAGAGTGTGCGAGAACTCGCCGGCGTTTTCGACGGTCAAGACGATCGGTCCGGTCTGGACCACTGGAGCGGACACCTCGATCGAATACTCGTCGAGCACGATCACCGCGGAGTCCACCGGCGTCGATCCGCACCCTGCGAGGATCATCGTGGTGAACGCCAGGGCCGGGATTCTCCTCATGCGGCTGCCGCCTCGCGGGCGAGTGCCACTCCGACGGCCATCGTCGTGCCATCAGGCCCGGACTTGACGGCGATCGACGCGCCGATCGCCTCCGCGATCAACCGGGCGAGGTACAGCCCCAGGCCGGTCCCCGGGCTGTCGCTGCGCTTCTCGAACTTCTCGAAGATGCGGGGGAGGAACTCCTGGTCGATGCCGGGGCCGTCATCTCGAACCGCAACCCACATGGCGGCGTTCGAAGGGGTGCCGACGATCAGATCCGGCTCGAATGGCAGCGCCTCGAGGAAGTCGACCGCCACAGTCTTGGCTCCGTGGGTGCGGGCGTTCTCGGTGAGCGATGCGACCAGTGCGACCAGGCCCTCGGGGTCGGTCATGACATCGGCGGCCGCCGGCGCCACCAGCGTTCCGGTCTGGGTGGCCGGGCGGAGGAGTTCGACCAGAGTCGCTGCCTCGATTCGGCGGAGGCTGTAGCCGAGCCCCTGGTTCTCGATTCGGGCGACGGTCAGCATGCGGTCGATGAGACCGCGGAGCTTGTCACCCTCGCGCACCATGTCGGCCAGGAGTTCGCCCCGATCGGCGGCAGGCATCTCGGGATGTGTGGCCAGCAGCTCGGCGCTGGTCACCACCCCTGTCAACGGTGTATTCAATTCGTGGTTGATCATCAGCACGAACTCGGAACGAATTCGGTTCTTTTCCTCGGCCAGCGCCAGGGCGCGTTCGGCCGCCGACCGGGCCTCGTCGAGTTCCTTGTTGTGCGTGGCCAGTTCACGGGCACGAGCCTGGAGGCCGAAAGACTCCTCGATCGACCGCCGAACGCGGCGATGGGCGCCGGCCCTACCGGCCGCGAGCACCAGGGTCATCACCCCGAAGAACACGGCGACTCCGGCGAGTTGCAGGGTCTCCGGGTGGATTCCACGCGGAATTGCCCTGCGCTCGACCAGCCTCTGGAGGTCGTAGAACAGCACGGCGATTCGCCCGTCATCGAGGGGTCGCATCACCTGGTACAGCACGGCGTCCGCCGGCCACTCCTCGATGCCGTCGATCATCACCGGCAGGCCGATCGGGGCGGCGAGGGCCCGCAATGGCATCGGACTGCCCGCAAAGAAGGGCGATTCGAGGTGCGATCCGACGAGGTTGCGCGAGCTCGAAGCGATGAACGTCAGGTTGTCGTCGAGCAGCGACACCGCCTCGATCCGCAGGGTGTTCCGAGCCTCCCGCACTGCCTGCGACGGGTCGAGGGCCCCGGTGAGGAAATCGGCCGCCATCGCGGCGTCATGGGTGAACAGCTCGCCCTCGCCGACGGGGCGGGTGAGGTCTGCCTGATGGCGGACGGCGACGATCGCCGCAGTGGCGGCAATCAATGCCGTCAGGGCCGCGCTGGCCAGCCAGAGACGGCTGACGCGTTGGTGGCGGTCGAAGATCAGAGAACTCCTGGGGTCGTCTGATCAATTTCGACCGAAAACGCCGCTCCCTTGAGGATTCCGGCCCCTGGCTATTGGTTGACGGTGTATCTCCGCCCACAGCTGCCGCAGGTGACCGGCTTTCCTGCCGTCCCCTCGATGGCGGCCCCACAGAAGGGGCAGTTCTTAAACTGATCGCCTGGCCGCCCCCCGCCCCCCCGATACAGCACCGGCACCGCCAGTACCGACGCCGACAGCAGCACCACCACGATGGCGAACATTCTCCAATATCCGCCGTCCCCGCCGACCTCGGTCCAAATGGGAAGCAGGATCATTGCCGCCACCGCGGCGATCAAGAGGTTTGCGGCCATCCCGACCCAGGCGGAACCGCCCTGCAGCCTCCAACCCGACAGCAAGCAGGCAAGGGCAGCGGCGCCGGCAACCACGTAGGCGCTCCCGGCGACCTTCCCGAGAGTGAGCGAGTCGAGATCGGCCCAGATGAAGATGGTGACCGCGACGAATCCCACGGCGGCGGCAGCCATTCCCAGGTGAGGGACGAATCCCAGTCGTCCCTTCGAAAGGGCGGGGGCGCACGCCATCGCCAGGATCGCCGAGGCCGTAGCGATCAGCGAGGTGCCGAGAATGCGGCCTTCGACGTCCCCGATGTCGCCACCCAGCAGGACGAAGATGGCGAATGCGGCGTTGGCGACGATCAGCCCGATGACAATGCGAGTGAAGAGCGATTTCATGTGCACATCTTCGCATGAGTACCGCGGCATCGTTCCCGGGCCCTCGCGGGTGGGTCGGACCTAAGATGCCACCGGCGTACGAGGAATATGACTTGACCGATCCAGTGGTCGTCGCGCTGGCGCGCGGCGGCATCGTCGGCATTACCACTACTGGTCGGACGTCGGGCCGTCCCCACACCGTCGACGTGACGCTTCACAACGTCGATCGGAATTTGGTAATCGCCGGGCGCCCGGGCACGCGGGACTGGTACGCCAATGTCCAGGCCGATCCGCACTTCACGATTCAGTTGAGGGGTGCAGTGGAGGCCGACATCGAGGCGACCGCCGTGCCGGTCACCGATTGGTCGGCGCGTCGCTCCTTGATGGAGCGCGTGATGATCAAGGGATTCGGCTTCTCGCCCCAGCGCACCCAACGCGAACTCCACTTCTGGGTCACTCGCTCACCGCTCGTCCTGGTCAATGCCGACTGGCCGGGGTGGGTGAACAACCCGAACTAGCGGGTCGCGACGGAACCGACAGAGCCGTCGGTACGCTCCAACCGCATGATCGGATTCTTCGACTCCGGCGTTGGCGGTCTCGCAGTTCTCCGCGAGGTGACGATGCTGCTGCCCTCCGCCGACATCGTGTATCTGGCCGACCAAGGCAACGCCCCGTACGGCCAGCGGTCCATCGCCCAGGTACGGGAGTTCTCCGAGCAGGCCACCGAACGGCTCGTCGACCGGGGTGCCGACACCGTGGTGATCGCCTGCAACACCGCTTCGGCGGCGGCGCTCCAGCACCTACGGGATCAGCACTCCGAGATTCCCTTCGTCGGCATGGAGCCAGCGGTGAAGCCCGCGGTGGCCGCAACTCGATCGGGTGTGGTGGGGGTGCTCGCGACCCCGACCACCTTCGCCGCCTCGGTCTTGGGGGACTTGGTGGGCCGGTTCTCTGAGGGGATCAAAGTGATCGCCCACCCGTGCCCCGGGTGGGCGGAAGCGGTGGAGGACGGCTGGGACGGCTCGGGCCCTGAGATCGCGGCCCACCTCGCCCCGTTGATCGACCAGGGAGTCGACACGCTGGTGATCGCTTGCACCCACTACTCCTTCCTCGCCGGCGCCATATCAGCGGCTGCTCCTGGCGTCACGGTGATCGATCCCGCCGGCGCGGTCGCCCGGCAGGTGGTTCGTGTCGCCGGCGACTCCCCCGGTTCTGGCGACGCCACCTACCTCACCACCGGTGATCCAGCCCGCTTCGCCTCCCAGGTGGAACGCCTGCTGGGCGCGACGATCGACGTGACCGCGGTCGCCTGACAGCCCGGGGCACAATGCTCCGGTGCTGGAACGCATCCGATCCGAGATCGCCGCGCACGGACCGCTGCCATTCGACCACTTCATGACGCTTGCCCTTTACGACCCCGACGGGGGTTACTTCGCCGCGTCGACGACCCTGCGGTCCTCCGAGGAGGGCGACTTCCTCACCAGCCCGGAGGTGAGCCCCTTGTTCGGAGGCACCGTCGCTCACTTTGTGGCATCCGAGGTGGAGCGGGTCGGGCCGCTCACTCTGGTCGAGGCCGGGGCGGGTTCGGGCGCCCTGCTCCGCGCCGTGCTCGAGGAGTTGGCCGAGGCGCCTGCGGCCGTGTTTGCCGTGGAGGTGTCGGCGGCCGCCACCGAACGCCTCGGTGGCTCGGTGCCGGAGGCCATTGTCGTCGCCGACCTGGCCCAGGTCCCTCGAGGGGGCGCGGCCGTGGTCATCGCCAACGAGTTGATCGACAATCTGCCCGCAGCGGTGGCAGTGCGACGGGGAGCAGGTTGGACCGAGCAAGTCATCGACCTCGAAGACGCCGGTCTGATGACGAAGGAGGTGCCGGCGCGCCGCGAGGTCGCTTCCTGGGCCGACGCGTTCGCGGGACCGGTGGTCGAGGGTGACCTGGTGGAGGTGCAAGTCGTCGCCGGCGAATGGATTACGACCGCATTGGGGCGGTTCGATGTCGGTTCGGTGGTGGTGTTCGACTACGGCGAGACGGCAGACGGGTTGAGCCACCGGCGAGCCCAGGGCACCGTGAGGACCTACCGGTCACATCATCTCGGCCCGGATCCGTTGCTCACACCCGGTGAGACGGACATCACCATGGACGTGAACTTCACCGCCCTGGCGGCGGCGGCCGAATCCGCCGGAGCCACGGTCACCGTCGAGCGGCAAGACGACTTCCTGACTCGGTGGGGCCTGCGCGACACACTGCGAGGGCTGCGCGAAGCCGAGCTGGATGCCGCCCGCACAGGCCGAACCATGGAGCGGCTGACCCTGCGCAGCCAGCTCACCGGAGCAGAAGCACTGCTGCATCCGAGGGGTCTCGGTGATTTCAGAGTGCTGGTAGCGAGTAAATGAATCGCTACCCGCTACCGGCTACCGGCAAGAATCAGAAATCAAGAACGCGTCGGGCCTCCCGGAATCTCTCCGAACCCCCCGCCGTTACTCTTCTCACGATGCGTAACAACTTCAAGACGATGGTTCTGATGGCGGGGCTCGGGGCTCTCTTTGTCCTGGTCGGTCAGTTGCTCGGGGGTACCAGTGGCGCGATCACGGCTCTGGTGATCGCCGGGCTCATCAACTTCGGGATGTACTTTTTCTCGCACAAGATCGCCCTCGCTTCGGCGAAGGCCAAGCCGGCGGAGGAGAAGGATCTACCCAACGTCTACTCGATCGTGCGTTCGCTGGCTCAGCGCGAGAACATGCCGATGCCCAAGATCTATCTGATCGACTCACCGCAGCCCAATGCATTCGCCACGGGCCGCAACCCGAAGAACGCTGCGGTCGCGGTCACCTCGGGGATCTTGACCCTGATGGACCACTCCGAGCTCGAAGGCGTGCTGGCCCACGAGCTGTCGCACGTCAAGAACCGCGACATCCTCATCTCGACGATCGCCGCGACCGTGGCCGTCGCCTTATCGTTCCTGACGAGGATCGCTTTTTGGACCGGCGGCGATCGTCGTCGCAACGACCCCATCTCCGGGGTGATCATGATCGCGTCGCTCATCCTTGCTCCGCTGGCGGCCATGGTCATCCAGATGGCGATCAGCCGGTCGCGCGAGTACCAGGCCGATCGGAGCGGGGCGGAGATCACCGGGTCTCCACTCAATCTGGCGCGTGCCCTGGAGAAGCTCGAGGCCGGTACGGCCAAGATCCCCATGCAGGTGAACCCTTCCACCGCCCAGCTGTTTATCGCCGATCCGTTGAAGGCCTTCGGGCGGAGCGGCTCGACCGGCGGCCTGGCCCGGATGTTCTCGACTCACCCCCCGATTACCGAGCGCGTTCGGCGGCTCACCGACATGGCCCAAAGCGGGATCATTCGGTAACTGCCGAGCAAACGAGATAAGTGAGAGGGGGCCGGGTGAATCCCGGCCCCCTCTTCTACCCCACGGTTCACTCCTCGCAGCTACTCGCCTCCCGCCTGACTGGCCGGAGCCGGAGCCGGAGCAGGGGCCGGCAAGGGCGACCCCGAGTCACCCTTGCCATTCAGCATCCAGAACGCCCCGGTCGTCACTGCGCCGGCTACTCCGAACCAGAGCAGCACTTCGTTGGCACCGATCCCGTCGTGGACGAGTGTGATCAACTGGAAGATCACCACGATCATCCCGACTGACCCGACCGCGGCCAACACCGAGGTACCCCACTGCCGGGCACCCCAGAGGTAGGCGAGAACGAGACCGAGTGAGAGGACGAGCCATCCATCCGCGGTCGAGAACAGCGCGATCGAGAACAGCATCGCGTACACCGCGCCGATGAAGAACGCCGCATTTCGCGGGCCTACTCCGCCGGTGCGGGCGAGCCAGATCCATGTCAGCCCGAGGCCGACACTTGCCAGGAACGAGATCCAACTGCCGAGGTCGGGCGATGCCCCGAGTGCGGCCGTCAGCACCAGGTCGCTCACCTCGGTGGGTTCCTCCACCTGGACGAGCACGAGGATCGCGGAGAGGACCCTCGTCGCCACTGCGAACAGCGCAAGCAACGTCGGCACCGATCGCAGCCTGCCGTATCCGATCAGGGCCACGACCGCTGAAGGGATCACCACCACGAGCGGGGTGAAGTCACCGATGTCCAGGTCGAGCATGAGCAGTCCCGTCGCGACGGTTGCCAGCGACCAACCCAGAAGCATCAGGAACCCCGAGCTGCGGCGGACGGCGCCGGCCCGGTCGGCGAATCGGTAACCGGTACCGAACACGATCGCGGCGCCGAGCAGGGCGACCCCACCGCCTTGCAGGTGGTCGTAGTCGCCGGTGAGGAGCGCGAACGTCGGGTCGTCGGGAAACATCACCTTGACGACTGCCGCGAATGTGGCGATGAAGAGGGCGATGGCTCCGATGTAACCGAGCATTTCGGCGGTCCTCGGCCCACCCGGCTTGTCGGGAGGCGCATCGCCGTGAAGGCGCTCCGCCTGCTCGAAAGAGATGACCCCCCGGTCGACCAAGCGGTCCCTGTCAGTCATGATCTCCCCTGGTAGGTGGCGGGGCACAGCCTATCGGCCGCGCCCCCAGACCTTCGACGCTGGCCGTTCAGGTGAGGCCGCCTCGGGAAGGTTCGGATCGATCGACGTGTTGCGACACCGGGCAGGAGGTGCTCGAGCCTGGCACTATCCTCCGCGCCTTCCGGGGGGCTGCCCGAGCGGCCAAAGGGAGCAGACTGTAAATCTGCCGGCTAACGCCTACGGAGGTTCAAATCCTTCGCCCCCCACGGCGGCCTTCGTTCGCCGCCTTACCGGCGGCGAACTTGCCCCCTGCTGCTCAGCGGCCGCTGGGCGCTGAGCATTGACTATCCTGCCGACGCCTACGCGCCCCCTTAGCTCAGCGGTAGAGCACTTCCATGGTAAGGAAGGGGTCCCCGGTTCGATCCCGGGAGGGGGCTCAGGCGGCGACGGTATTGTGCTGTCGCCGAGGCGGCGTAGCTCAGAGGTAGAGCACCCGGCTCATAATCGGGTAGTCGGTGGTTCGAGTCCACCCGCCGCTACGCACCCGGCAACGTCGGATCGACACAACGAGGAGATCGGAACCCATGGGTAAGGAGAAGTTTGAGCGGTCGAAGCCGCATGTGAATGTGGGGACGATGGGTCATATTGATCATGGGAAGACGACGTTGACTGCTGCGATCACGAAGGTGTTGGCGGAGTCGGGGGTGGGTGGGTCGAATCGGTTTACGGCGTTTGATGAGATTGATAAGGCGCCGGAGGAGCGTGAGCGGGGTATCACGATTGCGATTGCGCATGTGGAGTATGAGACGGCGAATCGTCATTATGCGCATGTGGATATGCCGGGTCATGCGGATTATGTGAAGAACATGATTACGGGTGCGGCGCAGGTGGATGGTGCGATTCTGGTGGTGTCGGCGGCGGATGGTCCGATGCCGCAGACTCGGGAGCATGTGTTGTTGGCTCGGCAGGTGGGGGTGCCGTTCATTGTGGTGTTCTTGAACAAGGTGGACATGGTCGATGATCCCGAGCTTCTTGATCTGGTGGAGTTGGAGGTGCGGGATTTGTTGACGGAGTATGAGTATCCGGGTGATGAGGTGCCGGTGGTGCGGGGTTCGGCGTTGAAGGCGTTGGAGGGTGATGGGGAGGCTGCGGGTCAGGTGATGGAGTTGATGGCGGCGGTGGATTCGTATATCCCGGAGCCGGAGCGGGATGTGGATAAGCCGTTCCAGATGCCGATCGAGGACGTGTTTTCGATTACGGGTCGGGGGACGGTGGTGACTGGTCGGGTGGAGCAGGGGATTTTGCGGGTGGGGGCGGAGGCGGAGATTGTGGGGATCCGGGCGACGCAGAAGACGACGGTGACTGGGGTTGAGATGTTCCGCAAGTTGTTGGATGAGGCGCGGGCTGGCGACAACGTGGGGCTTCTCCTGCGGGGGATTGGTAAGGAGGATGTGGAGCGGGGTCAGGTGGTGTGTGCGCCTGGGTCGATTACTCCTCATACCGATTTCTCGGCGCAGGTGTATGTGTTGACGAAGGAGGAGGGGGGGCGTCATAACCCGTTCTTCTCGGGGTATCGGCCGCAGTTCTATTTCCGGACGACGGATATCACTGGTTCGATCACGTTGCCGGAGGGGACGCAGATGGTGATGCCGGGTGACAACACGGAGATGACGGTGGAGTTGATCCACGCGATCGCGATGGAAGATGGTTTGCGGTTCGCGATCCGTGAGGGTGGCCGCACCGTCGGCGCCGGCCGCGTCGTCAAGATCATCAAGTAACCCAGCCACAGCCACAGCCCCAGCAAGACAAGAACAGAGAAGAGTTTTCTAGATGCCTAGTGACAAGCGGCCTCCGATCACGCTCGCGTGCGAGTCGTGCAAACGCCGCAACTACGTGACGAACAAGAACAAGACGAATACGCGCGATCGGCTCGAGCTGAAGAAGTTCTGCCGCTGGTGCCGCGAGCACACGGCTCACAAAGAGACCCGGTAGTGGGCCGGGCGACCTGATGGTCGGCGCCCTCCCGCCACCCGGTACTCGCCATTCGTCGCCAGCCGAGGTCCGCCGATGAGCCACCTCGCCGGCCTGGTCGGCCATTCCTACGGGCCGTTCACGGTTGAGGTGACCGCCGATCGGGTGGCCGAGTTCGCCGACGCCACCGGTGACGACGCCGCCAGGTGGGTGGAGCATGCGCCTCCGCTGTTCGCCAATGTCGCCCTGTTCGCGGCGGCTCCAGCGTTTCTCGAAGACCCGGCGGTGGTGCCGTTCACTACGTCGTTGATTCACTCCGAGCAGTCGTTCGAGTGGCATCGCAGCCTGCAGGTTGGTGAGCGGCTTCGAATAGTGGGCAAGGTCGAGGGGGCCAAGGCCCGGTCGGGGCTGAACCTCGTCACGTTCGGCCTGCAAGCCGAATCGGATGCCGGCGAGTGGCTCGACGGGAGGGCAGTGTTCGTGATGGCCGACGCGGCCGCGGGCGCCCTCCCCGAGCAACCCGAGCCCGCGGTCGGGGAACGACCGGCGACCGACCCGCCCGCACCGTCGAGGCCACTGCCGATTGAAGGGGAGCCGATCGTCCCGCTGAACGCGGGCGCATCCCGCCTCGACCTGGTGCACTATGCCGCAGCCACCCGCGACTGGAATCCGATTCATTGGGATCACGATTCGGCCCGCGCCGCCGGTTTGTCAGGGACGATCGTCCATGGCCTGCTCATGGCGGCATGGATGGGCCGGGCCGCGGCTCGTTACTCGCCGAACGCCCACTCGCTGGCGGCGATGAGCGTGCGGTTTCGTAAGCCGTTGCGACCGGCCGAGCCGGCGACGGTCACCGGCACCGTCGGCGCAATCGCTGCTGACGGAGCCGATATCGATCTGGTCCTCGAATCCGGGGGAGACCGGCTGGTGACGGGCCGCGCCCGGGTAACGCGATGACCGGGGGCGGGGTCCAACGCGACGAGGCCGAGCTCATCGAGGCCGCCCGGGGTGGTGACTCGGATGCATTCGGAGAACTCGTCTGGAGGTATCGAAACAGCGTGTACACGCTTGCCGTCAGGCTCGTCGGTCCCGACCTCGCCCCCGATGTGACCCAGGAGGCGCTGATTCGCGCCTGGCGTGCCATGCCGCGGTTTCGGGGCGACGCCGCACTGGGAACCTGGCTGCATCGGATCACAGTCAATACGGCGTGGACCCTTCGCAAACGAGCCAACCGGCACGAGGTGCAGCAGCTCGACGAGATGCTGATCGACCCTGCCACCGGCCCGGAGCGAGCGGGGGAGCTGGCGGAGGTGAGAGCGGAACTCGGTTCGGCGATCAACCAGTTGAGCCCCGGTCAGCGAGCGGTGCTCGTGTTGCGGGACGTCTATGGGTGGAGCCACGCCGAGGTCGGGCGCGAGCTCGGCATCACCCAGACCACTGCGAAGGTGAGGTTGCATCGGGCGCGCAAGCGGGTTCGGTCGATCCTCGAGGGGTCGGAATGAGCGCTCTCATCTGTCGACTGGTTTCGACGGTCCCGCCTGACACGCCTCTGAATCGAGTATTGGAAGCCCACCGCGAACAGTGCCTCCGATGCCAGGCCGATGTCGCCCGTTCGACCGGCATGTCCCGCGACCTCTCCTCGATCGGGCATGAGACCCTCGTTGCCCCCGAGGGGCTGGCCACGACCGTGATGTCGCGGCTTCCCTTCCAGGATGGCTCGGATCCACGACGACCCCTGGTGGTCCGCCTCGCAGTCCGCTACTCGGTCGCCGCAGCGATAGCCGTAGCAACGGCAGCAGCCCTGATTGCCCACGCCCTCGCAAAGCGAGAGCACTGAGTTCTCTCGGCTCCGGCTACAGCCACAGCCACAGCCAGACCGAGCCCCCCCACCAATCTGCTTCTGACTCTGGCCGTGGCTGTGGCCGGTTGGCTCACGGCCATGGTTGGAGGCCCTCCCAAAGTGTGCAGTGAGGGTTTCCCGGCCTACAATGCCCGCCGTTCGCCTCCTAGGCTCGCGCGCGGGATCGAACACCCCAAAGGGGCGTAGCTCAATTTGGCAGAGCACTGGTCTCCAAAACCAGCGGTTGGGGGTTCGAGTCCCTCCGCCCCTGCTGGATGCCCCAACAACAAGAGGACGGACCACCGGTGGCTGCGGCCTGTGATCCGGACCGAGAGGTAACGACATGAACCGCGAGTTGCGGCGGCTACAGGAGATGGAAGAGAAGCGGGCGAAGGATCGTCGCGCTCAGGCGATGACGCAACGGCGTCGTAAGGAGCGCGTCGGCTTCCGCCAGTTCGTATCCGAGGTCCGTACCGAACTTCGTCGGGTGGCCTGGCCGGGAAGGCGCGAGACCATCACCTTCACCGTGGTCACTCTCATCACTGCAGGGTTCGTCACCCTCTACACCCTCGGGCTCGACCTCACGCTCAAGCGCGGCATCCTGGCGCTTCTGGAGTTGCGGTGAACGACGAAACCCTTGACGACCTGACTGCAACACCGGACCCGGCCGACGATGCCGCCGATTCCCCGGGGGACGCGCTCGACCGCGCCCGTGAGCTCTTGGGTACGTCGATCGCCACCGAGGAGCGCCCCGAGGAGCCCGAGGCCGAGGTGTCGGCGGAGGAGGAGCCGGTTGGTTCCGCCCCCGGCGAGGGGGCCGAAGGCGGGGCCGAACCGGTGCGTCCGCCCTCGAGCCCGTTCGACCTGCCGGGATCGTGGTTCGTGATCCACTCGTACAGCGGCTACGAGAACAAGGTCAAGGCCAACCTCACCACCCGCATCACCTCGATGCACATGGAGGACGCCATCTTCGACGTCGTCATTCCGATGGAGGATGTCGTCGAGATCAAGAGTGGGCGGAAGGTGACCGTGGCCCGCAAGCAGTTCCCGGGTTATTTGCTGGTGCGCATGTACCTCGACGACGACTCATGGGGCGTGGTCCGCAACACTCCCGGCGTCACCGGATTCGTCGGATCGGGTACCAAGCCGACTCCGCTGTCGCGGCGCGAGGTCGAACGGATCCTCGGCGTCCGCAAGGACGAGGAGAAGAAGGCACCCAGGTTCAAGCCGGATTGGGAAGTGGGCGAGACGGTTCGGGTCACCGAAGGCCCGTTCGCCGATTTCAACGGCGTCATCGAAGACATCAACCTCGACCAGTCGAAGGTCAGGGTTCTCGTCGACATCTTCGGCCGGGAGACCCCGGTCGAGCTCAACTTCGAGCAGATTCAGAAGTTCTAGGAAGGAACTGACCAATGGGCCGCAAGAAAGTCGCCGCGATGCTCAAGCTGCAGATTCCCGCCGGGCAGGCAACCCCTGCACCTCCGGTGGGTCCGGCGCTGGGCCAGCACGGCGTGAACATCATGGACTTCGTCAAGGCTTACAACGCGGCCACCGAGAGTCAGTCCGGGACGATCGTCCCGGTCGAGATCACTATCTACGACGACCGGTCATTCACCTTCGTGACGAAGACGCCACCGGCATCGGTGATGCTCCGCCAGGCAGCGCGCATCGAGAAGGGTTCGGCGGTACCGCACACCGAGAAGGTGGGCACGGTCACTCGTGCCCAGGTGAAGCAGATCGCCGAGACCAAGATGGTCGACCTCAACGCCAACGACGTCGAGGCCGCGATGAAGATCATCGAGGGAACCGCACGATCGATGGGTTTGAAGGTCGAAGGCTGAGCGCCCCTAGGCGCCTGGCTACCGACCAAGTGACTACCGACTGACAGATGTGGGAGGCGCGTGAGCGCCGTTTGCACCGCAAGGAGATGATCGACATGGGCAAGAAGCGCGACGACGCCATCAAGCGGCTCGATCGAGAGAAGCTGCACTCCCCCGTAGAGGCCCTGGATTTAGTGAAGGCGACGGCCACCGCCGGCTTCGACGAGACCGTCGAAGCCGCTTTCAACCTCGGCATCGACGCCCGGCAGGCCGATCAGGCCGTTCGCGGCACGATCTCACTCCCTCATGGCACCGGCAAGTCGGTGCGGGTGCTCGTCTTTGCAGAAGGTGACCAAGCGCGTGCCGCGCAAGAGGCCGGGGCCTATGTCGTGGGAGGTAACGAGCTCGCCGCCGCGGTCGAGTCGGGCGCCCAGCCCGCCGATTGGGACGTGACCATCGCCGCGCCGTCGATGATGGCGGCGGTGGGGAAGCTGGGCCGGGTGCTGGGCCCGCGCGGCCTGATGCCGAACCCGAAGGCGGGGACCGTCACCGAGGACATTGGTAAGGCGGTCAACGAGTTCCGCACTGGTCGGGTCGAGTATCGCAATGACAAATTTGGCAATGTCCATGTGCCCATCGGGAAGGTGTCGTTCGACGCAGACCAGCTGCGGGCGAACCTCGCCGCGGCCATCGACGAGTTGATGAGGGTGAAGCCGGCTTCGGCGAAGGGCCGTTACATCCGCAAGCTCGCCGTCGCCTCGACGATGGGCCCCGGCGTCAAGGTGGACGTCGGAGCATTGGACACCCTGGACGAGTAGCCCGCAGCCGGCGCTTCTCCCGCCGAGGCGGGAAGAAATGCGGGAGCACCGGGGCCTTCGTCGGCACTGGGACCTGCGGCCGGCCAGGGTTGCCGCATTCCCCCTCTTCTCAGACGGGCCGGGGTAGGGATCCAAGCCTGCGTCTCCGAGTTGCCGGTGCGGGGCGGTGGTGGTCGGCCCCGCCAGCGCCGGTGCTCCCGCTGCCTAAGTGTCTCCCCCCTCGGCGGCGGTGTCCAATGACGTTTTTCGCGGACTGGCGTCGGGCGAGCTCTCTTTTGTTCAACCCCGCCGGTGTCGCTACGCTCCCGCTCGACAATCAAGAGCCGACCCGAGACCGTTGGTCCCCGCTGGGGATAAGGCCATGAGGCCGCCAACGTAGGTGGGCGAGAGAGGTTTCTGCCGCTCCCGCGCATGTCTCGCGTCGGGAGTTTTTCCGTTTCAGGGGAGCGATCCCCATAACAAGGAGAACGGCCATGCCACGACCAGAAAAGGTCCAGGCGGTTGCCGACATCAAAGAGCGTCTCGAGGGTTCGTCGGCCGTCTTCATGGCGGAATTCGCCGGCCTCTCGGTGAAGGAGCAGCGGGCTCTGCGTCGTGCCCTGAGCGACGCCGATGGTGACTTCAAGGTCTACAAGATGACCCTCGCCCGAATTGCCGCCACCGAGATGGGACGCGACGAGATACTCGAGATGCTCGTCGGTCCGACGGGTCTGACTTTTGCCAGGGGCGACGCGGCGGCGACCGCGAAGGTGCTGCGCGACTTCTCCAAGGACCATGCCAGGCTGATCATCAAGGGCGCTCTGCTGGGCACCGAGGTCCTCACGCCGGAGCGGGTTGCCGCTCTCGCCGATCTCGAACCGCGCGATGTGCTGCTGGCGAAGATCGCCGGCGCATTGCAGGCGCCGATGGCGGCGATGGCCGGCCTGATGGCGGCGATGCCGCGCAACCTCGCCTCGATGATCAAGCAGTTGATCGACAAGTCCCCGGCTCCAACAGCCGAACCGGCTGCTTCGGCAGGCGAAGAGGAGTCTGCAGCCGAGGCTGTCGTCACCGGCGACGACGCCCCCGCTGAGGCAACCACCACTGACGACGATGCGGCCGCCGCGGCCGAGGTAATCACCGAAGATGAAACGGCCATAAAGGCCGAGGAGGAATAGACCAATGGCAACCAAGCTCAGCCACGACGACCTGCTCGAGGTCTTCGCGAACATGTCCGTGCTCGAGCTCTCCGAGTTCCTCAAGGAGTTCGAGGAGAAGTTCGATGTGACGGCCGCCGCCCCGATGGCGATGGCGATGGCGGGAGGCGGCGGTGGCGCTGCCGCGGTCGTCGAGGAGCAGGACGAGTTCGACGTCATCCTCACCGGTGCCGGCGACAAGAAGATCCAGGTGATCAAGGAAGTCCGCAGCCTCACCAGCCTCGGGCTCAAGGAGGCGAAGGCTCTCGTCGACGAGGCGCCCAAGCCCGTTCTCGAGCACGTCTCCAAGGAAGACGCCGAGAAGGCGAAGGCCATCCTGGAAGGCGCCGGAGCCACCGTCGAGATCAAGTAGAAGAGGTCGGCCGCCCTTCGGGCGGCCTCCCGCGATGGTTCGGCCGGCCAAA
>JBBDMM010000010.1:0-26681 GCA_040878325.1 Acidimicrobiia bacterium
CTCCGCCTCGCTTCGCTTCGGCACCTCCCCCGGAGTACCGGGGGAGGACGCTGCCGTTCCTGCCGGTAGCGGGTAGCGACTCCTCGAGGGCAGCGGGCAGTTACCCTCACGTGCCCCCCTCCTGAGGACCTCGTGAAGCTCGGTCTCATGTATGCCAACACGCTGGCGGTCACCGGTGGGCAGGTTCGTGCCCAGATCTCGGCGGCGGAGCAGGCGGGGTATGAGTCGGTGTGGGTGGTGGAGCACGTCGTGATCCCGAAGGGTTACGAGTCGGCCTACCCGTACAGCCGTAGCGGGAAGATGTTGGGTGGTGCCGAGGACTTCGACATCCCCGACCCTCTGGTGTGGTTGGCGTTCGCCGCGGCCGTATCCACCACGATCAAGCTGGCCACGGGCGTGCTCATCCTTCCGCAGCGGAACCCGGTGATCCTCGCCAAGGAGGTCGCGTCGCTCGATGTGCTCAGCGGGGGGAGGGTGATCCTCGGCGTGGGGTCCGGATGGCTCGAGGAGGAGTTCCGCACGCTCGGTGCCTCCTTCGACGATCGGGGTGCCCGGGCCGATGAGTACATCCGGGTGCTGCGGACCCTGTGGTCAGACGAGGTCGCCTCCTTCGCGGGCGACTTCGTCTCGTTCGATGAGGTCTATCTGCGTCCCCGGCCGGTGAACCGGTCCGTACCGATCGTCATCGGGGGACATTCGAAGCGGGCGGCGCGCCGCGCCGGCGAGCTGGGCGATGGGTTCTACCCGGCCTCGGCTGCGGTCGAAGAGTTGCCGGGTCTGGTCGCCTTTGCCCGGGAGACGGCCGAACGGGCTGGCCGAGATCCCGCCGCATTGGAGGTAACCATGGGGGCACGCCCCGACGCAGCGTCGGTCGAGCAGTTGGCAGCCGCCGGGGTCGATCGGGTGGTCGTCTCGGCCGCCGCGGGCGCAGAAGCCCTCGCCGGGTTGGCCGCCGATGTCCTCGGCTGAGCACGGTCGCCATCAAGGGACCCTCGGCGAGGGCCGATGGGTCTCGATAGGATCGCTTCGGGAAGGTCGATCCGTGTCCGGCGCCGCGCGTTCAACCCGCGGGCGCCGGGCGGGCCAGCAAGCAGACCAAAGGCGACCGGTGCACCCCAGAATCCTCGTCGGGCTCGTTCTTGTCGCGCTGGTCGCGGGCGCCGGGCCGGCGCGCGGCCAATCTGATCCCGAACCAGAAATCGTGGGAGGCCGCGAGGCCAGCCCCGACGAGTTCCCTTTCATGGTCGGCTTGGTGAGGACCAACAACCCCGACACCTTCCAGAGCCAGTTCTGTGGGGGGAGTCTGATCGATCCCGAGTGGGTGCTCACGGCGGCTCATTGCGTCGCGGGCACTCGTGCGTCGCGGATCCAGGTGTATGCCAATGACTTCGACCTTGAAGGCGACGGCGACCGTATCGACGTTTCGGCGATCTTCGTCCACGACCAGTTCGACGACAACACGCTCGAAAACGATGTGGCGCTTCTGCGATTGGCGGAACCGGCGATGGCAAGCCCGCAGAAGAACGACACAGTTCGATTGCCGCTGGCGGCCGACGCCGCGTCCTATGGCGAGGGCAAGGAGGTAATCGCGATCGGGTGGGGGCACACCGAGAACGATCCCCCCGGCACACCCAGTTTTCCGCGCCGCTTGCGCGAGGTCGAGCTGCCGATGGCAAGCGACGCCGATTGCGCCGACGCGTACAGCGACTTCGAGCGGCCAGACATGGTCTGCGCCGGCTTCGAGGCCGGCGGCGCCGACACCTGTCAGGGGGACAGCGGCGGACCGCTACTGGTTCCTCTCGGTGACGGCACCCACCTTCAGGTGGGCATCGTGTCGTGGGGGAGCGGCTGCGCCGATGCCGGATTCTTCGGCGTCTACACCAGAACCGTCACATACGCCTGCTGGATCGCCGAAACGATCGGCAACGGCACTCTCGGCTACGGGAAGTCGACGATCAGCGGCACTAGTGGTGACGACGTGCTCGCCGGCTCGAGTGGGAGCGATGTGATCCTGGGTCTCGACGGCGACGACGTGATCGATGGCAAGGGTGGATCCGACGTGCTGTGCGGTGGCGACGGAGACGACGAGATCTTCGGCGGGTCGGGGCCTGACGTCCTCGACGGCGGTCCTAGCGCCGATGTGCTCGACGGCTCCACCGGTGCCGACATGCTCTTCGGCGGGGTGGGCGACGACACCATCCGCGGCGGGAAAGGCAGCGATATCGGCGTCGGTGGACCGGGGGATGACAAGATCGTTGGGCATCGTGGGCAGGACTTCCTCAAAGGATCATCCGGTTCCGATCGGATCAAGGGGGGTCGCCACGCCGACCTCCTCTTCGGGGGATCTGGCGACGACTTCCTTTTCGGCAATCGGGACGACGACATCCTGATCGGGGGTGGCGGGTTCGATCAAGCCAATGGCGGTGCCGACGAGGATCAGTGCGACGGAGAGATTCTCGGCTCGTGCGAGTCACCGGTACTCTGATCGTCCCGTGATCATCGTGCGTGGCCTCGGTGTCGAGGCCGGCATTCGGACCCTCGTCACCGACGCTTCCTTCGCCCTCCACCCAGGGGACAAAGTCGGCCTGGTCGGCCGTAACGGCGCGGGCAAGACCACCCTCCTCCAGACGCTGGCCGGGCGGAGGCCTGCCAAGAGCGGCACCGTGGCGCGTTCGGGCAAGATCGGGTACCTCTCCCAGGAGGCTTCCCTTCCAGAACTCGAGTACGCCGACGCCACTGCCCTCGAGCGCGTCCTTGCCGCCCGCGACATCGGGGGAGTGCAGCGCCGCATGGAAGAAGTCCGGCAGGCGATGGAGTCCGCCGATGGCGCGGAGCGTGATCGGCTGATCCGCCGGTTCGCGCGACTCGAGGTGGAGTTCGAGACCGCGGGCGGATATCGGGCCGAAGCCGTGGCCCGGAAGTTCGCCTCGGCGGTGGGGATCGCCGACAGCGAGATCGGGCAGCCGGTGCGCACCATGTCTGGTGGTCAGCGGCGTCGGGTCGAGCTTGCCCGCATCCTCTTCTCCGAGACGGATGTCCTGTTCCTCGACGAGCCCACCAACCACCTCGACCTGGATGCCAAGGCATGGCTGATGGAGTTCCTCGCCGACTACCCGGGAGCGTTGCTAGTGGTCAGCCACGATCTGCCGCTGCTCGATGGCTCGATCACGTCGGTGCTATCCCTCGAGGACGGGACCCTGGAGCCCTACCGCGGCAACTACACGCATTTCCTGGCCGAGCGCGATCGCCGCCGCGAACAGCGGCGGAGGGAACGGGCCATTCAGGAGAAGCGAATCAACGATTTGGAGTCGACGGTGCGGCGATTCATGGGCACCACCGAGAAGATGTCAAAGCGCGCCAAGTCGATGCAGACCCGCGCCGACCGGATGAAGGAGTCGCTCGTCGAAGTCGCGAAGAAGGGCCGCTCGGTCGCGGTGCGTTTCCCGCAGCCCGAGCCGTCGGGCCGCATCCCGATCGAGGGGCTCAACCTGTCGAAGGCGTTCGACGACAACGTGGTGTTCGTCGACGTCGGGGTCCATGTCGAGCGGGGTGAGCGGCTGCTGATCCTGGGACTCAACGGCGCCGGCAAGACCACTCTGTTGCGCATACTCGCCGGGGTCGAGCACGCCGACATCGGTGAGGTGGTCATCGGCTACCGGGTGTCGGTGGGCTACTACGCCCAGGAGCATGAGCACATCATTCCGGATCAGACCGTCATGGAGCACATGCGGGCCGTGTCAACCGACCCGGAGCAGGATCTCCGGGGCGTCTTGGGGCATTTTCTGCTCGCCGACAAGATCGAGCAGGTGGCGGCGACCCTGTCGGGAGGGGAGAAGACGAAACTTGCGCTCGCCCAACTCGTCGTGGGCCGCCACAACGTGTTGCTCCTCGATGAGCCCACGAACAACCTCGACACCCAGGCAAAGGAAGCGCTGCTCAAAGCGCTCCACGCGTACACGGGAACGGTGATCCTGGTCAGCCACGACACCGACTTCGTCGCCGCGCTTGCTCCCGACCGGGCGATCCTGATGCCGGACGGCACCGCGGTCTACTTCGACGAGTCCCTGCTCGAGTTGGTGGAGTTAGCGTAGGAAGCGCAATGCGCGATGCGCGATGCGCGGTAAGTCTGAGTGGCGGAGGCCGGAGCCCGCCTCGCCAATCGCCAATCGCTGCTCGGCTAGCCGTGAATCTGGACCAGCGAATCCTGCGCGGGTTGAAGGGCCGTCGCAAGCTCCGCCATGGCTTCTGGGACCACCCAGTAGTGGATCCACTTGCCGCGACGCTCCTTGTCGACCAGGCCTGCCTCGTAGAGGACCTTGAGGTGGTGGCTCACGGTCGGCTGTGATACGCCGACGTCGTCGACGAGGTCGCACGCACACGCGTCGCCGCAACATGCGATCAGCGAGAGCAGCCGCAGTCGCGCCGGGTCGCCGAGGGCGCGGAAGCGCGCGGCGAGGCGATCGGCATCGTCGTGCCCCACCGGCGACTCCAGGATGGGCGAGCAGCAGGCTTCCATGTGGATATATTGACAACTATCGATGCGTATGTCAACATATCGACTACTATCGATATAGGAGGTGGGCGCATGGCTCCGATCAAGATCACCGGCGACGCCGGTGGCGACGACTCGGATTGCTGCTCCGGCTGCGGCCCCGGCTGCTGCTGAGAGGATGGGGAGGGCCGGCCCAGCCGGCCCTTCCTCATTCGCCTTCCGCCCTCCGCTTTCCGCCATCCGCAAGAGACGTGTTGACGCATTGCGCATCTCGGGCGTAGAGCAGCGAGGGCGGTACAGCAAGGTTCCGCCTTTCGCCTTTCGCCTTTCGCCTTTCGCCTTCCGCCTTCCGCCTTTCGCCTTTCGCCAATCGCCAATCGCCAATCGGCCAATGGCCCCTAGGGCAATCACCCGGCCATCTGCCACAATCGTTCCCGTGGCCGGTTATCCGTCCGACTACGAATTCCACTTGGTGCTCCGTGATGGGGGCCTGGCGTATATCCGTCCCATCACGCCCGACGACGTTGGCGCCCTCGATGCGATGTTCCGGCGGATGGGCCGCGCCAGCATCTATCAGCGCTTCTTCAGGCACAAGGACGAACTGACCGACGAGGAGCTTCGCTACTTCGCCAACGTCGACTACGAGGATCGGATGTCGTTCGTCGTCGAGGTCGGGGGGGTGATGGTCGGGGGAGGCCGATACGACCGCCTCCCGGACGAGCCGACGGTGGCCGAGGTTGCCTTTGGCATCGAAGACGCCCACCAGGGCCGCGGCATCGGCACGCATCTGCTCACCCATTTGACGAACTATGCGCGGCACCATGGGGTGGAGTCGTTCCGGGCATTCGTCCTACCCGACAACTACGCGATGATGCGCGTGTTCAGGTCGTCGGGCTTCACGATGCATCGCGACATGGGCGGCGGGGTCTACATCGTGGACTTTCCGGTGGCCTTGACGGAAGAGGTCACCCGGCAAGAGGGACTTCACGAGCAGCAGGCGGTGACCGCCTCGCTGTTGCCGGTGTTTTACCCGAAGTCGGTGGCGGTGATCGGCGCCAGCCGCGATGACGCCTCGATCGGGGCTCGCCTACTGCGGAACCTGCTGCGGGGAGGTTTCTCGGGCACGGTGTTCCCGGTGAACCCGAGCGCTCCGTCGGTGAGCTCGGTGAAGGCGTACAAGTCGGTGCTCGACATCCCCGATCCGGTCGATCTCGCCGTCGTCGTGGTCCCCGCCCGCTTCGTGCTCGATGTCGCCCGGGAATGCGCCAAGAAGGGTGTGCGCGGCCTGGTGGTGATTTCGGCCGGGTTCTCGGAGACCGGGCCGGAGGGTGGCGCCCTCGAGAAGGAACTCCTCCAGATAGTGCGCGACGGGGGCATGCGGATGGTGGGGCCCAACTGCATGGGTCTGTTGAACACCGACCCGGCGGTCCGGCTCGACGTGACCTTCGCCCCCACTTTCCCTCCGCAGGGGAACGTGGGGATGTCGAGCCAGTCGGGAGCGCTCGGGATCGCCATCCTCGACCACGCTCGCCGCCTCGACATCGGCATCTCGACCTTCGTTTCGGTGGGGAACAAGGCGGATGTCAGCGCCAACGACCTGCTGCTCTACTGGGAGTCGGATCCGTCGACCGATGTCATCCTGTTGTACCTCGAGTCGTTCGGACATCCACGGCGGTTCGCGCGGATCGCTCGACGGATTGCTCGGAAGAAGCCGATCGTCGCGGTGAAGTCGGGGCGGACCGCCTCCGGTGCCAGGGCGGCCAGCAGCCACACTGGGGCGCTGGCATCGGTGGAGCGGGCCGTCGGCGCGCTCTTCCGGCAGGCGGGGGTAATTCGCACCGACACCCTCGAGGAGCTGTTCGAGGTGACCACGCTCTTGGCGAATCAGCCGCTCCCCAAGGGCCGCCGCGTGGGCGTGATCAGCAACGCGGGTGGCCCGGCCATCCTCGCGGTCGATGCGCTCGAATCGGCGGGCCTCGAGGTCCCGGTGTTCTCGGATGCGCTACAGACCTCGTTGCGCCAGCACCTGATGGCGGAGGCTTCAGTGCGCAACCCGGTCGACATGATCGCTTCGGCCGGGCCCAACCACTTCAGGGCTTGCCTGCGGTCGATGCTCGACAGCGACGAAATCGACTCGGTGATCGTGATCTACATACCCACCAGTCCGGGTGCGCTGCCCGCGGTGAGGCAGGCGGTGAGTGAAGTCGTGGGCTCCGATTCTGGGGGCAAGACCGTGCTTGGCGTGTATATGGAGGCGTACGCCGAGCCTCCCCCTCCGGTCGCCGAGGGGGAGGCCAGGCTCCCGGTGTACCCCTTCCCGGAGCCGGCGGCACGGGCGCTCGCCCGCGCCGCCAATTATGCGGAATGGCGGCTGCGGCCCGAAGGGGAGCAGGTTGGTTTCGAGGGCATCGACGCGGTGGGGGCACGGACGGTGGTCGAAGCCGCGTTGGGACGCTTGGGCGACGGCGGGTGGCTCGAACCGGCCGAAGCCGAAGCGGTGCTCAGGGCCTACGGGATCCCCACCGCGGTGTCACGCACCGTTGCCACCCGGGAGGAGGCAGTAGCCGCCGCCGCCGAGATCGGCGGCCCTGTTGTGTTGAAGGTGATCGCCCCCAGCGTGCTCCACAAGTCCGATGTCGGGGGAATCGCCCTCGGCGTGAAGGGCGCCAAGGCAGTCGGGGAGGCGTTCGACCGGGTGACGTCGGTGGCGAAGGACGCCAGCGGCGCCCTCATCCAGGAGTTCGTTCCCGGTGGCCACGAGGTGATCGTCGGCATGACCGAGGACGAATCGTTCGGCCCGTTGATCGCGTTCGGGCTCGGCGGGGTGTTCGTCGAACTGATCGGCGACGTTGCCTTCCGGATTCATCCCCTCACCGATGTCGACGCCGCCGAGATGATCAACGAAGTGAAGTCGGCCCGGCTCCTCGAGGGCTACCGCGGCTCCGAACCGGGCGACATCGAGGCGCTCCACGAGACGCTGCTCCGCGTATCGGCCCTGGTCGAAGACCTCCCCGAGATCGCCGAGATGGACCTCAACCCGGTGAAGGTGTTGCCCCCCGGCGAGGGCGTCCGGGTGGTGGACCTGCGGATGAGAGTACGCCGGGTAGAAAAACACTGGCTCCCCAGCCGCAAAGACATCCCCGCGGTCCAGAGGAGATAGCAAGGAAGCGTCCTCTCCCGGTATGCCGGGGGAGGTGCCGAATGGTGCCTCTTTCGAGAACCGTCCAGTCCTGCTCGCAGGGTCAGTTGCCCCCCCTTCGGGGTACTCCCCCCGGAAGCCGGGGGGAGACGCCCCTCTTAAACCGTCGAGTCCACTGCACGTTGGCCGAGGGCGGCGTGAGCGGCGGAGAGGCGGGCGATGGGAACCCGAGCCGGGCTGCACGACACGTAGTCGAGCCCGGTGCGGTGGCAGAAGTCGATCGTCGCCGGGTCGCCGCCGTGCTCGCCGCAGATTCCCACCTCCAGGTCGGGGCGGGCTGCCCGGCCCTCGCGGGTGGCGAGCTCCACCAGGCGACCGACGCCTTCGGTGTCGATCGACACGAAGGGGTCGGTGGTGAGAACCCCGAGTTCGAGGTACCGCGCCAGGAAGGCATCCTGGGCGTCGTCGCGGCTGATGCCGAACGTCATCTGGGTGAGGTCGTTGGTGCCGAAGGAGAAGAAGCGAGCGTGCGCGGCCAACTGCCCGGCGGTGAGCGCCGCTCGGGGGATCTCGATCATCGTCCCCACCGGGATGTCCACTGCCACCCCGGAAGCCGCCACCTCCCGGCGGATCATCTCCTCCATCCTGCCCAGTTCCTCCACGGTGGATACCAGCGGCACCATGATCTCGAGGTGGGGGTCCCCGCCTGCGGCCAGCCTTCGCTTGACGGCCTCGAGCGCGGCGCGGACCTGGGCGACGTACAGCTCCGGGCGCACGATCCCCAGCCGGACGCCCCGCAGGCCCATCATCGGGTTCGATTCTTCGAGGCGGCGCACCGCGGCGATCAGGTGATCGATCTCCCCGGGGTCGGCGTGCTTGGCGATGAGCTCGCTCCGCTCCATCACGAGATCGATGCGCGCCGGGAGGAACTCGTGGAGGGGCGGGTCCAGCAGTCGGACGACGACGGGCTTGCCGTCCATGGCCGTCAGGAGCTCCTCGAAGTCGTCGGCCTGCACCTTCTCGAGTGCGGCGAGGGCATTCTCGGGGTCTTCGTCGAGGATCACTTGCTGGACGATCGGCAGCCGCTCACCCATGAACATGTGCTCGGTGCGGGCGAGGCCGATCCCGTCGGCACCCCAGCGAGCCGCTTCGGCGGCGGTGGCCCCGTCATCGGCATTCGCCCGAACTCCGAGCGTGCGCACTTCGTCGGCCCAGGCGAGCAGTTGCTCGAGTTCGTCGCTGGGCTCCGGACGGATGAGGGGCAGTTCTCCGAGGTACACCCGGCCGGTCCCGCCGTCGATCGTGATCACATCGCCTTCGGAGACAACCGTGCCACCCGAGCTGAAACGCCGGTTCGCCTCGTCGACGATCATGCCCCCCGCTCCGGTCACCGCCGGGGTGCCCATTCCGCGAGCGACGACCGCCGCGTGGCTGGTGCGCCCCCCGTGGCTGGTGAGGATGCCCTCGGCCGCCGCCATCCCGTGGATGTCGTCCGGGGTGGTCTCCCACCTGACGAGGATCACCGGTGTACCCGCCGCCGCCATCTCCACTGCCCGATCGGCGTTGAACACCGCCGCGCCACATGCTGCTCCCGGTGATGCGTTGAGACCCCTGGCGATCGGGTCGGCTGCCACCGGCTGGTCGAGCCCCGGGTGGAGTAGTTGGTCGAGCGACGCCGGGTCGACCCGAAGCAGGGCTGTGTCGCGATCGATCACGCCCTCCTCCACCAACTCGACGGCAATGCGGACGGCAGCTGCGGCGGTCCGCTTGCCGACTCTGGTCTGGAGGATCCACAGCTTCTCGCGCTCGACGGTGAACTCGATGTCGCACATGTCGCGGTAGTGGCGTTCGAGCTTGCCCATCACCTCGACCAGTTCGGCGTGGAGGGTGGGGTGCCGCTCGGCGAAGGCACGGAGGCTCACGGTGTTGCGGATTCCGGCCACGACGTCCTCACCCTGGGCGTCGGGGAGGTAGTCGCCATAGGGCGAAGCCTCGCCGGTGGATGGATCACGGGTGAAGCACACGCCGGTGCCAGAATCCGCCCCCAGGTCACCGAACACCATCGACTGCACGTTGCAGGCGGTGGCGAGATCCTCGGGAAGCCGGTGGATGTGGCGATAGTCGCGGGCGCGCTGGTTGTTCCATGAGGCGAAGACCGCGGCGATGGCCCCCCGGAGTTGTTCGTGAGGGTCTTCGGGCAGCGGGGTGCCGGTGGCGGCGACGATCTCCTTGAACCGGCGGGTGGCCTCCCGCATGTCGTCGGCGGTCAGTTGGCTGTCGTCGTCGACGCCCCGGGCCTGGCGAAGGTCGGTGAGCACCTCCTCGAAGGCGGACCCTTTGGCCCCAAGAACGACCTTGCCGTAGGTTTGGGCGAACCGGCGGTAGGCGTCCCAGGCGAACTGTTCCCCGCCCGACCATGCCGTCAGCGCGGCATGAACTTCGTCGTTCATGCCGAGATTCATCACCGTGTCCATCATTCCCGGCATCGAGAACTTTGCCCCGGAGCGCACCGACACCAGCAGGGGCACTCCGTCGGTGGCACCGAAAGTCCGTCCGGTGGTCTGCTCGAGCCGCCGAAGGGCCTCGACCGTCTCGTCCCAGATGTCGTTGGCGAGGGCCCCTTCATCGAGGAAACGACGGCATGCCTTCGTCGACAGGGTGAAACCAGGCGGCACCGGCAACCCGAGCCGGGTCATCGTGGCAAGCCCGGCCCCCTTCCCCCCGAGCCCCTCCTTGTCGTCCCCATCACCCACCGCAAAATCAAACGCGTACATGCCGACCATTGTGGTCTGATCGCGCCGAGTGTCAGTAGCGGGCGGAAGTCCTAACGAGCCAGGAGGCCTTCCGCCCTCCGCCGTCGGCAAGAAACGCAAAGAAGCCACGCTCCCGCGGATAGCGGAGGAGCGATTCCTGCTGGAGGCTGGAGGCTGGAGGCGGTAGCGGCCGGGAACCGGCCGCTACCTCACTGGCAACTCGACGTGGACGGTGGTGCCCTGGCTTTCGTCGGATTGGAGGCCGTAGACGCCGCCGGCGGTGGCTACGCGGCGTGCCATGTTGCCGAGGCCGAGGCCGTGATGGTCCTTCGACGTGTCGAAGCCGGATCCGTTGTCGGAGATCGTCACCATCACCCGATCGTCGAGGCATTGCACGCTCACGCTGATGTCGGTGGCGTCGGCGTGGCGGAGGGCGTTGCTTGCTGCCTCTCCGACGATCGCCACCAGGTGATCGGCGATGGCGGCGTCGGGCACCCCGGGTGGGCAGTGGACGGTGAGGGCGATCTCCTTGCCGTGGGGACGGGAGAGTTCGGCCAGCAACTCGCTGAGGCGGGAAGTGAGGCCGGGCTGAGCCCAGACCGGCGGCTGGAGATCGAAGATGAATCTCCGCAGGGCGATGATCGTCGAGTCGAGCCGGTCGACCGCATCGTCGATCCGCTCCTTCACCGAGGTCGGGTCACTATCGATCTTGCCGATCGACGCCTGGAGCCCCAGCCCGACTGCGAAGAGGTCTTGGATGATCGAGTCGTGCAGGTCGCGGGCTATTCGCTCGCGGTCTTCGGTCAGGGCGGCACGGCGGAGTCGTTCCTGAAGCCGAAGGGTGGAGATCGCCGCTCCGGCGGTGACGGCCATGAACTCGACGAGCACCTCGTCGCCGTCGTCGAAGCCCCCCTCCTTCTCGGTGAGGTACAAATTGCCGAAGATCCGGCTGCCGACGCGCACAGGCACCCCCAGGAAGGAGTGCATCTCCGGGTGGTGGTCGGGGAAGCCAACCGAATCGGGGTGGTTGGCGATCTCGTCGATGCGCACCGTTTTCGCCTGGCGGGTGATGGTCCCCAGGACCCCCTCCCCCCGGGGAAGGTGTCCGATGGCGTCGGCCGTGTCGGAGCCGATGCCGATGTGGATGAAGTCGATCAGGGTGCCGTGCTCGCCGATCACCCCGAGTGCCCCGTAGCGGGCTCCTGTCAGCTCCATTGCCATGACCACCGTCGACTCGAGCAGCGAGCCCAGCTCGACCTGGCCCACGACGCTGGCGGCGGCTTCCACGAGGCCACGAATTCGGCCGGGGGTGAAGTCCTTCACGGGGCGAGATTGTATGACCCCTCGACGCCCGTTACGGGCGCCAGTTAGGGCCGTTTGGAGGGGGTCTTGTGCCTTTCCGCCGTCTCGGCGGCCGAAGCGCCCCGGGTATCGTGGGGTCGTGACGAAGGCACTTCGCATCGAACTGGTGGACGACCACGAAGTGGTCCGCAGTGGCCTGAAGTCGATGCTCGACGCCGAAGACGACCTCCAGGTCGTCGGCGAGGCAGGCTCGGTCGAAGAGGCCATCCGCCGGGTCGGCTTCGACGAGCCCGACGTGGTGATCCTCGACGTACGGCTCCCCGATGGAAGCGGGGTGGAGGCTTGCCGCGAGATCCGCACCCGCTGGCCCGACATCAATGTTTTGATGCTCACCTCGTTCGCCGACGACGAGGCCCTTTTCGCCTCGATTCTCGCAGGAGCGTCCGGCTACGTCCTCAAGCAGATCAAGGGATCGGATCTCATCGAGAGTGTGCGCAAGGTGGGTCGCGGCGAGTCCCTCCTCGATCCCGAGATGACTGACCGGGTGTTCCGCCGCATTCGCGGCGAGGAGCAGGGCGACCCGCTGCTGGCCCGGCTCAGCAAGCAGGAGCGTCGTATCCTCGAATACATCGCCGAAGGCTTGACGAACCGGCAGATCAGTGAGCAGATGTTCCTCGCCGAGAAGACCGTCAAGAACTACGTCTCCAACGTCCTCGCCAAGCTCGAGATGAGCCGTCGCAGCGAGGCGGCCGCCTATGCCGCCAGGCTGCAGGCAGAGAAAGAGCATCGATACCCACCGGAGCAATGGCCGTCATGAAGATCATCGTCGGAGTGGACGACAGCGACATGGCCGAGTCCGCGGTGAAGCGGGCACTGGATCTCGGTGGGCGCCTCGGTGCGGAGGTAGATGTCGTCAACGTGTCACATGTCCCCTCGACGGTGCTGGCGGCGATGGCGGGGGTGCCCACCGTCGCCGAGGATTTCGCCCACGCCCAGCGGGAGGGCGTCTGGGCGCGAATCGGCCCCTTGCTGGAGGGGACCACCGCCTCGCGTGTCGACCTGGAGGGCTACCCGCCCGACGCATTGATCGACCATGCGAAGGCGACGTCGGCCGATCTCATCGTGGTGGGAAGCCGGGGCAGAGGGGACCTGGCCTCGTTGCTGCTGGGAAGCACGAGCCACCGGGTCGTCAACAACGCGCCGTGCGACGTCCTGGTCGTGCGGGGAGAGGGATGACATGAAGGTTCGAGATCTGATGACGACGGAGCCGATCACCACGACTCCTGGCGCCTCGCTCAAAGAGGCAGCGCGTGCCATGGTGCGGGAGAAGGTGAGCGGCTTGCCCGTCGTGGAGGGCGGCAAGCTGGTCGGCATGGTCACCGAGGGCGACTTCCTCCGCCAGGAGGCCGACCGGGACCAGCCCTATCGGCTGAGCCTTCTCGAGGCGCTGTTCGGCGACGGCACCAATGAGCCAGAGGCAGAGACCGTGCGCGAAGTCATGTCGAGCCCCGTGGTGACGATCACCTCCGACGCCACCCTCAGCGAGGCGGCGCGGGTGATGTCGCACCGCAATGTGAAGCGGCTCCCCGTGGTCGATGAAGACGGCGCCCTGATCGGCATCATCAGCCGGGCCGACGTCGTGAACGCGTTCACCAAGCCCGACGAGGTGATCGAAGACGAGATCCGCGAAGACATCGTGCGGCGCCTGCTATTCCTCGAACCCGACGTGATCGACGTCAAGGTGGACGGCGGCGTGGTCACCCTGTCCGGGGAGCTGGAGAACCGCACCGAAGCCCATCTGCTCGAAGAGCTCACCCGCCGCATCGCCGGCGTCATCAAGGTCAACAGTGACCTCACCTACGAGGTAGACGACGGCCGGATCGGGAAGTCGTACCCGCTGTAGGGCCTCGCTTCGCTCGGCCGCAATTGGCAATTGGCGATTGGTAAGAGCGGGGCCATCCGGGGTCTTGGCCGTCGGCTGTTGGCTCCTAAATCAGCGCTTTGACCGCGTCCGCCACCGCATCTGGCTGCTCCATTGGTACGAAGTGGGTCGCCCCCGCGATCGTCCTTAGTTCGGCGTTTCGGAAGCGGGAGATCAGGCTCACGCCGAACTCTGGGGGGTGGCTGTTCGAGTGCTCCCCGACCAGGACCGTCACCGCACATCCGATCTCGCCGAGGCGGGCCCAGGCTCCGTGGGCGGTGGCCGCCCGATAGAACTCGGCCTCGATCTCGGGCGGGCAGGCCAGGGTGCGGCCGCCGTCGGCGGCCTCAACGGTTCCGTGCTCCACATACAGACGAAGGGACTCGTCGGTCCATCGGGCGAACGGCCCCCGTCCGTGGAACGACTCGAAGGCGCTTTCGACCGATTCAAAGTGGTGGCGTCGCCGGAGGGCCTGCATCGTCAGCGGGTTGTCCTCGCCCCTGACAAACGGCGGCGGGAGGATGATCGGCTCGATCAGCACCAGGGCCGAGAAAGTGCCTGGACGGATGATCTCCGCCATCGCCACCGCCGCCCCGCCCGACGAGTGGCCCACTCCGATCGGGCTATCGGCGGAATCTCCGAGCACGTCGCTGACGTCGGCGCCGAGATCCCACCAGTCGAACGGCGGTTGCGGCGTGCCGGATGCGCCGTGGCCCCGTTGGTCGAGCAGGGTCGCCCGGACTCCAGGCAGCCGATCGACCACAGGAAGCCAGGTCTCCTTGCAAAACCCGGTGGCGTGGACGAACAGCGCGTGGGCACCCCGATCACCAACCGCCGAAACCGCCAGCGGAATCCCATCGCGAGCAGTGATCACCGTGATCTGGCTTCCTTCTTCCTTCTTGCCAATCGCCAATCGCTAATCGCCGGGCCCGAGCGCAGCGAGGGCCCTAACCATCGGCCGGAGCTTCAGACGGGTCTCTTCGAGCTCTCTGGCGGGGTCGCTGTCGGCGACGATGCCGTTGCCCGCGTAGGCGATCGCATGGGGACCACGGATGAGGGCGCTGCGCAGGCCCAGCGCCAGCTCTCCGGTGCCGGAGGCGTCGGCCCAGCCGATTCCGCCCGAGTACCAGCCCCGGTCGATGCCCTCCATCTTCTCGATGAACGCCAGGGCTTCGGCGCGGGGGGTGCCGGCCACCGCCGGGGTGGGGTGGAGGGCGTCGGCGAGTTCGAGCAGACGGGAGTCGGTGGTGCCCCGGATGGGGGTGGCCAGGTGCTGCACGGTTGCGAAGCGGTGGAGCACCGGGGTCGGCGATCGTTCCAGGGTGGTGGTGATCGGGCGGAGGCGTTGCACCGCGTCGGCGACGACGAGCTCGTGTTCTTCCCGGTTCTTGGCGCTGCCGAGCAGGTCGTCACCGAGACGGCGGTCCTCCTCGGCGTCGGCGCCGCGGGCGGCCGATCCCGCCATGGGAGCGAGGTGGAAGTTCTGGCCGTCGCGCCCCACCAGCAGCTCGGGGCTGGCGCCGATGAACACGGCCTCGCCCTCCTGCCACCCGAACACATGGCACTCGGGGTACCGGTCACGCAGTTCCGAGACCAGGTCGAACGCCCCGATCGCCACGGCTGCCTTCACGGCCACCGATCGGGCGAGCACCACCTTCTGCATCGATCCTGCCTTGATCGCCGCCACGGCCTCGTCGACGAGCCCGAGCCAGTCGGTCGGAGCGGGTCGCGCCTCCACGGTGTTCTCGATGGGGGATTCCTCTGGGATCGGCGGCGGGGCTTTCAGCGTGGCCGCCAGGGTCAGCAGCAGGTGGCCTTCCGCCCCTGGGGGAAGGGCGATCCACAGGCGCGACTTCCCGTCCCGTCTTGCCACCGCCACCTCGGGCACCACCAGCGTCGCCGACGGGAAGCCCTCCCAGTCGGGCCCCATCGTTCCATCCCCGTTGAATGCGAAGCCGACCATTGCCGGTATTTCCGATTCGAGGTTGCGGAGATCCGCATCGAGCAGATTCAGCCGGTTGGTGCCCGACGCCGCAACCCGGTGGGCCACCCCGAGGGTTCCGATGGTGGTGCCTTCGGGTGATGCGTAGAAGGCGGCGTGGCCGAATCCCGCCGCGCCGGAACGAACGAGGTCGAGGGGATCGATGTCGGCTTCGGCGTCGACGATCCGGAGCCCCGCGGGGAGAGCGCGCAGCTGCCGGGCGAGGGCGGCCAGGGTCGGACGAGGTATCAGCATCGATCCGATGGTACCGAGGGCGGGCGGCGGGCCCTCCTAGATCGATCGCAAGGCGGCTTCGACGGATTCCCTGATCCGCCGATGCAGCCCGACGTTCTCGTTCCGGTCGGTTCGCACCTCGAGGAGCAGCGGTTCGTCCCGCTTCGCCTCGATTCCCGCGGCGAGCGCCTCGGCGGTGTGCACCTGGCGGGCCTCGACGCCGAGCGAGCCGGCGACGGCGGTGAAGTCGAGGGCATGCGGCGTGCCAAAATGCCGCTCGAAGTGCTGGTGCCCCTCCTGGGGGAGGAAGTGAAAGATTCCTCCGCCGTCGTTGTTGACGACGACGATCGTCACGGGGATCTCCAGCCTGGCCGCGGTGGCCAGCGCGCCGAGGTCGTGGAGTACCGAGAGGTCGCCGGCTAGAAGCGTGGTCGGTCGTCCGGAGACTGCCGCCGACCCGAATCCGGCCGACAGGAACCCGTCGATGCCGTTGACCCCCCGGTTGCCGATCACCCGGATCCGCCGGTCGGTCGGCTCGAGAAAGGCGTCGACGTCGCGGATGGGCATCGACGAGGCCACCCACAGGGTGGAGTCGTCGTGGAGGGCCCGACCCACCATCCGCGCCACCGCGGGTTCATTGGGGAAAGCCGCGCCGTCGATCGCGGCGGCGACGGCGGAGGAGGCTGCGGCGTCGGCCGATCTCCAGGAGTCCATCCAGTCGCGCGACGCCGCGGAGCCGATCGCCTTGGCCAGGCCCTCGAGTGCCACTGCCGGGTCGGCTCGCAGGATGCTGGCCGCTGAGGCAGTGGGGTCGCGCCAGCCGGACGGTTCGATGAACAGGTGGGGGAGCCCGCGATTCTGTTCGAGCCAGTTCCACACCGGCCGCGATGTGGGAAGGGCGCCGAACCTGACCACCCACGCCGGCTCGGACCGCTCCAACCATCCGCCCCATGCGAGCGGGTCGGCCGACCGGAGCACCGCCGACCGGTCATGGGGGCCGCACCGGAGCCCCGAGAGGGCGTCGGCGAGGATCGGCCAGCCGGCGGCGGCGGCGAAGGCGGATGCCGCGGTGACGGCGGCAGGATCGTCTTGCGGTCCCGCGATGATGATGCCGCGGGTGCCGCTCATGGTCTCGGCAAGGTCGGCGATCGCTTCTGCCGATGGCTCGAGGCGGCCGTCGATCACCATCGGCGGGTCGGGCGTCTCCGGCGGCTCCGCCGTCGGCATCAACGGTTCGCGGTAGCGAATGTTCAGATGCACCGGCCCGGCGGGGGCGCCGACGGCCTCGGCGACGAGGCGGGCGGCGAGGGTCACCACTCGGGCCGGGTCGGCGTCGGCCGTCGACTCGACGTCGTGGAACCACTTGACGGTCCGCCCGAACAGGTTCTGCTGATCCATGGTCTGCGGTGCGCCAAATTCGCGGAGGTCGAACGGGCGGTCGGCGGTCAGGGCAATCAGCGGCACCCGGGCGTACCGGGCTTCGGCCAGTGCAGGGTGGAGCTCGGCAGCGGCGGTACCCGAGGTGGTGACGATCGCCACCGGTTCACCCAGGGTGCGAGCAATCCCGAGGGCAAAGAACGCCGACGACCGCTCGTCGTGATGGGACCAGTCAGTGATGCCGGGCTCATCGGCGAACGCCAGCGCCAGCGGAGTGCTCCGCGACCCCGGGGTGATACACACGTGCCGCACCCCCAACCGGGCAAGCGCCCGCACGAGCGGAACGGTGAACGCGGTGGAGCGGTCGGTCACGCGGAAACGGTAGCGGGGGGGGAAACTGCTCTATACCGCCAGCCCCACTCCCAGGAGGGCGCCCACTAGTAGGTGTAGAACTGCCGTCGCTTTGAGGGCTTTGATCAGGGCGGGGCCGGAGGTGGTGGTGGCGACGGTGCGGACCGGGGAGATTGCCAGGGGGAGGGCGGCGAGGGCCAGCAGCGACCAGCGGGGGATCCACCCGAGCCCGGCGAAGGCGGTAATCGCGGCGAACGTTCCGAACACGAGCCCTCCATAGAGGAGGGTCGTCGTCCGGCGGCCGATGATCACCGCCAGGGTGCGTTTCTTGGCGGCGCGGTCCGTGTCGAGATCGCGGAGGTTGTTGACCACCAGGATCGCAGTGACGAGGAATCCCACCGGGATCGCCACCAGCCACGCCTGCGAGGGCACGGTGGCATCGTGGGCGTAGCGGCTACCGGTGACCGCGGCGAGGCCGAAGAAGACGAACACGAATACCTCACCCAACCCGTGGTACCCGTACGGCCAGGGGCCCCCGGTGTAGGCGAGGGCGGCTCCGATGGCGGCAACGCCGATCGCCAGGATCAACGGGCCCGAGATGGCGGCGAGGTACAGGCCGCCGGCACACGCCGCCGTCAGCACCACCGCAGTGCCGATCCACACCTGGCGCGCCGTCAGCAGCCCGCTGGCGACGGCCCGGGGGGGACCGAGGCGCTCGGCAGTATCGGCGCCGCGGGCATGGTCCGAGGCGTCATTGGCGAAGTTCACCGCGATGTTGAGCAACACCGCGGTGACCAGGAGGACAAGGAAGGAATCCCATCGGAAGACCCCTTGCCCGTGGGCGAGGCCCGAGCCGACCAGCACCGGGGCGACGGACGCCAGCAGGGTGGGCGGCCGGGCGGCGACCAGCCACGCTTTCACGGGAGGCGAGGGAACTTCCCGAAGTCAGGCTTGCGCTTCTCGTTGAAGGCGTTGCGGCCCTCCTGGGCCTCCTCGCTCATATAGAAGAGGAGCGTGGCGTCGCCCGCCAGCTGCTGCTGGCCGGCCAGACCGTCGCTGGCTGCGTTGATCGCCGCCTTCATCAGCCGCACCGCCAGGGGGGATTTCTCCAGGATCTCGTTGGCCCAGGAAACCGTCTCCGCCTCCAGGTCGGCGACCGGGACCACCTTGTTGACCATCCCCATCTCGTAGGCCTCGGCGGCGGAGTACTGGCGGCACAGGTACCAGATCTCGCGTGCCCGCTTATCGCCCACCATCCGGGCGAGCAGCCCGGCGCCGTATCCACCGTCGAACGAGCCGACTTTTGGCCCGGTCTGCCCGAACACCGCGTTGTCGCCGGCGATGGTCAGGTCGCAGACCAGGTGGAGGATGTGGCCGCCACCGATGGCATAGCCGGCGACCATGGCGATGATCGGCTTGGGGAGCCGCCGCATCTGTATCTGCAGATCGAGGACGTTGAGGCGCGGCGTTCCCTGCGGATCGAGGTACCCGGCATCTCCCCGGATCTTCTGGTCGCCGCCCGAACAGAACGCCTCGGTCCCCTCGCCGGTGAGGATGATCACCCCGATCGACTGATCGTTCCGGGCCTTCTCGAAGGCATCGCTCAGTTCGAACAGAGTCGTCGGTCGGAACGCATTACGCACCTCGGGCCGGTTGATGGTGACCTTGGCAATGCCACCGAGCGTCTCGTACCGGATGTCGGTGTAGTTCCCGTGATCGGACCAGTCGAAGGGCATATTCGGCAAAGTTAGTCGGAGGGTCGGGGGCCGCAGTCGCCCGAAGCGTCCTCCCCTGCCGTCTGCGGCGGGGGAGGTGGCTGCCGGGCGGGAAGCCCGGCAGCCGGAGGGGGCAGCGGACCCTGCGAGCATTCCAACGACGGTGCTCTCTTCGGGCGTCCTCCCCTGCCGTCTTCGGCGGGGGAGGTGGCACCGCCGCGCGTTGCGCATTGCTCATTGCGCATTGCGAGAATCACAGCATGGACTACCTCGCCCGTGCCGCTGCGGACCGCCCCGAGTCTCCGGCAATCCTCTATGGCGATCGCACCATCTCCTATCGGGACCTCGACCGGGCGGCGAATGCGGTGGCGGGGATGGTGCTTGGTGCCGGCCTTGAGGGCACCGGGGTGGCGTTCTGGGGGGAGCGGGACCCGGCGACCGTCGCTGCCGTGTGGGGGGTGTGCCGGGCGGGAGCCACCGCCGTGCCGGTGGATGCGCGGATGCCTCCGGCCGAGGCGATGCAGCTGACCCGCGAGGCCGGGGTTCGCGGCCTCTTTCCGATTCCGGAGGGGGGTATCGACGCGCTCCTCGATCGCAAGGTTCCGTCGGAGATCCCTGCCTGGGGCCCACCTTCCGGCGCCGCCCGGTTCGTGGTGTTCACCTCCGGCAGCGAGGGCACCCACAAGGGGGTGATCCTCACCGGGGAGAACATTGCCGCCTCGGTCACCGGCTCGCGCGATCGCCTCGGCAATGGGCCGGACGACGCCTGGCTCGGGGTGCTGCCGCTGTTCCACGTCGGTGGCCTGTCGATTCTGTGGCGTCAGGCCGAGCAGGCGGCGCCGGTGGTGCTCGAAGCGGAGTTCGATCCGGGGCGGGTAGCCGGGCTCCTGGGCACGACCGCCTACTCGTCGCTGGTTCCGACGATGCTCCGGCGGGTGCTCGACACCGGTCGAGTGGTCGGTTCGGGCAAGTTGCTCCTCGGGGGCGGGCCGGCCGATGTGTCGCTGTTGCGGCGGGCGATCGACGCCGGTGTCCCCGCCCTCCAGACCTACGGGATGACCGAGACCGCCTCCCAGGTCACCACGGTGGCGCCGGGAGGCGAGGAAGCCGATCTGGGAACGGCGGGCCGCCCGATTCACGGCGCCGAGGTCCGGATCGCCGATGGTCGCATCGAACTGCGCGGCCCGATGCTCTCACCCGGCTACCTGGGGGAGGACCCCCGGCCCGAGGGTTCCTGGTTCACCACCGGTGACCTCGGTTCGATCGACGACCAGGGCCGGCTCACCGTCCTTGGTCGGGCCGACGCGGTGATCGTCACCGGTGGCGAGAACATCCATCCCGCCGCAGTGGAGCGGGTCCTCCGCAGTCACCCCGGCGTACTCGACGCCCGGGTGTTCGGGAAACCCGACGACGAGTGGGGAAGGCGAGTTGTAGCCGAAGTGGTCCTCGACGGCATCAGCGTTTCCGAACTACGCGAATGGGTCGCCGCCCACCTCACCCCCGCCCAACTCCCCAAAGAGTGGCGCTCGGTCGAGCGGTTGCAGGGAAAGCTCGAGTAGCGTCAGACCGCCGCACGGCCCCCTCCGTCTCGCTTCGCTCGCCCCTGCGGGGGAGGAAACGCGAATTGCCAATTGCGGCCCGGGCGTAGCCCGGGCACTACTCAATGGAATCGATCGTGATTTCGAAGGTGAGGGCTTGGCCGGCGAGCTGGTGATTGGTGTCGACCGTGATGAAGTCTTCGGTGATCGCGAGGATCGTGCCGGCCCCGCCGCTACCGAATTGCACCCGCTGGCCCACGGTCAGGCCCTCGGGGGCGCCTTCGGCGGGGACTTCGATGATGAGCGCCTCGTTGTACTCGCCGTAGGCCTCGGCAGGCTCGAGGCGAACCGTGAGGGTCTCGCCCACTGCCTTGCCGCGCACGGCGTTCTCGAAGCCGTCGATGAGGCTGCCTTGACCGAGTACGAACACCAGCGGCTGTCCGCCGATGTTGGAGTCGAATTCGGTGCCGTCGTCGAGCGTGCCGCGATAGAACACGCCGACCGTGTCACCGTCGGACGCAACTGTGGCGGCGGAGTCTCCTCCACCGCCACAAGCTGCTGCGACCAGCGCGAGGGCGGCGACCAGGCCGCCCCGCGAAGTCATCGACGGGGCCGGGCTTCGTTGACGTTGAGCTTGCGTCCACCGTGGTCCGCGCCGTTGAGCGCCTCGATGGCCTTGCGGCCGGCATCGTCAGGCATCTCCACGAAGCCGAAGCCCCGGGAGCGACCGGTGTCGCGGTCCATGATCACGGCGGCCGAGTCGACCTGGCCGTGCTCGGCGAACACCCGCTCGAGTTCGTCAGAGGTCATGGAGTAGGAAAGGTTTCCTACGTAGATGTTCATCGGGTCCCTTTCTCGAGTCCCAAACACCCGCCTCCGTGGCGGGCATCTGCCGGTGGGTTCCCGAGAAACAAACGCTCGACTCACCTCAACCAGGCAAACCCACGATAGCGAAACCGGGGAAATTGCCCCCGAGTCCCAGCGAAGGCCGCCCCCGGAACTGGGAGAAGGAGCTTGGCCGGCCGAAGGCCGGCCCAAGGCGGCCGAAGGCCGCCCGTTGGCTGTTGGCTGGTGACTGGAGACTGGTGACTGGTGACTGGATAGTGTCGGGGGCCGCAAGAGCCTGGAAGGGGGCCGGCCCATGTGCTTCGACCACGATTCGATACCGCCCATCCAACCGGTGGCTGGTGCCGCGATCGACACCCGCCACCTCAACCTGACCACCTCGGACGGCCATGAGCTGACCGCGTTCGAGGCTCTCGGGGCAGGCGTCGGGGCGTCGGTGCTCGTGCTTCCCGATGTTCGGGGCCTGTACCGCTTCTATGAGGAGTTGGCGGTTCGCTTCGCCGAGGTGGGCCACAATTCTGTGGCCATCGACTACTTCTCTCGCACCGCCGGCCAGGGCACGCGCGGCGACGATTTCGATTACATGCCGCACGTGCGGCAGACGACCTTCGAGTCGGTGACGGCGGACGCCGCAGCCGGGGTGGCGCATCTCCGCAGCCTCGACCCGGACCGGCCGGTGTTCACCCTCGGGTTTTGCTTTGGCGGTTCGAACTCGTGGCACCAGGCGGCCAACGGTCTCGGGTTGGCGGGAGCGATCGGTTTCTACGGGAACCCCAACCGCGAGTTCCCCCCAGGGGCCACCCCGCTGGTCGAGCGGGTGGGCGAAATCGATTGCCCAATCCTTGGCCTGATGGCAGGTGACGATCAGGGCATTCCGCTCGAGGAGGTCGATCGCTGGCGCGACGCCCTGAACGCCGCCGGCGTGCCGAACGAGATCGTCGTCTACGAGGGCGCCCCCCACTCGTTCTTCGATCGCAAGTTCGAGGAGTACGCGGTGGAATCCGCCGACGCCTGGGATCGGGTGCTGCGGTTCATCGCCGAGAAGAGTCAAGTAGCAAGTAGCAAGTAGCAACTTCGGCGGGACCAATCGCCAATCGCTAATCGCCAATCGCGGCCCGAGCGAACCGATGGCCTCTTATCATCCCCCCTCGGCATGCACCGCGATTCCGCATGAGAGAGACCTTTCGGCGAACCTTTCGTTCCCTCCGGATTCGCAACTTCAGAATCTTCTTCGTCGGCCAGTTCATCTCCGCCGTCGGCCTGTGGATGCAGCAGGTCGCCGAACTGTGGCTGATCCTCGAACTCACCGATAGCGCGGCGGCTCTGGGGGCAATCACCGCCACCCACTTCGGGCCGATCCTCGTGTTCGGGTTGTGGGGTGGGGTCATCGCCGACCGGGTGGACAAGCGGCGTTTGATGATGGTCACCCAGACCCTCCTTGGCCTGCTCGCCGCCGGGCTGGCGATCACCAGCGCCCGGGGCACCCTCGGTGTCGCCACCCTGTTCGGGTTCTCCTTCGCGGTTGGCATGGTCACCGCGCTCGACAATCCCACCCGGCGGTCCTTCGTCCGGGAGATGGTGCCTCTGATCGACGTGCCGAACGCGGTGAGCCTCAACTCGACCCTGATGACGTCGGCCCGGGCGGTAGGCCCGGCGATCTCCGGGATCCTCCTGGCGACACACGGGGCGACCCTGGTATTCACGGTGAACGCGGTGTCCTATGCGGCGGTGATCGTGGCGCTGATGATGATGCGACCCGGCGAGCTGTATCGCACTGCCCCGGTGCCGCGACGCCCCGGCCAGCTGGTGGAAGGGCTCCGCTACTCGTGGAACAACCTTGCGGTGCGGCTGCCGATCGTGATGGTCGCCTGGATCGGCACGCTCTCGTTCAACTTCTCCCTGCTGCTCACACTCTTCGCCGACCACGTGTTCGACGTTGGGTCGAGGGGCTTCGGGGTGCTCATCTCGATGACGGCGATCGGCTCGCTGGTCGGCGCTTTGATCACCGCCTCGCGTCGCAAGGTGACCGAGCGGTACATCGCCTGGGCGGCGGTGGGCTTCGGCGTGGTGACCTTGATCACCGCGGTGGCGCCCACCTACGTCCTGATGGCCATTGTCCTGGTACCCGTCGGCCTGTTTGCGATCGCCTTCCTCGCGGGCGCCCAGGGCCTCGCCCAGGAGAGCACCGAGTTGCATCTTCAAGGCCGGGTGATGGCGCTGTTCGCGGTGGTGTTCCTCGGAAGCACCCCGGTGGGTGGTCTCATCGCCGGCGGGGTGGCCGAGTGGCTCGGTCCGCGGTTTGCGTTCGGGATGGGCGGGGTGACGGCGATAGTCGTCGGGGTCTGGGCACATCGGGTGGTGACGCGCGCCCGGCGGGCGGCGAGCCATGATGCCGAGGTGATGGCGGTCGGGGGAACGGGCGGCCAGTGAGAGGAACCGTCATGAGGCGAGCGATGGTGCTGGTGGCGGTGGTCCTGTTCGTGACGGCCTGCGGTGCCGACTCGGGCGGCGCCCGCCCGTTGACGGACGAGGAGCGGGCGGTGGCTACCGCCCTCGACGCCAGCATCGAAGCCGAGTCGGCAGCAACCGACGAGCCGTTCACCGACGCGGAATCCCGGCGGTGCCTCGCTGAGAGCATCGTGCGCGAAGTCGGCGTGGCGAGGCTCGCCGAGCTCGGGGTCACCGCCGATGGCGTGGTCGAGTCGACGGTGCTCTTCGAGCGAATGACCGCGACCGAACTCGACACGATCGCTGATGTCTCGGTCGAGTGCTCCGATCTGGAGAGCATCTTTATCGAGGAGGGCGGCATGAGCGCGGGGAGCGCCCGCTGCTTCGCCGACCGGCTGACCGACGAGGGCACCTACGCCGATCTCATCCTCGCCGGGCTCAAGAACGAGGAGCCGGCCAATGAGGTCTTCGTAGCGATGCTCGCCGCCGGCTCGGACTGTCTCACCACCGAGGAGTTCGCCGAGTTCTTCGGCACCGGGTGACCGTCGAAGGTATTGAAGTCGCCGGTCCCGTGAACTGCGCGGCGCCCTCGCCATCTCTGAAGCGCGCCTGTGGAGTGAGTCGACCTAGGCCATCGAAGAAAGACGCCGCCAATAGCGCCGCCTTGATCGGTGGCCTCACCCCGGAGGAGCTGGAGACAGTTCTCGGGTAGCCCTGTTCTGAGGAGGGCGGCCCTACGCGGCTTGTTCTTCGACACCCAGCGTCGAGCGCACCGGCAGGGTGGTGACGAATATCGAGCCGCTGCCGTCGAGGCGGTCGCTCACCCGGACGGTTCCCCCGTGGGCGGCGACCAGGGCGCGCACGAGATAGAGCCCGATGCCCGTTCCCTGTTCGGCATGGTTCTTGCCGCGGCGGAATCTCTCGAAGATCACTTCGCGTTCATCGAGGGGAATGCCAGGACCGCGATCGGCGACCGTGACGACGATCTGCTCGCCGTCGCCGTCAGCCGAGACTTCGACCGGGGTGCCGGCCGGGCTGTATTTGACGGCATTCTCGATGAGGTTGGTGAACACCTGCCGCAGGGTTCCCTGGTCGCCGGTCACGAGGGTGAGTGCGCCGGCGAGGTGGAGGTCGATCTGACGCTCGGGGAACAGCCGGGCGATCAGGTCGACGGCTTCGGTGACGACATCCCCGAGGTCGAGGCGGTCGCGCCGGTACTCGAGGGCGCCCGCCTCGAGGCGAGACGCGAGCAACAGGTTGGAGATCAGTGCTTCGAGGTGGGCCGACTCGCGCTGAATGAGGGCCACATGCTCGAGCGCCTCGGGATCGCTCAGGTAGTCGGGCAGCAACGCCCCGAACCCGATGATGGTGGTGAGAGGGGTACGCAGCTCGTGCGAGACCGAAGCCACCAGGGTCGTCTTGAGATTGTCGAGTTCCTGCAGGCGGGTGACCGCGGCGCGCTCTCGCGCCAGTGAACGGGTGAGCCCGATGGCGGCGGCTCCCTGGGCGGCGACCCCCTGGGCGATACGAATTTGATGATCAGGGATGGCCTCGCGCCGATTGCGGTCGAGGACGAGAACGCCGAAGGTCTCGTTCCACGCGGTCAGAGGCAGGAGCAGCAGCGAGCGGACCCCAAATGGTTCGCGCCACGAGTCGGGGAGCAGTTCGGGGTGGGCTTCCGGGTCGAGTAATGCCATCGGCTCGCCCGATGCCATGACTTCGCGTGCCGCCGGAGCGTCCTCTGAGTTGGAAATGAAGCGCTGCCAGGCGGCATCATCGACGTGCCCATCGGCGAACTGGCTCATCGTCGGGATGAGGCGGTCGCTCTCTTCGTCGAGGAGGAAGACGGAGCATCGGTCGAAGCTGGTGACCCGGGCGCAGTTCTGTGCGACTGCGGCGAGTACCGGGATCAGTTCGGTGGTGCGGGTGAGCACGCTGCCAACCTCGAGGAGAGCCTCCGCATCGCTGGCCCGTCGCTCCTCGCGCTCGAAGGCGCGGGCGTTGTCAAGTGCCAGGGCGACGTATTCGGAGAACTCGGCGAGATCTTGCTGACGCTTGCGAAGGATGGCGGGCTGGCCTTCTACGATGAGGACACCGAGGAGCAGGCCATCGCGGCGGAGCCCGAACGCCAGGAACGGCTGGTTGCCGAACCGATCGACCACGTGGTCTGGCAGCCCGTCGCGGGGATCTTCGACCATCACGACTTCCGCGCCGGCGCGGATTCGCTGCACCACGTCGAAATCTTCCACGTTCAGCCCCCGCCATTCCTCGAAGAGGTCACGATCCACCACACCGGAGGCGTATTCGGAGACGTAAGGCAGAAGGCGCCCGTGTTCGGGAGACACCAAGAAGAGGGAGACGCGTTCGATCGAGAACGTGGTGGCGAGGAACCTGAACATCTCTGCGACCAGTCGCTTGGTCGACCGTTCTGTGCCCGCTCGTCTCAGAAACTCGAGAATCCCCCTCGAGAACGAGGAATGCTTCGCTATTTGCATGCTCGGGAGGTATCGGCCGTCCACGAGGTCAGGTTGAGGATGGTGGACGGCTTCCGGCTTGCGTCCTCCCCCGGCTGGCGTCCTCCCCC
>JBBDMM010000010.1:26781-232647 GCA_040878325.1 Acidimicrobiia bacterium
GGCTTCCGGGGGAGGTGGCTGACGGGCGATTAGCCCGGCAGACGAAGGGGGCAGCGAAGCGAACGAAGTGAGCCCCCTGCGAGCACTCCGACGACCGGTTGAGGAGGCGTCCTCCCCCGGCTTCCGGGGGAGGTGGCTGACGGGCGATTAGCCCGGCAGACGAAGGGGGCAGCTGACCCTGCGAGCACTCCGACGACCGAGCCTCCGGAAAACGGTTGCCGGGCTGCCCGGCAACCGAAAGGGCCAAGACAGACCAATGGAGGTTCGCTCCAGGATCCGGACCTGTGGGTCGGACTCGCCAATCGCCAATCGCCATCGGCCCTAATACCCTCCTCGCGATGCCCCAGCCTCTTGTCGAATGCGTTCCAAATTTCTCCGAGGGACGGGACCCTGCGGTGATCGAGGCGATCGCCGCGGCAATCACCGCCGTCGAGGGGGTCACCCTGCTGGACGTCGACCCGGGGGCCTCGACCAACCGCACCGTGGTCACGTTCGTCGGGCCGCCAGATTCGGTGGTGGAGGCGGCGGTGCGGGCGGGCCAGGCGGCGGCGGAGCACATCGACATGAGCCGCCACTCCGGTGCCCATCCCCGGTTCGGGGGGATGGACGTGTGCCCCTTCGTCCCGGTGCGGGACATCACCATGGAAGAGGTGGCCACCCTGGCGCGCGACGCGGCGCGTCGGCTCGGCGAGGCCGGGCTCACGGTCTTTCTGTACGAGCAAGCGGCGTCGGCTCCACATCGCCAGAACCTTGCCGAGGTGCGGGCGGGGGAGTACGAGGGCCTGGCGGCGAAGCTCGCCGACCCGCAGTGGCAGCCCGACTTCGGGCCCTCCGAGTTCCAGCCCCGCACCGGTGCCACCGCGGTGGGCGCCCGTGAGTTCCTCGTCGCCTACAACGTGAACCTCAACACCACCTCGACCCGCCGGGCGAATGCGGTCGCCTTCGACGTGCGGGAACGGGGCCGGGTGAAGCGAGCGGGGGATCCGCTCACCGGCGAGATCGTCCGCGGCACCGACGGTGAACCCGAGTACGAGCCGGGGGTGCTGCCCGGGGTGAAGGCGATCGGGTGGTTCATCGAGGAGTACGGGGTCTGCCAGGTGTCGATGAACCTCACCGACATCGGCGTCACCCCGATCCATGTCGCCTTCGAGGCGGTGGCCGAGAGCGCCGCGTCGCGGGGGATGCGGGTGACGGGGTCGGAGATCGTGGGAATGGTGCCGCTGCGGGCGATGCTCGACGCCGGCGAGTTCTACCTGCGGCGGCAGCAGCGGTCCATCGGTGTCCCTGACGAGGAGATCGTCCACCTCGCCATCCGGTCCATGGGCCTCGACGAGTTCGGCCCGTTTGACCCTCGCCAGCGGATCATCGAATGGCGACTCGAGGCGGGCGGCTCGCGGCTGGTCGACAAGTCGGTCACCGGCTTGGTCCACGCAGTGGCGTCGGAGTCGCCGGCGCCGGGCGGCGGTTCGGTGGCGGCGCTGGCCGGGTCGCTGGGGGCGGCGCTGGGCACGATGGTGGCCAACTTGTCCGCCCACAAGCGCGGCTGGGACGATCGGTGGGAGGAGTTCTCCGCATGGGCCGTGCGGGGCAAGGCCCTGCACCAGCGGCTGCTCGCCCTGGTGGACGAGGACACCGCCGCGTTCGACGCCCTGGTCGAGGCGATGCGGACGCCCCGCGACGATCCCGCTCGGGTCGGAGCGGTGGAGGCGGCAACCCGGGGCGCCATCGAAGTGCCGCTGCAGGTGATGGCGGCCTCGCTCGAAGCGATGGAGGTGATCGGGGCGATGGCCGCCGAAGGTCTGGCATCGTCGGTGAGCGACGCCGGGGTCGGCGCGTTGCTCGTCCGGGCCGCGTTGCGGGGGGCTCACCTCAACGTGAAGATCAACGCCACCGGGCTTACCGACCAAAGAACCCGCGACGACTACCTGGCCCGGGCCGACGAGATCGCCGTCGCTGCCTCCACCCACGAGGACGAGATCCTCGAGGTGGTCGAGCGGCGTTTCGGGGAGTAGCCGTGTCCTCGCTGCCCCGGCACCTCCTTCCCGACAACGCGTCCGTGGGCGACGACGGCAACCTGGTGATCGCCGGATGCGACACGCTTGCCCTCGCAGCCGAATTCGGCACCCCCCTCTTCGTCTACGACGAGCAGCACATCCGGGACCGCTGCCGCCAGGCGGTCGCCGCCTTCGGGGATCACGCGGTGTACGCCACCAAGGCGTTCCTCTGCCTGGCGATGGCCCGCCTTGCCCACGAGGCGGGAATGCGGCTCGACGTGGCCACCGCCGGGGAGATGTTCGTTGCCCTTGAGGCCGGGGTCCCGCCGGATCGCCTGGTGGTGCACGGCAACAACAAGTCGCCGTCCGAGTTGGAGACTGCCCTCGACCAGGGGGTGGGGCGCCTGGTGGTCGACGGGTTCGACGAGCTCGACCGCATCGAGGCCCTGGTCGCCGGCGGGCGCGCTGCCCCCACGGTGTTCCTCCGGGTGGCGCCAGGGGTGGAGGCCCACACCCACGAGTACCTGGCCACCGGGCAGGACGATTCGAAGTTCGGGTTCACTCTGGCCAACGGCGACGCCGCCCGGGCGATCGAGCGGGTGCTGGCTTCGGACGCTTTCGACCTGCGCGGCATCCATTGCCACCTCGGTTCCCAGGTGTTTCGGGTGGAGTCGTACGCCGAAGGGCTGCGCACGGTCGCCGGCTTCGCCGCGGCATACGGGCTGCCCGACCTGGCCATCGGCGGCGGGCTTGGTGTGGCGTATGTCGAGGGTGAGACCGCCCCCACGATCCCCGAGTGGGCGGAGACCCTGCGGCATGCTGCCGGGGCGGTGGGCCTCGAGGCCACCCTGTGGGCCGAGCCGGGGCGGGCGATCGTCGCCTCGGCCGCGGTCACGCTGTACACGGTGGGCGGCATCAAGGAGATCCCAGGGGTGCGCACCTATGTGGCGGTGGATGGGGGGATGAGCGACAACCCCCGCCCGGTGCTCTACGGCTCCGGGTACGAGACGTTCTTGCCCCGTGCGGTCGGGTCCGATCGCCCCCGGCTGATTCGCCTGGTGGGGAAGCACTGCGAGTCGGGCGACGTACTGGTGCGCGATGGCCGGGTGCCCGCCGACCTGGCGGTGGGCGACGTCATCGCCACCCCGGTCACCGGTGCCTACGGCCACTCGATGGGCTCCAACTACAACAAGATGCGCCGCCCCGCAGTCGTCTTCGCCCGCGACGGCAACGCCCGCCTGGTGGTCCGCCGTGAATCCCTAGAGGATCTGATCACCAACGACGTGTGAACCCCCTATTGCGGATGTGCGAAATCTTGTCACCCGATTTCCCGGGGCGCGTCACACGCCCGCGATACGGTGCACCCCACGATGGCGAACACGCGCGAAGCCTTGGCCGACATCGTCGGGTTGACCGACGGTGAACTGCGCGATTTCTCATCCACCATCGGAGACCTCGTCGCGGCGGAAGACTTTGGAGCCGCCCGGCGACTGATCTCCGATTGGGCGCTGACCATTCGGATCCGGAATCACCCCGACTACGCCGCGAACGCCAGCGCTTTCGCCGCCGCCATCGAGCAAGAGGACATTCCCGGAAGCCGGTAGCCAAAAGCCGGTAGCCGGTAGCCGGTAGCCGGTAGCCGGAACGCCATCTCTTCCGCCTCAATTGGATCCGGCTTTCGGCCGATGAGTCGTGGTCGCCCCAGGTAGGACCATCCCGTGCTCGTACATACCCTCAGTTACTCGGCGGCCGATGGGTGGAGCGCCCCGTTCCCCACGGTCGACCCGGCGCGCACCCTGATCTTCTGCTTTGGGGCCTCCGAATACCTCGCCGACTGTGATCCGATCGTCGAACTGGCCAGCCTCGGCGGGTTCCTCATTGGTTGCTCCACCGCCGGCGAGATCCACGGACCTGAGGTCGCCGACGGCACCCTGGCGGTGGCCATCGCCGAGTTCGAACACACCCGGCTGCGCGTCACCGCGGAGCAGATCTCCAGCGGCACCTCGTATCTGGCGGGTGGGCTGATCGGTGAGGGCCTGCGAGGCGACGGCCTGCGAGCGGTGTTTGTGCTGAGCGACGGCCTCGACGTCAACGGCAGCGACCTGGTCGCCGGCCTCACTGCTTCCCTACCGGAGGGGGTGGTGGTAACCGGTGGCCTGGCGGGCGATGGTTCCCGATTCGAGCGGACCTGGGTGATCGTCGACGGCAAGCCGGCGTCAGGCTTCGTCACCGCGGTGGGCCTGTACGGCGACAGGATCGAAGTGGGTCATGGCTCGAAGGGTGGCTGGGACATCTTCGGCCCCGAGCGAACCGTCACCCGGTCGACCGGGAACGTGGTGTACGAGCTCGATGGGCGTCCGGTGCTCGCCCTCTACAAGGAGTATCTAGGCGACCTGGCCGCCGAGTTGCCGGCCTCGGGTCTGCTGTTCCCGCTGGCGGTGCGGGCCCCCGGCGACGACAAGCAGCTAGTGCGGACCATCCTCGGCATCGACGAGGAGGCGCAGAGCCTGATCTTCGCCGGCGATGTCCCCCAGGGGCATCGGGTGCAGTTGATGCAGGCGCAGTTCGATCGGCTGATCGGCGGAGCCGAGGCCGCCGCTGCTGTCGCCGTCGGGCGCATCCCGGGCGAGCCGTCGCTGAGCGTCGCCATCTCCTGTGTCGGCCGGCGCCTGGTGCTGGGCGAGCGCACTGAAGACGAGCTGGAGGCGACACTCCATGCGCTCCCCGATGGGATCGCCCAGGTGGGCTTCTACTCGTACGGCGAGATCTCCCCCTACGGAGAGGGGACCTGCGATCTCCACAACCAGACGATGACCCTGACGACTCTCGGCGAGGTGGCATGAACCCGGTGTTTGCCCGCCAGTTGCGGCGGCTCGGCCTCGATGCCGACACTCTTCCCGATGAACTGACCGCCTGGCGGGCGCTGCTCGCCCGCGTCAACGCCTTCTATCACGACGCCGACAAGGGCCGCTACCTGCTGGAGCGGGCGATGGACATCTCGTCGCGCGAGATGCAGAACCTGAACCAGGAGATCGAGGCGCTGTCGGCGGAACGGGTGGAGCGCACCGAGCAGCACTATCACTTGCTGTTCGACCAGACCCCGGTGGCGACCCTCGAGGTGGACTTCTGTGCGGTGGTCGATTGGATCGATCAGCTGCAGGCGCTCGGGGTCGAGGACATGGGGTTTCACCTCGCCGCCGACCGGGGCGCCCTCGACCACATGATCTCGCTGGTGCGGGTGGTCGACTGCAACCAGGCGGCCGCCGAGCTGTGGCGGGTACCTGAACGCGAACGCCTGCTCGGTGCGGTCAATCCTCACTCGCCGATCAACGCCAGCGCTGCCCTCGCCTGGCGACGGCAGTTCGAGGCGATCTGGGCGGGGGAGACCGCCATCCGTTTCGAGTTCGAGGCCGTCCGCGCCGACGGAGCCACCTACGCCGGGCTGTGCCAATGGACCGCCCCGGTGATCGGGGGCAAGGTCGACCACTCGGGAGTGCTGGTGGTGATCATCGACATCACCGAACGGTTCGCCGCCGAGGACCGCATGCGCCAATTGGTGGTGTCGAAGGATGAGTTCCTCGCCTCGGTGAGCCATGAACTGCGCACCCCACTCACCTCGGTGCTCGGCTACGCCGACCTGCTGCGCCGCGAGGAGACCGATCCTGAGGAGCAGCGCGCGATCCTGGGCACGATCGCCGACCAGGCGACCGACCTCGCCAACATCGTCGAGGACCTGCTGGTGGGTGCCCGAGCCGAGTTGGGTCAGCTCGTGGTGAACCGGATGGAGATCGACCTCGTCGACGAAGTGGGCCGGCTGCTCACCGGAATGCCCTTGGCCGCCGGGGTCGCCTTCGAGGTGGTCGGGAACAAGCCGATCGCACTGGGTGACGGCGTACGGGTGCGCCAGATCATGCGGAACCTTCTCTCCAACGCCGAGCGGTACGGCGGTGCGACGGTGGCGGTCCGGGTGGAGTCCGACGGCGACCGGGCCTGCATCGCGGTGCGCGACGACGGCCCGCCCCTCAACGACGCGACCGCCGCCCAGGTGTTCGACCGGTATTACCGGCATCGCGGCGAGGTGGGCCAGCCCGGCTCGGTGGGCATCGGCCTCACCATCTCCCGCGACCTCGCCCGCCTGATGGGCGGCGACCTCACCTACCGCCACGAAGACGGCTGGACCGTCTTCGAACTGTCACTCCCCGTCGTCCTCCCCCGGTATTCCGGGGGAGGTGCCGAGCGGAGCGAGGCGGAGGGGCAGCTGACCCAGAGCGTCCTCCCCCGGTATTCCGGGGGAGGTGCCGAGCGGAGCGAGGCGGAGGGGGCAGCTGACCCTGCGAGCATTCCGGCGACGGTGCCCTCCTAGTTTGCGGGCGGTAAGCCAGGCAGCCGGAGGGGGCGGCCAAGCGAACGAAGTGAGCGACCCTGCGGGCATTCCGGCGACGGTGCCCGGGAAGTGACTACTCAAGAAATCACCCCCCATAGCGGTCTTCGATGGCCTACGCTTGCGGCACTCACCAAGGAGGAGGGCACTGTGTCACGCGTAAGGCGCGTTCTCGTCGCATTCGCCATGATCATCGTCGCGCTCCCGGTGCTCACCGGCGCCGGAGGCCAGGGCGATGCCGCCCGATCCGAGCACCAGCGCATCATCGACTTCTGGACGCCCGAGCGGGTGGCGCAGGCGGTGCCGCGCGACTTCTACTTCGAACCCGCCAGCGGCCGCTACAAGCTGGCCAAGCCCCCGGGCACACCGGGAGGCGGACCTGGCGGTGGCGGCGGCGACGGCACCACGGTGACGGGCGCCTCGTGGAACGGCGGCGGCACCGTCGCCGATACCACCGGCAAGGTGCTCTTCGCTTTGGGCACCAGCTACTACGTGTGCTCGGCGAGCCTCGTGGTTGACGGGAGGTCGGGCGAGTCACTGGTGCTCACCGCGGGCCACTGCGTCTACGACAACGCGACCGGCGGCGTTGGGTTCGCCACCAACTGGATGTTCATCCCCAACTACGATGCCTCGCCGGCGGCGTTGACCACCGACGGTTCGTTCTGCAGCGGCACGCTTTATGGGTGCTGGACGGCGGAGGCGCTGGTAGTGCACTCCGGTTTCGCCACTGCGGGCGGCTTCAACGAGCAGGCGATCGTTCACGACTTCGCCTTCGCGGTGCTGGGTGATGGCGGCCACAACGGGAGCACGCTGGCCGAGAGCCTGGGGACCCAGGACATAGTGTTCACCGACGTGGCGAGCGGCACGAAGGTCTACGCCTTCGGATACCCGCACGCCAGTCCGTATGACGGCACCGATCTGGTCTATTGCGCCGGGGGCGTCGGCTTCGACACCCAACTCAGCAACCAGACCTACAAGCTCGGCTGCGACATGACGGGCGGCGCCTCGGGCGGACCCTGGTTCAAGGACTTCGTCGAGAGTGATGGTGAGGGGATCCTGATCTCGGTGAACTCGTACAAGTACCGGAACGACAAGAAGTCGATGTACGGGCCGAAGTTCAACTCGGATACTCAGGACGTCTATAGCGCAGCCGGTACGGCGACCGGCAACACCGTCGTTCCGTAACCCGATCAGATACTGGTTGGAAGGTCGGCTCCCCGTCGGGGGAGCCGACCTTGTTGGTGGGATGCGTCGAAGGGCGGCCCCGCGGGAGACGCCATCTGGCTTCTACCTGGGCCGGTAGATGTCGACCCGATGGTCGATCAACACCACCAGCACCCTGCCGGCGGCCCGGTCGATCTCGTATACGACGCGATACGCCCCCACCCGTGCACTGAACAGGCCGGCGAGGTCGCCGCGCAGCGGCTTGCCGACCCGCTCCGGGTTCTCGGTCAGGGGCCCGAGCATGAAGTCCAGCACCGCGACCGCCACCTTGGCGGGGATGCGATCGAGGGCGCGCCGCGCCGGGGCGGCGACAAACAGTTCCAGGTCAGGCGGAGTCACTGGTGGCGGATCGGAGTTGCTCTCGCAGCGCCTCCATTTCGGTTCGGCCGACGACTTCTCCGCGGGCGAGGGCCGCCCGGCCGGCCTCGAGTTCCGCGACGAGGCTGGGGTCGGAGAGGATCTCAAGGGTCTCTTCGATCGCTTCGAGGTCGTCGCAACCGACCAGTACGGCCACCGGGCGCCCGTTGCGGGTGATGGTGACCCGTTCCTGGGTCTCGGTGAGCTCGTCGACGACCTCGGAGAGCTTGGCCTTGACCTCGGTGAGCGGGAGGACTTTCATGACCATGATTCTAGTCAGAATCCCCTTCTTCCGGGAGAGGGTGGAAACCATTACAAACAGTGGCACCCGAGGGAAGGGTGTCGATCCCGTGCCGCTAGTGCCCTGACACCGGCCCAACGCGTCGCGCATCGCGAATTGCCGGCCGAGCGCCAGCGAGGCCCGCTTACGCCACGAAGGCGACCAGCATTCCCCCGTAGATGGCGGTGAGGGCCGTCATGGCGGTCACCATCACGGTGGTGTTGGTCTTCAGGTGCTTCTGCATCATTTCGAACATGTGGTGCATGTTCTCGTCCATGCGATCGAGCCGATCCTCGATCCGCTCGAAGCGGCGCTCGAACCGCTGCTCCATCCCGTTGAACCGCTTCTCGAGCCCGTCAAACCGCTGCTGGAGGTTGTCGAAGCGGACCCCGACCGCCTCGAACTGGCGGTCGACGTCGGCCTTCTTGGCCAGCTCGTCGGGCGGGGAGGGGAGACGGGTCATCAGGGTCTGGGCGTGGTCGGCACCAAGGACCTCCTCGAGGCGAGCATACAGGGCCCGCAGTGACGGGTCGGGCAAGGACATATTCGGCTCCTGATCGAATGGAGGGGCATCGTCTCTCCAGGGTGTGACACGTTGCTGCCCGCCGAAATTCGACGCGCACAAGGCCCAATGCCCCTAGGCCGCCGACCCCCGATCCCGTACAACCAGGGAGAGAAACACCAGAGGGGGCCAATGGACCGCACGTTCCTGATCCTCGGCGGCGGCGGCATGGTGGGCACCGAAGTAGCTCGCCAGATTCTGCGTCTCCCCCCGTCGCAGACGGGGGGAGTACCCGCCGAAGGCGGGGGAGGGGGGCAGCGGAGACAGCGTGCGCGTGGACACGACTCTTCTCTTGCGGAAGGCTGGAGACTGGAGACTGGCGACTGGAGACTCATCCTCGCCACCCTCACCGAACCCGAGGCCCAAGAAGCCGTCGATGCCCTGCAACAGGTCGCCCCGAACGGCGTCGACATCGTTGGCGAGTGCGGCGACATCTTCCTCGCCGAAGGCCTCTGCCACATGCCACGGAGGCAACTTCTCGATGACCCGGACGCCCGCCGCCAGGTGTTCGACGACATGCTGGGCCCGATCGACGCCGCCTACGAGCGTTCCCATCTCGCCGCCCTCATCCGCAAGTACCGCCCCGATGTGATCGTCGATGCGGTGAACACCGCCACCGCCATCTCGTATCAGGACGTGTCGACCGCGGCGGTGATCGCCGAACGCGACGCCGAATCCCTCCTCGCAGGCCAGAACCCAGATGATCTCCCCGACCACATCCAGTCGCTGATCCTGTCGATCGCGGTGCCCCAACTGGTGCGCCATGTGATGATCCTCGAGCGGGCGATGCGCGACGCCGGCACCCGCCTGTACCTGAAGGTGGGCACCACCGGCACCGGGGGGATGGGCCTCAACGTGCCCTACACCCACAGCGAGGACCGCCCTTCGGCCAAGCTGCTGGGCAAGACTGCGGTGGGTTTCGCCCACACCGGGCTGCTGTTCCTGATGGCCCGCACCCCGGGCGGCCCGAACGTCAAGGAAGTGAAGCCGGGCGCCCTGATCGGCTACCGCAATGTGGAGCACCGGACGATCCGGGAGCGGGGCGAGACCGTGTGGTGCTACCAGGGGGTGCGGGAGCCGCTGGGGGAGCGCCTCGACCTGCATCGGGATTCGAAAGACTTCACCCCGCTGTTCGACCTGCAGTTGCCGGTGGTGGACACCGGGGAGAACGGGGTGTTCACCAAGGGCGAGTTCGAGGCGATCACCGAGTTGGGCCAGATGGAGCTGGTCACCCCCGAGGAGGTGGCGGCGGTGTGCCTGCGGGAGATCACCGGCGCCAGCACCGGCCACGACCTGATCGCCGCCATCGACGGAGCGGTGATGGACCCCTCGTACCGGGGCGGGGTGCTGCGGTCCCGGGTGTTGACCCGCCTGGAGTGGCTGGAACGCGAGACCAAGACCCACAGCGTGGCGCTGGGCCAACTGGGCCCGCCCGAGTTGTCCAAACTGTTGTGGGAGGCGGAGTTGATCGGGATGTGCCAGGGGACCATCCCCGGTGCGCTCCAGGCGACCCCGGCCGAGTTGAGCCGGGAGGTGACCCAGTTGCTGGACCGCCGGGCGGGGCTTAGCGACACGATCGTGTCCCTGGGCATCCCCATCCTCGAGTCCGACGGCGACACCCTCCGCCGGGGCCCCCGGTTGCGGATCCCCGAAATGCCCGGGGAGGACACCGTGGCGGTGACCGCCGCCGACCGGGACCGTTGGGCGGCCAAGGGCTGGGTCGACCTGCGGGAGGCCAACTTCGAACGCTGGCAGAAGCGGCTGCGGGCGATCATCGAAGCCCGCCCCGAAAAGGGCGAAACCGGCTCCTCATCGGTAGCCGCCGGCACCTCGGAGACCGAAGAGATCCGCGCCGGCGCAGTGGTGGCCTGGGTGCTGGCCAACGAGATGGGCGGACATCGGGGCTGAGGCCTGATCCTCAGGCGACGACGCGAACCTGAGCGTTGCGGGCGAGCCCCAACGAGGCCCTTTCACGCCACGGAGGCGATCGGAGCGCGCGCCCGGTTCGGCGCGTACCATCTCGCGCCATGCGGAATGTCGCCGCGGCTGCCCTACTCATGGTCTTCGGGCAGGCGTGCTCCGGGACAACGGCCGAGACGGTGACGACCATCGTTCCTTCGGCGTCCACCGGTGGGTTGACCACGACCACCGATCTCGGTACGACGACGACGGAGATGTCGACCACCACTTTGGTAGCCATGGCGGACGACGGTTACCTGCCCGTTGGTGCCCTCGCACTGAGGCGGCAGTTTCCCGGGGGCGAGTCGCGGGGCGCGATCGTGCCCGACGCGACCTTGGCCGTCAGCGACGATCGGGTCCTCATCGTCACCAACGACTTCTTGCGACTGTTCACCGACACCGGAACGCCGCTCGCTGATACCTCATTGAGGAGTTTCGCTCGCGCATCTTCCACCAGTGCCGTGGGCGACCCCCGATTGGTATTCGACCACACAAGTCGGAGGTTCTTCGTGGTCGTACAGGGTTTCGAACTGAACTGTCCGCCAGACGATTGTCTGTCGACGCTCCACCTATTGGTGTCGAAGACGGAGAGCCCCGGTTCGCTCGGCAGCGCCGATTGGAACTCATTCGACCTTGACGCACGGCTCCGGCTGACCAGTGAGGGACCCCACGACAAGGCGCATTTCCCGGACTACCCGGCACTGGCTGTCAACGGTCCCTATGTCGTGATCGGGGTCCAGATGGAGCGCTTCTCCGACGAGCGAACCGAGTACCAGCTAATCAGGGTCCTCGACAAGGAGGTCCTCCTCGCCGGCGGCCCCGTCACCTCGTGGCGAGACTTCCCGCTTGAGAAGGGAGCCTGGGGCCCGGGTGCGTTCACTCAGAATCTGCTCCCGGCGAAGTACTCGAATCCCGCCGATGCCGCCGCGCCGTTCTTTCTCGCCGGCGTCGTCGGCGAGGGCACCTGCGACCTCGTGTTGTTCGCCATCTCCGGCCCGCCGGGTGACCCCGACCTCACGGTTCGAACCGTCGAACTCCCTGGAGAGTGCGAGCGACCCGTCGACGCCGAGCAGCCCGGTGACGCTCCGGCGGTGCTGATCGACCAGGCGTGGATCTCCGACCGTCCCGTATACCAGAGCGGGTATCTGTGGGTGGCCAGGGTGGTTGCCGTGGCACCGCCGAACGACCTGCGCTCGGCCATCAAGATCGTCCGGCTCGACGTTCGCGACTTTCCCGACCAGGTCGACCAGGTCGAGGAGTACTTCCTTGAGGTGCCGGGCGCATGGCTCTCTTACCCGGCCCTTGAGGTCGATGACGAAGGCAATCTAGTGGTGGTGTTCGCCCAGTCGAGTCCCGATATGTATCCCTCGGCGTTGTACACGGGACGGCTTGCCGACGACCCGCCCGGGGAGCTGCGCCCGCACGCGGTGCTCAAGCGGGGAGAGGCGAGCCAGAATCAGCTCGACGCGCTGGGCCGTAACAAGTACGGCGACTACTTCGGGGCAGCCCTTGACCCCGATGGTTCCGGGGTTTGGGTCCACGGCGAGTACGTGCTCTGCCACGCTCGCTGGGGCACTTGGGTGGGATTCGTTGGATTCGAGGCCGCCACCATGGAGCTCGGTGTCGACTCCGTGGGCGTCGGCCCGCCCACTGACTGCGGGCCATCCATCAGTGGAAGGGTCGAGAGCCAGGCCATCGACGTCGCCGACGTCTTCGTGTTCGCCCACGGAGACGCCGGCGGGTACGGCGACGCCAATGCCAGGATCAACGGTGAGTTCATCCTGGATCTCCCGGCCGATCGGTATGTCATTTCCTTCTACACCCACTGCGGCCAGCCGGGCTTTCCGTGTTCTTCCTACCCCGACGAGGTGTTTCTCGGCTATTACAGCGAGGCCGGTCTTGTGCGTTCGCTCGCAGAGGCGACTCCGATCACAGTGATCGACCGAGAGGTCGCGGGGCTAGTGGTGGAACTGCCGTAGCGGGAGGTTCCGCCCCTACCGTGGCGCCGGGGCAGTGGTGGCCTGGGTGCTGGCCAACGAGATGGGCGGATATCGGGGCTGACCCCGGCCCGGCGACCGTTGATGCCCGCGGATCAGTGCCAGTCGACGACGTGGACGCCGATCGGGTCGGCGATCCCCTTGAGGTCGACGGTACGGGCCTCACTCAACGGGAAGGGGATGGTTCCCGCCGCTTCCACCGTGTCGGCCGAGGCGAGGATCTCATCGCCCCCCGCCAGGGATCCCACCCGGGCGGCGGCGTGGACCCCGTGCCCCGAGTAGTCTGTCCCCTGGCGGGTGGCCTCGGCAAGATGCATTCCGATGCGCACCGACGGGGCGAATCCGTGCTCGCGACGGTGAGCCGCCAGCCGTCGCTGGATGGCGACGGCGCTGTCGATGGCCTTCCGGGCGTCGTCGAACGATGCAAAGAACCCGTCCCCGGTGTGCCGCACCACCTCGCCACCGGCGCTCTCGATCTCGTGACGCAGCACCCGGTCGTGCCAGGTGAGCAGTTCCTCCCAGGCGGCATCGCCGATGAGTCCGATCAGGTCGGTGGAGGTGACGATGTCACTGAAGACGAAGGTCTTGAGGACCCGGCGGCGGGTCGACTCCTGCGTCTGGATGCCGACCGTGGCACCCAGGTTGTCGAGGCCGCGAAGATCGGCGGCGGCTCCCAACTGCTCGAAGGTCGAGCGGGCCGAGCGGAATTCGAGCATCGCCCCGGTCTCGTCACCGGCGGCACGGCGTGCCCGCCCCAGCATGGTGCGGGCGAGGGCGGCCTCGTACGGCAGGTCGATCTCCTGCCACAACCGCCACGCCTGCCCGAGCGACTCCGTGGCGGCGCCAGGCTCGTCATCGTGGAGCTGCACCGATCCCCGGCAGGTGAGCGCCGTCGCCCGCCACGCCGGGCTCTCGAAGGGTTCCGTCAACCTCTCCAGCGTGGCGACCTCTGCCCGGGCGGTCTCGAGGTCGCCCGCCGCCAGGGCGATCTCCACCCGGGCCGGCAACAGCGAGGCGCGGCGCAGGGCCGCGGTGGTCTCAGCACCGCCGACGGCGCTGAGCGCCCCGACGATGGCCCGCTCCGCCTCTTCGAGCTTGCCCTGGTCGCGCATGAGCAGGGCATACCCGGGCTGGGCGGAATGGCCTCGCTCGTATGCCTCCATGTAGGCCTGCTCCGCTCCCTCGATGTCGCCCATGCGACGCCTCACCTCGCCGATCTCATAGTGGGCGGAGCCGATTGCATCGTTGAGCCGGAACCGTTCCAGCTCGGCGCAGGCGGTCCGGGCTTCCCGCTCGGCCTCCGGCCAGGACCCGTGGAGCCGCTTCAACTCGGCGCGATGGACCTGGCATACGCCGGGGTAGCCGCCCACCGAATGGGTGCGCATCCACCGTTCGGCCTCCTCGGTCCACTCGCCAGCCCGGCGGTAATCGGCGAGGTTGCGGCAGGCGGCGATGGTGTTGCAGTAGACGTCGCTGGTGGCGCGGAGATCCTCCTCCTGGGACATCGCCATCACCGCGGCCTCGTCGATGACCCGGATCCCCTCGCGCCAGTCGCCGCCTTCGATCAGGCCGTAGCCCTTGAAGCTCATCGCCATCGACTGCAGCCCGCGGACCCCCTGGCGTCGGGCGATCGCGATGGCCTCCTCGGCGGCCTCGATGCCCCGCTCGAAGTCGCTCCCCATGATCAGGGCGCCGGCGGCGTGGAGCAGCTTCACCCAGCCGTGCCCCGTCGATTCGGGTTGGCCCTCGACGAGACTCTCGGCGCGAGCCATCCAGCCGGCGCCGACCGACTCCTTGAGCCGGCGGAAAGCGAGGTAGGAGAGCAGGGCGGCTACCGCCGCCGCGTCGGTGGGACGCTCCTCGGCGATGAACGCGGAGTAGGCGCGTTCGAAGGTGGCGACCGCCTCGTCGGTGTGAGCGCTCCACCACAGGGCATCGCCGAGCGCCACGAGGTCATCGGGGCTGAGGCCCTCATCGTGATCGGCCTTCGAGAGCGCCTCACGGGCCTCGTCCCAGTCGTGCCTCTTGATGGCTTCCCGCCCCTGAGCAACGAGATCGGGCATTCCACCCCCTCGGGCGAGCGACAAGCCGAGGTTAGTCGTAGGTGGTTCCTGTCCGGGTTCGGTCGACGCCAACGGCTCGCCCGACGATTGTCGACGGGCGACGAACGACCATGCCGAACGCACCGGGGGGATGGGCCCGACACTCACAGCGAGGGCCGCCGCTTCGCGAGACTGCTGGGGAAGACGGCGGCGGGCTTCGCTCGAACTGGCCTCGTCCCTTTCACGGGCATCGAGGCCCTCGTTTTCGTAGACTCCCGATCCATGTCTCGCCGCGCGGCCCTGCTGCTCACCGTCCTCGGTCTGCTGGCAGCGGCGGTGCCCGCCGCCGTCGCCGGCCACGAGCCCCTGCGGCTCACCGAGGGGGAGTGGTCGGGGACGCTCACCTTCATGGCCGGGCTGAGCGGGGAGGTCGGGGAGGAGGGGCGCGTTTCGGTGGACGGCTACCAGATCGGCGACTTCCATCTCGAGGTCATCGCCGAGGAGGTCACCGGCCTCTACGCGTTGTCCGGCAGCGCCGGTGCCGAACTCAGCGGCCCCGGGCTGGCGGCCACTGGCCGCGGAACCTTCACCGGCTTCGGCAACGTGCTGGGAACCGCGGAGGTGCCGGTGCTCCACCTCACCGGGGGCACGGTGACCGTGGTGGTCGAGACGGGCTCGACGTCGGTGACCCAGGACGTCGACGTCTCCGGCCTGGTTCCCCCAACCGAGCTGGAGATCGAACGCCTCCATTGCGGGGTCGCCTCGGGTAGCTGGGGGGGCGAGGTGTTCATCAGCAACGTCTCGGCGGCGGGGCTGACCCCCCGGGTCCGCCAGGGCTCGTTCACGGCGTTCGAGGTCGACCGGGTCACCCAGGACCAGATCGATGAGCTGCAGGAGGCTTTGGGGGACTGGTTCCGCGACTGGGGCGACACGCTCTTCGGCCCCGGTACGGGCGCCACCTCGGACGTTGGTGGCCTCCCCGCTGTCAACACGGAGGCCCTGATGGCTCGGATGGTGAGTGCGGTAGAGACCCTCAACAAATTCCAGAACCTCAAGGAGTGCGCCCGGGAGTTGATCGGTGAGGATCAGATCGAGGAATGGGAGAGCGGGATCGCCGGGTTCATCGCCATGTCGATCCAGGCGATCCTCTCACAGAGCGACGCCTCGGCGTACCGGGTAGACGTACTCACGCGGGTCGCCGCCGCCACCGGGGCGATCGGCGAAGGATCGCCGTTCCCCGAGACCGCCGTCACCACCGAGGAGATGCTCCGCCTCGAGGCCGAGGAGATTCTTCAGGCGAATGCGGTGACCGACGGCACCGACGCCGCCGGCAACCCGTGCAGCGAGGTGGCGCCCTGCCTCACCGACGACCCCGACGTGACCCTGATGGTGACCCGGGGGGCGCGCATGGGCTGGGACTACACCCTGGGCGGGGAGACGAGGCCGGCGACCGGATGGGCCTCGGCATGACCCGCCTCGGCGCCCTGGTGCTGGTGGCGGCGCTGCTATCGGGCTGCGGGGACGACGGGGCGACGACCTTCCCCGGAACCGCCGGCACCACCGCGGCGACGACGAGCACGAGCACCGCGGGCGACGAGCCCGGGGACGAGCCCGCGGCAAACCTGCCCGCCGTGCTCGGCCTGCAGGAGATCACCCTGCTCACGGCGACCAGCGGGGTGGGCATCCGCCCCATCCTGGAGTGGGAGGCGGTCGACGGCGCCGTCGGCTACGAGGTGGCGCTCAACGCACCGGGCGGCAGCATCTACTGGGCAGGGTGGGCCACCGGTACCAGCATCCCGGTGGGCGGTGAACCCCTGATCGACCCGGCCTTCTCCGGCCCGAGCGTATCCGCGGGGATGACCTGGAGCGTCGCCGCCTACGACGCCAGCGGGTACTTGGTGGCGGTCAGTGCGATGAGGCCGATCTCGCCCTGAGCCAGCGGTCGGGCCTCCGTCGGCCTCGCCCCAGGGCCCGGGGGAGTGAGGTCGCTTGGATCTCGGCGGACCGCGTGCGGCCTGTCGAGTCTTGAAACTACCGTTCCCGGCGTGACCGTCACCGGGGTCCGGCGCCGTCTCCATTCGATTGCCGCCGTCGTCGTCTTCGCCGTGGCGATGGGGGGCGTGTCTTTGCCTTTCTTCAAGGGCGAGTTGTTCGGGGCCATCTGGCTGGTCATGGTGGCTTTCTGCCTGCTCGGAGCCCTGGTGCTGTGGCGGCGGCCCGGGAACCCGATCGGGTGGGTCTTCGCGGGCATGGGCGTCAGCGGCCTGATGGCGGGGTTTGCGCCGGAGGGGGGCGTCGGCGAGCTGTTCGGCGGCTTCGGCTGGGTTACTTTCATGTTCCTCACGGTCGCCATAGTCCCCATGCTCTTTCCCTCGGGGCGGACCTTGTCCCCTCGCTGGCGACGGGTTCTCTATGCCGCCCTGGGGTTATACGCCTGCTTCGCGTTCCTCTGGATCTTCCACGATCAAGTGTGCGCCGAGTGGGCGTCTGACGGGGAAGATTGTGTGCGCACGGTGGACAACCCGATCGGCATTGCGGGCATCGATAATCCGGAGTCCTCCCTGCCGGGGGCGATTCTCGGTGTGGGTCTCCTCGGAGTCGTCCTCGCCGGCTTGGTCTCGTTGGGTATACGCCTCCGCCGGGCTCGCGGGGTCGAGCGACAGCAGCTGAAGTGGCTGCTTCTTGCCATCGGGGCTCTAGTGGGGTTCATCGTGTTGGTCGACGTGGTAGCGATCGACCTGCTCGGGTTGCCGGTGCCCGCTGCCGCCTACAGCGTGATCGAAGCCGCAGTCTGGCTTGGGCTGCCGGCGGCGGCCGGTATCTCGATCTTTCGCTACGGGCTGTACGACATCGACCGCATCATCAGCCGCACCGTGGCCTACGCCATCCTCGTGGCCACCCTCACCGCCGCCTACGTGGCAGCCGTGGTCGGCATCGGCGCCCTCGTCGATCTGTGGGGCCCGTCTCCGGAGCAACTCGACTTCAACCTGCCCGTCGTGGCCACCGCGCTGGTGGCGCTGGCGTTCCACCCGCTGCGGGAACGGGCTCGGGGCCTCGCCAACCGCCTCGTGTACGGGAAGCGCCGCACCCCCTATGAGGCTCTCGCCGGCGTGGGCGGCGGCTCGCTCGAAGAGGTGCTTCCCCAGATCGCCCGGTTGGCCACCGAGGCCACCGCCGCCCGCCGGGCGATGGTGTGGCTGTCGAACGGGGTCGAACTACGCCCCGCCGCCGCCTTCCCCGACGAGGGTCTGTTGCCGGCGGCGGTGCCGCTCGAGGCGGGCGAGCCCCCGGCCCGCCTCGGCGGGGGGCACGGCTTCGCGCTGACCCATCAAGATGACCTGCTCGGGGCGATCTCCGTTTACGTCGCCCCGGGCGAGGAGTTGGCGGCCGATGACAGCCGGCTGCTGTCCGACCTGGCCTCCCATGCAGCGGTGACGCTGCGGGGGCTGCTCGACGCCGCCCCCCTCCCCACGGGGATCGTCACCTTCTTGATGACCGACATCGAAGGCTCCACCCGGCTATGGGAGGAGGATCCGGATGCCATGGGGCTGGCGCTGCGAGACCACGACCTGCTGGTGCGGCAGACGGTGACGGGTGGGGGAGGCATGCTCATCAAGTGGAGGGGTGAGGGCGACAGCACCTTCTCGGTGTTCACCGATGCGGCGGGGGCGATCGTGACGGCGCTGGCGCTGCAGGAGGCGCTGCGCACCCACCAATGGCCTACACCCCGCCCCGTCTCGATCCGCGCCGCCCTCCACACCGGCGAGGCCGAGTTGCGTGAGCGCGACTACTTCGGCCAGACCGTCAACCGCTGCGCCCGCCTCCGCGCCATCGCCGTCGGAGGCCAGACGCTGGTATCAGCGGCCACCCGGGAACTATCCCGGGAGTCCCTGCCGAACACGGTGACCCTGCGCGACCTGGGCGAGCGCCCCTTGAAGGACATGAGCGAACCGGAACGGGTGTACGAGGTGGTGGGGGTGGGAGGTGGGGTGTCTACCACCGGTGGTGTTCTGTCCTGAGCAGGGGAAGGACCAAAGGGCGGGGACTGCAGCACCCGGGGGAGGAGCCCCGAGATCAGTACACCCACAGCGAGAACGACTACTCGGCCAAGCTGCTCGGTCAATACGACGGTGGGTTCCGCCCCGTGCCAGATTGGCTCATCTACTGAGATTGCGGACTAATATCATTGTGATTGTTGCTCTCATCCCCCATGAGAGCGATTGTCACGAAGATCCGAGCAGCTGAATGTGCAATCCTTTGCGTGTCAACGAATCGCAAGGAGGTACAGGTCGTGTTCCCCACCCGCCACGCAATCCAGAGATTTCAGGAACGAGTTGCACCAGTGACAGCGGCCGAGGCTGCCCGACGCATCCGGGAGGCCGCCGCCTCGGCAACGATCCGCACCCGTCCGAGATGGTGGACGCCCGTGGCGCCCGCGGCCGGCATCCGCTTCGCGTACCCGCACACTCTGCCGGGAGTCTGCTTGCTGATCCGCGAAGACGCGGTCATCACCATCTTTGAGCGCCGTAGCTGCCGGAGGTGGCATGCCAGCCGGGCCGATAGTCTCGAGTCGGCAGCCGGCCGCTCCCAGCCATATCGGCGAGCGGCCCCTGGGCAACGCCTCGAGGAGGCCGCATGAGCGTCGGAGGTTCGGGGATTCCCCGGCTGCAGGACCTTTCATACCTTGAGGCGGCGATGGAGGCCCTGTCACGAGGGGCGACATTCGGAGAAGTCCGCATAGCCCTTGTTGATTGGGCGCGTGATCTTGAGCGCGCGGCGGACTTCGAAGGCTCGTTCTCGGAGAAGAAGTGGGAGGGGGTCCGAGCCGACGCAACCCAGTATGTCCACAACGTGGTCGACGTCCTCAAGGAGGGAGTTCGATTGGGATGGATCGAGAAGCCATCTCAGAGCCTGCCCTCAACGCCGCGCTCCGCCTATCTGCACCTCGCCGACAGGTTCAACCTGCGCCCAGCCGGGGAGCAATGGGTCGCTCTGTTACGCGCTAACAGGCGTGCCGCTTACGACCATCTGGTGGGGTTGCTCCTCGACGTTCATCCACAGTTTGAAGGATTCCTCCGAGCGGTCGGTGCCCGCGAGGACTCCACCGCACCTTCGATGACGGTGCCACTGCTCCGGTGGGACCGACATGAGCACGAGGCGGTCTATCTGGACAACTTGATCAGCGTGACTCAAGCCGCTGTCGCGGCCGGTTCTGTCGGCTGGTCCGTTCCACCCTCTCGGATCGAGGAGTCAATTCGATCGTATGTGACCCGAATCGCACAGCGCCGTGAGGCTCGTGGCAAGCCCCAGACACGCCGCGGGTTCCTCAAGACTTGTGAGGAAGCGGCGACGAAGTGCGCCTTCGCTGGGGCGGGCGTTCGACTCGACTACGTCAGCATGGAGCTGCTGAGGCGTTGGACGAAATTTCTCGGCCTTGCGGACTTCACATACCACGCTCCTGAGCCGTACGCCCTGCGCTTCTGGGCGACCTCATCGGTCTTGTCGGCAGGCGTTGGAACGGCGATCGCGCGGCGCGTTGGCTCTGAGATCCGCGGGGGAGTGCTAAGAGCCACCATCGAAGCCTGGAACGAGCGGCGAAGCCTGCCAGGTGCAGCGATGTATGCGCCCGTGTGGGAGTTGCGCGCTGCTGTTTGCTGGCGGATGAGGATCAGTGACACGGAGTGGGACAAGGCGATTTCGGAGCTTGTCCACGGCGGACATGCTGATGTCGGGTACAAGATCCACCTCGACCGGGCGAGCCTCGGGGCCGTGCCCGGCTCAACCAGACCGCTCGTGATACCGACCGCAGCCGGACAACTCCGTGTGTACAACGTTATGACCGTGGTCGCGGACCAAAAGGAGAAGAAATGACACACAACACACCACGAACCGCTGGCACCGTCTGGCTCCGGCGCAACTGGAAGCTCACCGACAACCCCTTCCCCACGAGCGGAATTGTTCGGCTCGGCGGCCTGGATCGTCGTGAGAATGGCCTGCTGTACGACGATCAAGTGAACGGCGTCAAGTACACGGAAGCGGTCGAGAAGTTTGTACTCGGCGCGGCGTTCTCAGGTCTCCGATTTGGGTTTCTCTGGTCGATGGGATTGGGGGGTGCCGACTCTGAAGCGCGTGGCTTCGGGAAGTCCGCGCTGATGCAGCACCTCGCATGGTCGTTGAATGAAGACTTCGGTCAGTCCGCGTATCTGTCGTGTGGCCTCGATGAGAGCGACGCGGCAGAGGCACCCATCTGCGGGCTGCTCACGAGCTTCGACACGACGCAGATCCGTAGTCTCGCTGCAGCCCTCTTCACCGCCGTTGAGTATGCCGTCGACTTCAAGACGGAAGATGATGTGCCAACGCTGGCCGTGCGGCTGAGGAATCGTCTTGCTGCTATCGCGGGCTCGGACGAACCCTCCGAATTGGTCAACCTCGTTCTTGCGGAGCAACGCAAGTTGCGCGGACGCACGCTCGGCCCACCTGACGAGAAGTTGGTGAGGGCCTTGTGCGCGGACGAGCCGTCGCTTGCAATCGACTACCTCGATCAGGTCAAGCCGGCAACACGAACTCGCAGCGGTGCGAACTTCCTGTCGACGTTTCTCTTGTTTGCATCAGCAGCCGGGATGAAGCATGTGCTTCTTTGCTGCGACCAATTGGAGGACCTCGCGTCGACGACGACCGCGAAATCGAAGCGTGACCTTGAGACCGAACGGTTCCGCGATGTCATTCTCGAGACGCTTCCAATGGCCGACATGCTGGCCGTCGTCGTGACGATGCATCCCCGTGCGGCGCTCGTCATCGGGTCGGCATGGCAGTTGGCCGATCTCCCGAGTTTCGAGCCGAACGAACTCGCCAATAGGCACCGTGTTGTGGTCCTTGAGGTGTTGAAATCCGTGGCAGAAGCCACCGGGCTGCTCCGAACCTACCTAGATGCCGCGCGCAAACCGGACAGTGAGAGGAGTTCAGGCGATCTCCACCCGATGACCCAGGATGCCGTTGATGCGATGTTCGCGCGCTCGAATCGCAAGCCGAGGGACATCCTCCGGAAAGCACATGGAATATTCGAGTACGCCGCCGGAGAGAACGTCGAAGTCATCGATGGCCACATTGTCGCCCAGTACCTCGACGCCCTTGGACCTGACGAGGACGACGCTGACGATCGGCCGAGCCTCGCGGGCCCAACCGGCGCGCCGGACTGGAGTTCGGGTTGACCGCGGTGAGCTTGGCCGTGTTGTGTAGGGACTTGTTCCTTCTGGGCCATGCGCATGTCGCCGCTGGACAGGCCGGTGAAGGCCACGCCTTTGAGAGACGCGTGCGACACCATCTGGACGCTTCGGGACTGCCTACGGCTCAGGGCTTTCGCGTACTCGGGCGCCATAGTGTGTCCGGTCTGTACCACCAACTCGATGAGCAAACCCGTTGCGCCGAGGCGATGGTCGTCGGGGAATGGAAGGCGTACAGGGGAACCATCCCAAAGAACGACTTGTTGCGTTTCAAGGCGGCGACGGATGATTATTGGCTCTCGGGGCCACGACCGCCGGATGTCCCTGTTATCAGGGTGTTCGGTGGCACCGGTCGGGTAACCGAGGCAATGCGCATCTATGCGGCCCAGCACGGCATCGTGGTCGTGACTCCCGACCGGTGGCCGATTCCGACCGTACTGGACACTCGCTTGGTTTGGAGACCTGGCGATCTGGAGCCCGTCAGCGCGATTGACCACAAGACGATGACGAGCCTCATCCGGCCCCTCGGTACGGTCCTCGCCCAACAGCCAGATGGATCGTGGCGGATTCCTCCTGTGCCAGCGGCCCCAGATCTTCGGCACCGACTCGACGTGTGGGCTCACCACTCGGATCGAGCATGGGGCTGGTGGGATGACAAAGTTCCTGAACGTTTCGACCTCTTGCTCGAAGAAGGGGCACGCGGACTCGGGAGGGTCGCGTGACGCTTCTATCAAAGTGCCGCAAGTGCCGATCGATACTCGCACCATGGGAGGTGGCGGCCGGCGGCTGTAGGTGCGAGGGCCCGAGAACGAAGAGTCTCGCCGAAGTGTTCTACTCGGTGTTATGCACAGCGCAGGACCCGCTGCCTCGCTACGACATCTTGCGAATCGCCAAGGCGGACTTCGACACCTTCGCTGGTGACATGACGGCGACCGCCGTTCTGGCTGCCGACAAGCGTTTCGTGTGGACAGGCCGTGGCGTTTACGGCCTCTACAGGCATGGCCCGCTGCCGGGAGCACGCAATCTTGAGGAAGTATCCAGACTCGTGTTGGCCGCGGTCGGGACCCTCCACGTTGACAGCCTGGCGTTCATCCTCAAGCAGCTTGGATACCGTTTTTCACTTGCGTCACTCCGTAACGCGCTCAGCAGATCTGAGTACATCACGTGGAGGGGCGGCTGGCACCATGCGTCTAGCGACATAGCGCGCCGGGCCCTTCGCTCCGACCTTCGTGCCGTTCCGGGCAAGGAGGCGGCGGAGTTTGATGAGATCATTGACAGGCTCCGGATTGTGGGCAATCGCGCAGTCGCCCGGCGCAAGAGGATCGTGAGCGCCCCCCGTACCCTGTCGGAGATCTCCGGGATCGATTGGGGTGGCGCTTGAGGGACGGTGGGGTTCCGTGACTCGAGATTTCCCAATACGCAGCGAAGCAACTACCGGTTCCATATGGCAACGTCGATAGCGATCATGGGAGGCGTCAAAAGGGGTGACGCCGAATCGCTTGCTGCCGTCGATCTCTCATTAATCAAGCACTCCCTGAATCCTGCCTACAAGGCCGTCGATAAGGTCATGAACAAGGAGGTCGCCCCTGCAACACGCTAGACCAAGTCGCAAAGTCCTCGATCTCCACCCGCAATCGCCAGCCCCGGCATCGCGCCGGTCGGCCTGTCTATTGTGCGGCCCGGCGCGGGAGGACACAGTTTGAACTGGCTATGGGATCAGACCGATGCTGGGAAGATCGGTCTATCTGGCGATATCGCGAAACTGTTCCGACACGAGGAGCCCAAGCAGCCCGGCGTCTTCGCTCAAGATGCACCACCTGCTGCCGCCACTCTGCTTGCCCGCGAAGTGATCCAGAACTCCTGGGACGCAGCGATCGAGCTCAAGGAGCAGCTAGGCCCCTCGGCGGATCATCAGTTCTCGATCACCTTCGAATTCGCCGACTTGATCGGTGATGAGAAACGCGCGCTAATCGAGGCGCTCGACCTGGCAGGCCTGGCCGACCGGGTCGGGCAGATCGATCGCCGGTCGATTGGACTGGGCCAGCACGACTGCCTTGATCAACTCGATGACTCGGGGGCCCCCCTGAGCGTGCTGAGGATCCTTGAGCACGGTGCCACCGGGATGTATGGGCCGTGGACCCAGAACAAGTCACACATGTATCTGGCTCTCGTCAGCCTCGGGTATACCGAGAAGTTGGCTGGCGCTGGTGGGTCATATGGGTATGGGAAAGCCGGATTGATCAACGGGTCCCGGATACGGTCTGTGATCGCGTACAGCTGCTTCGCCGAGCGGCAGGATGACCCCGGTGTTACCCGGCGGCTTTTGGGGATGACGTATTGGGGCCAGCACGACATCGGCGGTGCCAATTTCACCGGGATTGGAAGCCTCAGCACCGGAAGAGGTGGCCTAATCGAGCCCCATATCGATGATGAGGCAGACAGCGTCGCCGCCTCGATGGGCTTCACCGCGAGAAGTAGTGATGAGGTCGCTGGGCTCGGCACATCCTTCCTCCTCATCGATCCAACGGTTGGGCCGGAGGATCTGAGGCGGGCCATCGAGCGATCATGGTGGCCGGCCCTGCACGAGGGCGACTTCATCATCGATATCACCGGTGCAGACGGGTCGTCCCACCCGCCGCGCCCGATGCAGGACGAGACCCTGCGGTCGTTCATCGATGCGTGGGAACTGGCGGTCGGACGCCGAGACGCTCGCCGCGACGAGTGGGCGAGCGAGCTGTCAGGCCCGAGCGCCGCATCCCCAGATGGCGAACGTTTCGACGCCGTCGGGAACCTGGGCTTGGTCGCGGATCTTTCGGGCTGGTCCTACGCGGACGCGCAGGTCGGGCCCGAGGACGAAGAGGTCAGCCAAAAGAGTCTCGTTGCGCTGACCAGGGGACCCCGCATGGTCGTTGAGTACTTTGTGGCTGGGCAGAGTCCGCCCTATCTGCGTGGGGCGTTCAGTGCTTCTTCCGAGATAGACGACCTGTTGAGGCGAACTGAGCCCAAGGCCCACGATTCCTGGAGAACCAAGCCAAGCGACGGGGAGGTCGACCCCTATGCGGCGACTTTGGCAGACCATGTCATCAAGCGAATTCGCTCTGCGGTCAACAACCATCGCGGTCGCCTCAAGCCGGCAGTGCCCCCACCCGAGGATCTGAACCTTCCGTTCTTCAATGAGATCATGCGGCGAGTCATGTCGGGTGCAGGGAAGGGAACTCGACAGCCTGTACCCGAGGTGCGCGAGATTTCGATTCATCTCAGGCAGGGCCCCAGGGAGTCCTCAAACGGATTGATCGAAATGGAGGGCACCGCGACGTTCTCATTGTCGGACCATTACGACGGGGAATCGGCGGATGTAGAGGTGTCGATCTCCTACAAGTTCATCGAAGATGGCCGCGTCGGGGCGTCGGCGGACCTAACCCTTTCAGCGCCCGACGGTGCCGTCGCCGTTGGGCCTGGGGTGTACCGTGCCAGGCTTGATCGCGAGAGCACGATCGCGATCGGCTTCTGCTCGGAACCCTATGACCCCCGGTGGTCCGGACGGCTATTTGCCAATGCCGAGATCACAAAGGTTGCTCACTCGGGAATAGCTACCGAATGAGTAGAGAGACCAGGACGGTCCGCCCCTTCGTCGGTCTTGATGCCCTTGAGCGGTGCTTGGATCACACGACCCTTTACTTCGGCCAGGAACCGTGTGAACCCAACTCAAGTTTAGCAGCTGACATAGAGATCCATGAGTTCCTGATAAGGCCCGTATCGCTGGAGTGGGTGCCCGAGGGCCAGTTCGAGGCCTTCCGCGCTGGACTCCTAGAGGCATGCGTTGCGGCGGGTATAGCCCCTGAGTCTGTGAGTCTCGCTGCGGTTGCGATGAGCGGCTTTCTGAAGCTGTCGCAGGTGGTGCTCAATGTTTCGCTTGTGGAGCTCGATCGTCTGGATCGCGTTGTCGACCTCGCCGCTGACCCACGTCCTGACCCGTTTCGCACTCCGTTCAACGGATTCGGTGTCGACGTGTATCTCCTGCTTTCGGAGGCCGTCGATGCTCGGCCCCTGAAGCCGTCGAAGAAAGGAACCTGGCTCTCGCGGGTCAGTTTCCGAATCGACACGCACCTCGCGCCAGCCCTGCTTCCGCCCACTCCGCTGACCGGTGAGCTCCGACAGCAACTGGGCCTTCCGGCTCGCACGCTTCGATATTTGCAGTTCGGGGATCACGATCTCCTCGAGCCCTACCGTGAGCAGGAACAGCCAGTCTTCTACGTCGACGAAGACATCCTCGCGCAGCTAAGCGTTCGTCGGACGTCGGCTGCGAGCAAAGCGATCCAGCTTCAGCTAGCCCAGGACTTCGTGGCCGCGGTGGTTCGTCGCGCCGCAGGTCAGCCGGATCTTGAGACGGTCGCCTACGACGATGTTCGCGAGAGTCTCCTCGGTAGCGTCATCCGGCTCGCCGCCGGTCCAAAAGCCTTGGATGGCGATCGGCAAACCCTTCTGGTGATGGTCCGCAACGACCCCGAGTACGTCATCGCCAGAGCCGAGCACTTCGTCGATGTGGCAAGCGGATTTGTAAATGTCCTGAAGGACGGGGACTCATGACCTACCCCGTCCTGACCGGAACGAAGTGCGCAGAGCTCGCTCGGCAGCTCTTGCAGGGGACGTCCCCTGCGATCGAGGCGTTTGCCGACTGGGTGGGCGTTGGCCCTGAGGTCGACCTCGGCCCGATTGAGCGGGCTGCGGCGCTGATTCTCGCCGAGATGACGTCCGCCGGTGATTCCGACAAGGACATGTTCGAGGGCCGTTACTGCGTGCTCATTCACGACGCGTTGGCGGCGGTTCCGATCGAGATTCGGGATGACCGGGGCTTCTGGCGGTTCCTCGCCCTCAAGTACTTCTGGCCATTCATCAAGTGGCGCGAGGCAGAAGCGTTCGAGCGTGAGAACCACCTGAGATATGTGGACGCTGCCTCCAGTACGGAGTCAGTCATCACTCGAATGCACCTTCGGGCGGCGGCAGTCGGCGGTCAGGAGTGGGCGCGTTTGGCTGGTGGAATCCCCAAGTCCACGGACTTCTGGCGCAGTCACATCCTTAGAGTGCGAACCTGTACCGCGCCGCCGGTGGCGAGGGCCTTTGCGTCTCGCCAGATGGACGAGAGGCTCAGCACCCCCTTGGTTCGGCAAGTAGCGCGCCGGGTGAATCGAACATGGACGAACGTGGAGTTGCACCTTTACGATGACGATGAGGCGCGCGATCTCATCGATGATCTCTGGTTGGGTGATGCCGAGTGACTGAACGGCTGGTGATGGATACTTACTCGGCTCTGCAAGGTGGTAGGCAGACCTTTGAGGGGGTCGCCGGGCGCGTCGTGCATCGGTTGTCATTGGGCGCTCTCCGGTCGACGTCATCCGTGGCATCTCCCGACTGGGCAAACTCCGATCCCAAAGGCGCGTGGTGGCGCGCCTACCTCGAGGGCAGCGTTCCGGTTCCAGGGGTCGTCGAGAGTCGCGTGCTGCGCACCGTCGATCTTTTCTGTGGACCCGGTGGCTTGGCCAATGGACTCAAGGCCTTGTGTTCTGACCTCGGCGTTACGGTGGTTTCAGAGCTGGCGGTCGATCAGGATCCGAACGCCACGGTCGTGTACGCGGCGAACCACGGGACCCGCCGTCGTTCGACTGATTCGGTGGCTCGGCTAGTCGACTTCAGCGTCCGCAAGCGGCCCGAAGGTGCCGATTTCACATATCCACCGGACTTGACCGACCGCGGGCTTTCGCAAGCGATCAACGGGGTCGATTTGGTCCTGGCAGGACCACCGTGCCAAGGCCACTCGAACCTGAACAACCACACCCGCCGTGAGGATCCTCGTAACAGCCTGTACTTGACCGTGCCGGCATTCGCGGTCGCGATCGGCGCGCCGATGTGCATTATCGAGAATGTCCCGGCGGTCCTGAACGACTCCACTCGTGTCGTTGAGATTGCGAGATCCCTATTCGAGCGCAACGGATACCACGTCGAGACTGGGATGCTGTCAGCCGCTCACATGGGTTGGCCCCAAACCAGGCGTCGCCACTTCCTAGTCGCGCGGCGCGAGGTGCCGCCCATTCCTTTGGACACGGTCGCTCGCACGCTGGGGGAGGATTCCCCGAGATCCGTTTGGTGGGCGATCGGGGATCTCGAGGACATCACGAGCGACAGCCTTCTCGACGCCGTCACCGGGCTCTCTGCCGAGAACGTGAGCCGGATCGACTGGCTGTTCGACAACGATGAGCACGACCTGGCACTGCCGGAGCGCCCGGTGAGCCACAGGGGTGGAACCACCTATACGGCCGTCTACGGGCGCCTACAAAAGGATGCACCGTCCCAGACAATCACCACTGGATTCATGTCGCCGGGTCGGGGCAGATACGTGCATCCGACTCGCCGTCGCGTCTTGACGGCGCATGAAGCCGCTCGCATCCAAGGGTTCCCCGACACTTATGCATTCAATCCGAATCCATCCCAGCCACCGACGCGGGCCCTTCTTGCCAAGTGGATTGGCGACGCAGTCCCTATGCCCCTCGGATATGGAGCTGCGCTTTCGGCCCTAGGGGGTGGGCTTGGCCAAGAATGAGAGTTGGTCGGATACTGAGATCAGGGCCTCGCTCGAGTGCTACACGGCCATGGTGTTGCTAGAGCATGCCGGCATCGGGTTCTCGAAGGCCGACTTCCGTCGATTAGTAGAAGGGATGCTCGCCGGTCGATCTGAGAAGGCGATCGACTTCAAGTGGTGCAATGTCAGCGCCATCCTTGAAGAATCCGGGTTCTCCTATTTAAGCGCGTACAAGCCGATGGAGCACTATCAGGAGCGACTGCGAGAACTGACCGGCGTCTGGATGCTCGAGCACCCGCTTCTCCGCAAGCTCCTGAGCGGGTGAGCTGTTGGTCGTGAGCGGACCTTCCGCCAGCTCGCCTGCTGCCCTCAAGCGGATGCAGGCGACTCGTCGGCGCGATACCCCGAAGGAGGTCGCCCTACGGAGTGCGCTCCACCGCCTGGGACTGCGGTTTCGGCTCCACCGACCGATCGAAGGTGTCGCTCGAACCAGGCCCGACGTCGTCTTCATATCGGCCCGGGTAGCTGTATTCGTGGACGGATGCTTCTGGCATCGCTGTCCCGAGCACGGGACCGACCCCAAGGCGAACACTCGATGGTGGAAGGAGAAGTTGGACCGCAACGTCGAGCGCGACCGGCGGGTGGGCGAGCAGCTCGCCGAATTGGGATGGAGGGTGATGCGGATTTGGGAACACGAAGACCCTGATCAAGCTGCGGACCGGGTAAACGCGGCTGTCCGTGCGTTACAGCGATAGCTCTTCCGCTGGACGGTCGAACCTCGACACTCACGCTCGATCGAAGTGCTCGACGCTTCGCGTCGGTGAAACCCGTCGCGCTCGCGGCGTATCGTCCCCGCAATGGTTTCAGGCGAGGGGCAACGAGTCATCGACACCGTGATCACGCGTCAGCGCGATTGGGCGGCCGGCCGAGCGCTCGATCCGAGCGGCACGCGGTTCTTGCATCCAGAGGATGCGCTTCAGGTCGAGCTTGATCCGACGACACGCGCCGAGTTTGCAGCCGGTGCCGGGGGAGAACTCGATCGCCTCACCAGCCTGCGCAGCTCGAGCTGTCTGGCCATCAACGTCTTTTCCCCTTGGCGTGGCTCGCCCGGCCCGGTACTCGATGCTCTTGGGTGGAACGTGAGCCAGGCGCCCCTGCAGTTCGAGGCCCGGCAGCCGACCGGATTGGGAGGTGTCGCGCCGCATCTCGACGTACTTGCCTCTGGGACCGGAAAGGCACTCGGGATCGAGTGCAAGTTTCTCGAGCTGTACGCCGAGGCGAGGAACACCTTCCGCCCTTCGTACTTTGATCGCGACGGTCTGTGGAGGGGGCTACCTCGGGCTGAGGCGTTGGCGCGAAGCATCGCCGAGGGATTGGTGAGGTTCCGATGGTTGGCGGCCGGTCAGTTGGTGAAGCATGCGCTTGGCTTGTCCAAGAACCAGCCGGACGGCTTCGCGCTTCGGCTTGTGTGGTATCGGGTAGAGGGGCCGATCGCCGACGCGCTCGAGACTGAGATCGCGGACTTCGGGCGAGCGGTGGGGGAGGAGCTGTCATTCGAGGCGATCACCTATCAGCGGCTCATCTCGGCGCTGCGACAATACGCCGAACCGATTCCGGGCTACTTCGACTACCTCGCGGCGCGCTACGGGCTCGACGGGCGATGAGCCTTCCGCTCCTTGATCTGTGCAGTCGTCCCGAGGTGAATCGCCGTGACGGATTGGCCTCAGCAGTCGCTGGAGTCGACGTAGATGAGCTGGCGGCGGCATACAGGGACACGGTGTCGCTGGCTCCCCGGAGGAGGGCGCCGTATCTGGTGGCGACACACGACGGAGCGGGTGGAGCGTCCAATTTCAAGAGCGAGAAGGTGCTGGCCAAGGCGATCTTCAATGCGGACCGACCACTCCAGGTCGGGGATCGCCATGTACAGATCATCGATTACGAGGTGCCGCTGAGAGACGTCCGCGCCGACGCCGGAGTCGGGGAGATCGACCTTCTCGGGGTGGAGGTCCAGGAACCCCGTCTCTGGATCATTGAACTCAAAGTGCACCCGAACTCTGACACTCCCCTTAAGGCACTGCTTCAGGCGCTCCGCTACAGCGCCATCCTCGAGGCGAACAGCGACAAGATCGCCTCAGAAGTCTTTGAGCGCCGGGGTGTCCGAGTCGAGTGGCCCGCGTCGATCGCCGTTGCCGCCGACGGTTCGTACTGGACGAGGTTGGCTGACACGGTCCCGGCCGGCGAGTCGTTGGTGGCACTACGCAGGCTTTCCATGCAGGTGACCAAACGGCTCTCGATCCCGATTCATCTGGTCGATCTGGGGAACCTGGTGGCCGAGATGGGCGCGAATCAACGAGTGCTGCTCCGAGACCCGCTCACCGTGGAGACGCTTTGAGTCCTCGGAGGGGCGGCGGAGCGCACCTCCCTGGATTCTGGGATTCCGGAACGTGTCGCATCGAGGACGTATCTTCGAAGGGATGACTCGAACGCGAACGCCTCCAGGATGACCTACGACCGAGCCCTTGAGCTGCTCCGGTCTGCGACCGGGTCGAATGTGGCCGAGTTTCGTGGCGGGCAGTGGGAATCGATCGAAGCGGTGGTTGTCGGGCGGCGCCGGGTCTTGGTCGTCCAGCGCACGGGGTGGGGCAAGTCGGCGGTGTACTTCGTTGCGACTCGTCTGCTGCGTGAGGCGGGCATGGGACCAACCGTCGTGGTGTCGCCGCTTCTCGCACTGATGCGGAATCAGATCGAAATGGCCGCGCGGCTCGGTCTTTCGGCTAAGACGGTCAACTCGACGAATCGAGACGACTGGGACGCGATCTTTGTCGAGATCGCCGAAGGCCGCGTCGACGTCCTCTTCATCTCCCCGGAGAGGCTGAACAACCCGGAGTTCCGCTCGGAAGTGTTGCCCGATCTCCTGAAGTCCCTTGGTCTCCTTGTGGTCGATGAGGTCCACTGCATCTCGGACTGGGGCCACGACTTCCGGCCCGACTACCGCCGGTTGGCCAATGTCGTGGCCCTGTTGCCCCCGGGGGTGGCGGTGCTCGGCACCACCGCGACGGCGAACGATCGGGTGGTGTCGGATGTTCGGGAGCAGCTGGGCGAGAACCTGATGGTGGTGCGAGGGCCGCTCGACCGAACCAGCCTGCGGCTGCAAATTGTCGGGCTTGAGTCACCGGCCGACCGGCTCGCCTGGCTCGCCGGCACCATTCCAGGCCTTGCAGGCTCGGGAATCGTCTACACGCTGACGATCAAAGGTGCCCAGCGGGTCGCCCGCTGGCTTCGGTCCCAGGGGGTCGACGCGGTTGCCTATTCGAGCGAGACCCCTGACGAGGAGCGGATCGACATCGAGCGACGGCTCAGCGATGGCTCGCTGAAGGTGGTCGTGGCCACCTCGGCACTTGGGATGGGTTACGACAACCCCTTCATCCAGTTCGTCATCCACTACCAGTCGCCGGGCTCACCGGTGGCGTACTACCAGCAGGTCGGCCGCGCCGGGAGGGCGGTCGACTCGGCCATCGGCATCCTCATGACGGGATCAGAAGACGCCGACATCCAGGACTACTTCATCCGCACTGCGTTCCCCACGGAGGAGCATGTCGCGGAGATCCTGGGGGCTCTCGATGGTGCAGATGGCCTTACGGTGCGGCAGCTCGAGCAAGTCAACATCCCGGCGGCCCGCCTCGCCGGTGCTCTCAAGGTGCTCGAGGTGGAGGGGGCGGTGTACCGCGAAGGTTCGCGGTGGTACCGATCGGCCGAGCGGTACCAGTACCCCAGGGAGCGCGTTGCGGCCGTGACAGCCCAACGTCGTGCCGAACAGGCGATCATGCGCGAGATCATCGAAGGGGATGGATGCATCCTGCATCAACTGCGTCTCAGCCTCGACGATGACTCGAGCGCGCCATGCGGGCGGTGCAGCAACTGCGTCGGCGAAGTTCTCCCTGTCGCAGTTCCCGGTGGCCTCGCGCAGGCGGCGGTCGACTTCATTCGGGGGGAGTCCACCACCATCGAACCTCGTAAGCGGTGGCCGTTCCCGATCAACGGAACCACCACGATCGGGCGTCCCTTTGCCGAGGGGCGGGCGTTGACGCGGTGGGGGGACCCTGGGTTGGCCGCCCTGGTGGAGCGGGGCAAGTACCGCGACGGTTCCTTCTCTGACGACCTCGTGATCGCGGCGGTGGAATCCATTCGCCGGTGGTCGCCGCGCCCGGCCCCAGAATGGGTGACCTCGGTGCCCGGTCTTGCTTCAGGTGATCTGGTCGGCGACTTCGCGGTTCGTTTGGCCGATCGCCTCCGTCTGCCATACCTCCCGGCCGTGAGAAAGTTGAGGGTGAATCGGCCGCAGAAGACCATGGAGAACTCGACCCGGCAGGTCAAGAACCTACTGGGGGTGTTCGAAGTGGTGTCGCCCTGTGCTGGGCCGGTTCTCCTGGTGGACGACATGGTGGATTCACGGTGGACCCTGACCGTTGTCGGCGATCTTCTCGGGAGGAGCGGGGTAAGTCACGTGTACCCTCTCGCGCTCGCGGACACATCACGGGGAAGCGGATGAAGCTGTCAGACGACGCCAAGGCCGTGCTCGTGCTGACCACTCGCCTCGGCGACCCGCAGCGCCCCGCTCTTCCCCCTGGCCAGTGGCACTCCTTCTCGCAGGCTCTCGGCGACTCTGGCCTCAGGCCATGCGATGTGTTCTCGCCCGACGCTCTCGAACGCATGGGACTCGACCCGGAGCGGAGGGCGCGGATCGATACCCTCGTCGCCGACGCCGCCCACGTGATGGTGGACCTCGAGTCGGTGAGTGCCCGTGGCATCTGGGCGATCACCGCGGCGGATGAGGATTACCCAGAGCGGCTCAGAACCCTGGACTCCCTGGCACCACCGGTTATTTTCGGGGTCGGTGACCACCACCTCCTCGGTCGGCGGGGGGTGGGGATTGTCGGGTCGCGTGACGTGGGGCCCGACGGGGTGGACGTGGCCCGGGAGGTTGCTACCGCCGCGGCCGAAGAAAGCCTGACAGTTCTGTCGGGGGCGGCACGCGGCGTCGATCAGCAGGCGATGGCAGCGGCGTATCAGGCGGGCGGGTCAGTAATAGGCGTCCTCGCCGACAGCCTGGAACGGCAGATCAAGACCGCCGATGTGCGGTCCTCGCTCGACGCAGGCACCACATGCTTGGTCACCCAGCAGCATCCCAAGACTGGCTTCACTCCGGCGGCGGCGATGGCCCGCAACAAACTGGTCTACGCGATGGCATCAGCGACGTTCGTGGTGGCATCGGGCCTGAAGGGTGGGACCTGGGAGGGGGCGACGGAAGCGCTGCGAAGAGGCTTCGGGCGCGTGGCGGTCTGGCGCGGCCCAGGCCAGGGGCCGGGGAACGCGGAACTCGAGAAACTCGGTGCCCGCTCGGTCGACAAGGTTGCCGACCTGTTCGAATACGTCGCGGAGGAACGGCTGCCAGAGCATGAGCAACTCACGATCGAGCTGAGTTAGCCGGGGTCGGGGCTAGGACTCGCGCGGAGCCAACCGTCGCGCCAATGCCAACAGCACCGCCTTGTCCTCGGCGGCGTACTCGCTATCAGCCACGCCAGGCATCCTCGTTCTCCGTCATCCAAGCGAGCAGTTCCTCAGCCTCTGCGGGTCCACGTCCGGGTGCGAGGTCAACGAACAGTTGAGTCAACGCAACCTGCACCAACCCTCCTTCGCGGCGCGTCCTCGCGAAGATGACCTGATCGAATGGCTCGAGCAGGATCACGTTTGCCCCACGGTCGGCGGGTCGGATATCGAGGACTCCAGCGAGGCTGGGGAGATTTGAGCTGTACACGAGGGCAAGTCGCGGGGGAGCGACTCTGAGGCCTTGCGGCAACGCATAGGTGCCAGACAGGGCGTACTCCTGCGCACTGGACGTCTGAAGGTCGCGGATGACTGCATCAAGCCCACGAGGTGCGATGTACTCCGCCGCCCGGTTCGATCCGAGCAGCGAGTAGTCCTGCGTCCATCGTCTGAGGGTGCCGATCCAGTCGACGAACGCAATCGAGCCATCCCGGTCACGTTCGAGGAGCTCCTCATTCTCCAGCAGCCCCGCAACCCGGGACAGGGTCGCGGGTGCTACGTCCGCTCGTTCCGCTAGCTCACGGAGCCCGGTGGGCGCCTTGAAGTCCACGAGTGCGCGCAGCGCGGCTCCGGTTGCCCGACCCCGGAGGCTCTTTAGGGTCGAGTTCCCTGGGTTGGGGTTTCGGTCCGCACCCTGGGTCTCGATGAAGACAGCGGGCCTGGCGCTGGTTAGCCAGAGGTTTCCGGTCAGATCAGCGTATCCGATGCCGCGTTCCCGGAGCTTGGCGCGTGCAGTAGGAGAGATGTACGGAGAAGCCAACAGCCCGATCGCGGAGGTGCCCGTGCCCTGGTCGATTGACGATACATACCGGGATAGTTGCTGGGCTGCATTGGCCAGGTCGCGTGTCGTGCTCGTGGTCTTGGCCTCGATGACGAGAGTGACTGATGTGCCGTCGGGTGCTTCGAGCGTGAGCATCATGTCGGGCCGTAGTTGAGGGGGCAGGCGGCTATTCGGGGTTTCGCGGTAAGACCATGTGGCAGGCAGGCGCTCTTTGAGCGATTGCACCACTTCAGCGAGGAGTTCGCTCTCGGGTCGATCCGCGGTAGTTCGATTGATCATGGTGGTGTTTCAGTTATCGTCTTGTTTCGTGAGATCTGAAACAATATCATTTCTGAAACAGATGGTCAACGAGAGGGCCTCGCCGCCATGGCGCGCAGCACGCCCTTCTGACTACTTCAAGCTGTACTGCCCGTGCCCGGAGAAGCACTTCAAGACGGTACACTTGACGCCGTCCGGCGCTAACTACGCCAAGAACCTTCGCAAGTGGTTAGAGCGACAGTCATGTTGGGAGGGTGACTTCTGATGCGGATTTCCGTCAGCACGCTGTTCCATGTCTCCGGACGCGACGACGAGTTGGAATCCCATCTTGATGACGTCATGGAGCGACTACTTGAGATAGGGGTCCTTGATCCCTCTATCGGAGGCTCCCTGGCGTCTGGCCAGGTCGAGGTGTCGGTGGATGTCGAGGCGAAGAACATCCGACGGACGCTGCGTGCCGCCTTCGACATCGTCCTCCGGGCGATCACCGCAGCCGGTGGCACGGTGATCGACTCGCTGGGGGAGCCGATCCAGTCCCATCGGACGGATGCCACCAACGCGCCGAGCTGGGACCGCAAGAGCCTTAGCGTTGCGGCCTAGTCATTGGCTCGATGCCATGAAGAAGTGGGATGAGCTGACCAGTGACCGTCGTGCCGCTCCTGGCTATCGGGAGCGGGTCGACGCCGAGAAGCGCAAGGCGCTCGGGGAGCTGCATGAGTTCAACCTCGCCGGGCTGCGGCGCATTCTCGACTTCACCTAGGAGGAGCTCGCCGGGCGCATGGGCACCGACCAGTCGCGGATCTCGCGGGTCGAGAACGAGGCCGACATGCGACTGTCCACCCTCCGGGCCTATGTCGAGGCCCTCGGCGGACAGATCAGGATCCTCGCCGAGATCCCCGGCCAGGAGGCGTTTTCGCTTTCGGTGTGATGCCCCTGCCCGATCGGCACGGTTTGGAGCCCGAATGGTTAGTCCGCCCGGCTCAGAAGGGTATTGACACGTGAAGAGAAGATGGAGAGGCTGCTACCCGGGCCGCTTCACATAGGCTCCGGGATCCTCGCGTTGCTTCTTGATCGACTCCATGAGGTCTTCGTTCCTGAGAAGGGCCGCCTCGGCTTCGGTCATCACCACTGCCGGCTTCAGGGTGATGGTGCCATCGGGTGCGACGGTTGCCAGGTAGCGCCGGTGACTCGCAATCTTCCCCAGGCTGGCGCGGAGCCGCTGGTCGAGTTCTACCAACAGTGGGTCGGGTGACATCGGTGTCACCCTACTTCTTTGGGGCCAATGCGGCAAGAGGGTATCGGGGTAATGGGGCACGATGAGGGTGAGGGTGATCTATGGCCGAGGTGTGGTTGAGCCCGGGGATCGCCCTCCCGCAGTACGAGAGCCTCCGGGGCGACGCCCGAATGCGCCGCGTGCTGGGCCGGGTCGATGGGATCCTCGACGCTCTCGAGAGAGACCCTGGCCAAGCTTGGCTGAGAGCGCACCGGTTTCGTGACCCGCCGCTCTGGTGCGTCACGTTCGACGCCGGCGGTGAATCGTGGGCGATCCTGTGGTCGATGGGCGAGGATGGCAAGGTGCTCGTGGACTTCCTCTAGGGTCGGCGAGGTTCGCCTGAGCGGTCTGGGTGGAGAGGCGCGATCGAAGCACGGCGGATGCGCTAGTGACATCACGGCATCGCGATGGCGCTTGTGAGTCCAACTTGAGGTCCCTTCGTGTCACACCCAGGTGACACCTTGATCACCCGTCGAATCAGGTGGTTCTCGTGTCTGTAACCGATCCACAACTCCGATCGCTGTATGCTCGGCTTGAGGAGGTCCTCGGCCCCGATCACGCCGAAACGCTCATGACCCATCTTCCTCCGAGGCACGAACTCGCCACCAAGGGTGATCTTCAGGAACAGATAGGTCTGGTGCGCTCGGATCTTCAGGAACAGATAGGTCTGGTGCGCTCTGATCTTCAGGAACAGATAGGTCTGGTGCGCTCGGAGGTCGCCCTTCTCACCGTCCGCTTCGATGGTCTCGACGAGCGGTTTGATCGTCTCGAGGACCGCTTCGAAGGGCTCTATTCCCTCATGCACGCCCAGTTCCGCAACTATTCGGTGGTGGCCGCCTCGTTCATGACCGGGATGACCGCGGTGTTCGGGGTGATGCTGGCCTCGTTCGGGTAGGAGCCCTTGCCCGGCGGATCGGGCCTACTCGATCCCCAGGAGTGCCCGAAGCCGGGCCGGGTCGAAGGTCACGGCGTTCGTCGGCATGTCCGGCCAACGCTCCAGCGATCGCAGCAGGCGGAGCAGATCCTCGCGGCGGGTGGGGTCGTCGACGGCCTGACGCGGTGTGAGGCCCCCCAGGGCGGGGATGGACTCGTCGACCCAGGCCCGCTCCTTCTCCCGGATCCACTCCTCCAGATGGCGTCGCTCCTCCTCGGAGACCTCCTCGGCCGGCGTCTCGGGGAGCCCGTCCGACAGGTGGCTCAGGTGGGCGAAAGACCTCGCCGGCTCCCGTGACTCGGCGAGCACCTCGACCCCGGGGAGGCTCTCCAGCAACCGGGTCATCCGCTCCTCCGAATTGGTGCGGACCACCAGGTTGTCGCTGTGGCGGACCAGGGTGGCCCGGAGCAGCTCCTCGCCGTCGACCTCGACCGTCTCGACCCACCGATCAGGCCCTTCCACCCGGTAGGCATCGTCGAGGTACGCGGCGAGGGTCGGCCAGCTGTCGTCGTCGGGAACGGGCATCAACTCGGCCTCACAGAACACGAGGGGCTCACCCTCTCGATTGGCGAAGGAGGGCGGGTGGGACCACGACCCGTACCAGGCGGCGAGGGCGTCGGCGTCGGGAACCCGGTCGAGCAGGCGCAGCAGGGAGGCTCGCTGCCTGAGATCGATCTCCAGCACATTGCCGATCAGTTGCCGGGTGTCGCCAACCGTCACCACCCGTCCCAGGAGCAGGTCACCGGGGGAGCGTCCCTGGGATCCCAGGGCCTCGGCAATGTCCTCTCGGTCACCGGTCCGAGTGTCGCGTAGGGTCATGCCCTCACCGGGCGGGGCTTCGACCACCTCGTAGAGGGCCCGTCGCGACCGCGACCAGTCGCCCAGGGTGGCGCGGTCCTCGTCGGTGAGTAGCGGCCCCCTCACCTCCAGGTACTCCTCCAGGCCGCCCCCCTCGAAGATGAAGAGATCGAGGATGAACGGGTCGTCCATCATCTTGCCGAGGCCCTCGAACAACTCCTCGTCGTCCTCGGCCTCGGCGGCCGCCGACAACGCCAGTCCGAAGAGCCGTTTCCGGCGGTTCCCGGCGGTGGCGAAATCGATGACCCGGCGGGTGAGGAGGCCGATCCGCTCGGACGTGGTCAACTTGGGTTCGAGCAGGCAGCATGCCTTGAACTTGTTCCCCGACCCGCACGGGCAGGGATCGTTGCGTCGGGTGCCGCGACGCTCGATCAGCCGGGCGAGATACGCCAGGTCGGGGGAGTCCGCGGGAACCCCGCTGCGACGCAGCAGCCGGAGCGCCTCGATGTTGCGACCGCGGTCGAGGCGGTAGCGGGCCAGCTCCAGGGCCCCTGGGCCGTACCCGGGATCGTGGCCGACCGCCGCCTCGTGGTGTGCCTCGGCGGCGAGGGCGTCGTCGATGAACTCGGCATGGACCCCACGGAGGAATTCGGCGGCGGCGGCCCCAGACCCTCCCGCTTCGGCCAGGTAGGCGGCGAACTCGTCGAGACCGGCCGTGTCGTAGAAGTCGTCCTCCATGGCGTACACCGCGAGCGCCGGGGCCACGGTCCCGTGGGAGAGGGCTTTGAGCAGCGGGGCCCGGTCGGTCCGATCACCGTCGATCTCGAAGTCCGACCATGCTTCCCGGACTCGGGCGAAGGCCTGCCGGCAGCATGGCTCGAAGTCCATCCTCCGAAAGAGCGACTCGAATTGCTCCCTCTGGTGGACGACGAACTGGTCCTCGAAGTTGGTGCCGGCAGGTCCCACCAGTTCCCCGCGACGCTCCAGGCCGGCGAGAGGGAGGAGCTCGGTGATCGGGTGCACCGGGTTGCGAAACAGCGATAGCTCCTCGTCCGACATCATGGCCTCCATGAGAAGGATCGGGATGTCCACCCCCACCCCGTCGCGGTCCACGACGTCGGCGAAGGCCTGCTCGAGGGCATCGGACTCGTCGCCGTCGGTCGACCCTTCCACCCGCTCCACCCGGATGTGGTCGCCGACGCGGCGAAAACCGATCAGGTCCCCGGCGGCAAACCCCTCGAGCCATCCATCGGGCCCTGCGAGGGCGTACCCGTCCCCGCCCCGCTCCTCGCTGCCGAAACGCTTCTCAAGCAGCCCCCCGCCCTCGAGGGCAGGGTCGTTCTCGATCGCCCAGTCGACGACCATCAGATCGGGCACCGCGGCCACCTCGCCGCCATGGAGTTCCGCCTCGGTGAGGCGGTGGGTGAAGACGCTCCCGTCGAGGGCCACATCGATCCGGGCGACATACCGGTGACGAGTCGTCCAGATCCCCTCGGTGGAGTTGAGCAGGTCGTCGAGGATCGTTTCCGGGTCGGATTCGGTGAGGGCGGCGAGGTCGTCCAGGTCGTCGAAGTCGCCAACGAGGTCGAGCAACTCGTCGAAATGCATCGGGCCATGCCGGAGCTCATCCCAGGCGAGGCCGACGACGCGGCGCTCGAGATCATCGATGTCGTCCCGGGGCTCGTTGTCTGCGGTCATGGGGCGCGAACGGTACCCGGGCGTGGAGTTCCCGGGAAGGGGTGCCGGCCGGCGGCTTCTGCGTCTCCACGGCGGGCGGGGCGCGCCGGTCGCTCCAGATGCCCTCGAGATCGCCGCGCTGAGGCGAACCGACACGTCGCGGGTTGTCCGTGAGCAAGAAGTCGATCACCGCGACGGCGACCGGCTCCGAGGGTGATCTCCGCCGACACCCGGCACCTCGCCTCACCGATCGGGGTGACGGCTCGTGTCACCCGGATGGGGAAGGTCGACTCGCTATGGCTTCGGGTCGCTCGCTTCGTCGAGGAAAACCTGAGCGCCCAGAGCCTCGGCCACGTCCTTCATCCGGTGGCGGTCGGCCTCAGCGGCCTCCCGCTGGTCGACACTCGCATGAAGGCTTGCCCTGGTGCGCAGCAGGGCCGGAACCCACACGACTTCGCCGATCTCATCCGCCGCGGCGAGGGACCGATCGGCCGCGGCGATCCCCTCCTGGAATCGGCCGGCGTCGAGGCACACATCGGCATAGAGGAGGCCGTAGTACGTTTCGTTGGCCCGGGCGCCGGTGGCGTAGAAGGGAGGCAGCAGTTCCGCGAAGCGATCGGCGGCCGCGGCCGGGTTGCCCTCCTTGGCGTCGACCCAAGCGCCGATCAGCGCCGCCATCGCCGAGAAGTACTTGAACTCGAAGGTGGCCGCAAGGTCCTTGGCCTCGGCGACGTGGCGCCCCGCGGTGGCGACGTCGTCCATCAGCTGGGCGAGCATGGCGAGCCCCAGGTGCGAATAGGTGTTGGAGAAGGGATGGTCCAGAGTGGATGTCCGGTGGGTGGCGGCGGAGGCGGCCTCGAGTGCACCAGCCGTGTCGCCGAGGAGCCACCGCAGCCAGCCGAGGTAGGCGAGCCCGACCGAGACCGGGTCCTGGCCGTATCGGTTGATGTGCTCGGCGTCATCGACCCACCGCGCGGTCTGTAGTAGCTCGTCGAGGTGCAACCGGGCTTCGTGTAGATCTCCTCTCCAGAACCGGGTGGTGCCGGCGGCGAGGTGAGCCTCCAGCATCATGTCGACGTCGCCGAAGCGCTGGGCCATCCGCATCAGGTCGTCGGCGAGTTCCAGACCCTCGGCCAGCCGGGCCCGCAGCAAGAAGAAACGGAAGAGCCCGAACACCACGGGGAAGTGCTCGCGCACGTCGGGGGTCTTCCGGGCGAGTTCCCGGGCCGCCGTGTAGGTGGCTTCCACCCGGTCCGACCCGGGGCCCTCCAGGGCCATCAGGGCCGCGCCGCGGGCGGTGCGAAGCCTGAGTTCCCACTCCAGCCGCTTCTCGGCGTCGGCGACCCCGTCGAGGCTGTCGATCGCCAGATCGAGGGTGCCGAGGGCGTAGTTGTTGGCGGAACGCTGGATGCTCCGCTGCGCGACGGTGTGCCAGTGCCCCAGCGCCTCGAGGATTTCCCCGGCGGCAGCGAGGTGATGGGCCAGGCCGGGCAGCTGGCCTCCGGCGGCCTCGATCTCCCGGGCCACCCGGCCGTGGATCTCTCGCCGGGTCTTGAGGAGGAGCGTCCCGTAGGCGACCTCCCGCGTGAGGGCATGCCTGAACACGTACTCGTCGGGATCGTCGCCAGGGGAGATGAACTCGGAGGCGACCAACTCCTCCAGCTCGCGGTCCAGGCTGGCGGAACCGGCGACCGTCTCCAGGATCGGCGCGGTGAACCGGGGGCCAATGACGCTGGCGGTCTGCAACATCATTCGGGCGGTATCGGGGAGGCGATCGATCCGAGCCGCGATGAACTCCTGCACCGAGGCAGGCACGACGTGGGCTGCTGCCGGGCCGGCAACGCCTCCCGGAGCCACCTGCTGGGCTCGCACGAGCTCCTCAACGAAGAAGGCATTCCCGCTGGCCCGTTGGACGATCGCCGCTTCCTCATCGCCTGTCACCGCGCCGGAGGCGAGGGAGCGCACCAGGGCGCGGGTTGCCTCCTCCGTCAGCGGCTGCAGAGTCAGCCGCTGCACGCGCGAGTGACCGATCCAGGGCGGTGCGAATCCGGGCCGCGCCAGCAGGAGGATCAGCGTTCCCGAGCGCTCCTCCAGGAGGGCGCCGATCAGCTCGGCCGAGGTGGCGTCGGCCCACTGGGCGTCGTCGACGACCGCCACTGTCTTCGCATCGGTCTCGCCCAGGGCCCGGGCCATGACGGTGCTCCAGCGGGCCTTCTTCGACGGAGGGGGAAGCGCGCGATACCTCGCGTCGCCGGGATCGAGTTCGAACAGGTCGCGCAGGGCGGGTCTGTTGAGGCCCTGCTGCGAGGCGATTCCGTCGAGCGCGTTGCCGAGATCGGGCGACAAGCGATCGAGGTGCCACAGGTCAGCCAGCAGGTCGACGATGGGATCCAACGGCCCCGCGGTCACCGGCTCGCACGAAGTGGTCGCCACCCTTATGCCTTGGTCGAGTCCGTCCAGGAAGTCCGTGGCGAGTCGGGTCTTGCCGATACCGGGCGGACCCTCGACGATCATCACTCGTGTCTCGCCGGTCCCGGCCGAGCGGAGGGCATCCCTCATCGCCTCCAGATCGGCGTCGCGGCCGACCAGGGGCCCGGCGGTATAGGCACGGCGACCACCGAGGAAGCGAACCGGCTCGAACAGAGGGAGTTCGTGGCGCTTGCCCTTGAGCGGATGGACTCCCCGGGGCACATACTCGAATCTGCCCTTGGTACGTTGGTAGACGTTCGGGCCCACCAGGATCTGATCCGGTCCGGCGGCCCCCTGAATGCGCGCCGCGACGTTCACAGAGTCGCCGATCACCGTGTAGTCCATTCGGGTGGCCGATCCCAGGTAACCGGCCACGACGAGTCCCGTCTCCACCCCGACATGGACCCGGATGCGCTCGAGCGTGTCCCCGGCCAGGTCGCCGTCCAGCGCCCTTACCCGGTCGACGATCTCGAGGGCGGCGCGCACTGCGCGCTCGGGGTCGTCCTCGGTGGCGCGGGGGGCGCCGAAGAGCACCATGACGGCGTCGCCCAGAAACTTGTCGACGTATCCCCCAAATTTCTCGACCGCGCTCGCCACGGTGTCGAAATAGCGGTTGATCACCTCGGTGACCTCCTCCGGATCACGCCGTTCGACCATCGCGGTGAACCCGCTCAGGTCGACGAACAGCACAGTGACGACCCGCCGCTCGTCCGGGTACTTCCGATCGATGCCGTTCCTCATCTGAGTCACCTCGGTGCGGGGGACGATACCCTCCGGGTGTCGGCGTCGGTCCTCGAGGGGCAGGCCTTTGAGAAACCTGGCGTCGGTAGAGGTGAAGCGACATGGACCTAGCCGTCAGGGATGGGGCGCGGTTGGCATTTGAGGATCGTCCCGGTGGGCCCGGCACCCCGGTCCTGTTCCTCCACGGTGCGATGAGCAGCCGGGCCACCTTTTCCCCGCAGATGGAACACTTCGGCGGGCGTCGGCGGATCGCCCTCGACCTCCGCGGCCACGGCCAGAGCGAGGTGACCGAGCACGGTTACGACGTCCCCGCGCTGGCACGGGATGCGGCCGACCTATGCGACCACCTCGAACTGGAGTCCGTCGTCCTCATCGGACACAGCCTCGGCGGTGCCGCCGCCCTCCAGTTGGCCGCCGATGATGCTGCCAGGGTGGTCGGACTGGCGATCCTCGATTCCCCGATCATGATCCCGCCGGACTTCCGTGCCGGTGTCGAGCAACTCGCCGCCGCGGCCCGATCACCCATGTACGACGAAGCTATCAACGGGTTCCTGGGCCAGTTCGCCGGCATCGACGAGGCGGTGCGGCGACAGGTCTTCGCCGACCTCGCCAACACCCCTCAGGAGGTGGTCGCCTCCTGCCTCGAGAGCACGGTCGCGTTCGACAGCGAGGGGGCGGCGACAGAATGTCGGATGCCGATCCTGTATGTGAGCTCGGGGCCGTGGTTCGCCGACGTCGGCCGCTTCCGGGATCTGTGCCCGCAGCTGGTGACCGCGCAGACCATGGGCTCGGGCCACTACCACCACCTCGAGGTGCCCCGCCAGGTCAATGCCCTGCTCGACCGGTTCCTCGAGATCAACGGCCTCTAAGGTTGTCCCCGATGCACCGGGAGGGAGGGACCATGGCCGAGCCGTTGGTTTTCATCAGCACCTGGAGGATCGCCGAGGGGAGGGTGGCCGACCTCGAGGCCTATTACCGGCGGGTGGTCGAGATCGTCGAAGCCAAGGAGCCTCAGATTATCGCCTTCCACGGCTTCCTCGATGAGGATGGCACCGAGTTCACCAGCATTCAGGTGCATCCCGACGCCGACTCCATGGAGTTCCACATGACGGTGCTGCGGGAAAATTGGGAGGAGTCATTCGCCCAGTTCGGCGAGTGGGCGGAGAGCACCGGGGTGCAGTACCTGGGGACTCCCCCGGAGAGCGCCCGGGTCATGGACCGCCAGCTGAACTCTCCGGTGACGGTCAAGCCGCGCCATCTCGGCGGGTTCACCCGGGGCGGGTGAACCGGGGGGCTGCAGGAGCACGGACCGAACCTCGGTCGGCCGATTGTCGACCGGATCGAGGGTTCGAGAATTCACAACCTGAAGGAGCTGAGGGTCAAATCAGATGGCGAACTGCGGATCCTCCTCGTATTCGACCCCTGGCGGACCGCCGTGCTCTTGCTCGGCGGGGATAAGACGGGCCAGTGGAAGGAGTGGTACCCCGCAGCCATCTCGCAGGCCGAACAGCTTTACGCCGATTACCTGGAGGGATTGAGCCGATGAAGACGTGGGACGAGCTGACCAGTGACCGTCGTGCCGCTACCGGCTATCGGGAGCGGGTCGACGCCGAGAAGCGCAAGGCGCTCGGCGAGCTGCATGAGTTCAACCTCGCCGAGCTGCGGCGCATCCTCGAGTTCACCCAGGAGGAGCTCGCCGGGCGTATGGGGTCCGATCAGTCGCGGATCTCGCGAGTCGAGAACGAGGCCGACATGCGACTGTCCACCCTCCGGGCCTATGTCGAGGCCCTCGGCGGACAGATCAGGATCCTCGCCGAGATCCCCGGCCAGGAGGCATTCCCGCTCTCGGTGTGATGCCCTGACCTATCGCGATTTCCAGGCCGCTGCCGACCAGGCGACGGTGCGGGTGGCGAGGCGGGTCGTGACGCTGATCTTGGGACAAGCAACTCGAGGCGCGGATGATGGCCGACCAACTACGCGCCGAGTCGGTACCGTGGCTGTCAACAGCGTCGGGAGGCTTTACGGTGCGACCTGACACCCAGGAGTTCGAAGACCAGCCGGACGAGACCCGTCCGCAGCCGGCCGAACTGAAGGGGACGCCGATCCATGACACGCTGCGTCGGATCGTCGTCTGGTTCCGGCTGCTCGCTCTGGTGTGGATGTCGGCATTGGTCCTTGCCACGCTGCTCACCGACTCGGGAGCCTCCAAGCCGTGGGTGATCGCCGCCGAGGCGGCCGCGGTCGCAATCACCATCGGCGCCTTCGTCCTCTCCCGGCTGCGGCGACTCGACGCCTGGTGGTGGGTGCTGATCGATGGGGCCGCCACCGTGTTCATCATCATCGCTCCCGGCCTGGCGGATGCGGGCAACTACTTCTACGGGGGGATGGGGCTGTCGTGGCTGCTGATCGTCGTGTGGGCGTATCCGACCCTGCTGGCGGGGGCGGTGTCGATCGTCACCCTGGTGGCGGCCCAGATGGTGGGCGGCGCCGTGGGGATTCGTGAGATCGCGGCTACCGATCTCGTCGGGGACATCGCGGTATGGATCGTCTCGGGCATCGTCTACGGATGGGCTCTGTGGGCCCTTCGCAACACCGATGTCGGCCGCGAGCGGGCCGAGGCCAAGATGATCGAGGCCAACGCCCGCACCGAGCGCCTGCTACTCAACATCCTCCCCGCGCCGATCGCCGAGCAACTGAAGGCGGGGGTGTCGCCGATCGCCGATCGTCTCGACCGGGTCACCATTCTGTTCGCCGACGTCGTCGAGTCGACGCCGCTGGCGGAGGCGCTCGATCCCGACGATTTCGTCAACCTGCTCGATCGGGTCTTCACCCACTTCGACGAGCTGGTGGATCGCCACGGGCTGGAGAAGATCGGGTCGATCGGCGATGGCTACATGGCGGTGGCCGGCGCGCCGCTTCCCCGGCCCGACCATGCCCAGGTGGCAGCAGACCTGGCGCTGGCGATGCTCGGCTCGCTCGAATCGTTCAGCGAGAACGGCGGGCGGCCGGTGCGGATGCGCTTCGGGCTCCACACCGGGCCGGTCGTCGCCGGCGTCATCGGCCGGAGGAAGTTTCGCTACGACCTCTTCGGCGACGCCGTCAACACCGCGAGTCGGATGGAGTCACACGGCGTCGCCGACCGGATCCAGGCGAGCACCGCCACCCGCCAGGCACTCGGCGACTCCTACCGCTTCGAACTTCGGGGGACGATCGAGGTCAAGGGCAAGGGCGAGATGGAGACCTTCTTCCTCCTTGGCCGTGCGTGATTGTCGGGGTCTTCTCGGATGAAGCCGAGTCAGCCGCCAGCCCGCAGAACTACACGTGTCCGGCTGGCCGGTAGAGGCGACCAACCCTCACGGCACCCCCGGATGCCCATCACTATCTTGTCTTTGTGCCCCTGCCCGGCGGCGTCGTCACCTTCGTCTTCTCCGACATCGAGGGGAGCACGCGGCTGTGGGAGTCCGAGCCCGAGGCGATGCGCCAGTCGCTCGCCCGCCACGACGACCTCGTCTCGGCGATGGTCGAGGAGGCCGGCGGCGCCATCTTCAAGCACACCGGGGACGGCTTCGGGGCCGCTTTCGCCTCGGTGTCGGCGGCGCTCGAGTCTGCCGCCCGGGTCGCTGCGGCCGTCGCCGAGGAGGCCTGGCCCGGGCCGTCGCTGAGCGTTCGCCTCGGGGTGCACACCGGAGAGGCCGAGCCCCGCGGCGGTGACTACTTCGGGCCTACGGTCACCCGGGCGGCCCGGGTCACCGACGCGGCCAATGGCGGCCAGATCCTGGTGGCGGAGTCGTCCCACCAGCTGGTGAGAGGCGTCGCCCCCAACGGGACCGCCTTCGTCCACGCCGGAGAGCATCGCCTCAAGGATCTCGGCGAGCCGATCGGCCTGTACCGCCTGGTCGGGCCGGGCGCCGGCGACGAGCGGCAGTTGCGGACCCTCGAGCAGGCCCCGCACAATTTTCCGGTCCAGCTGAGCTCCTTCATTGGCCGGGAGGCGGAGATCAAGGAGCTCGCCGACCTGGTCCGGACCTCCCGGCTGGTCACCCTGACCGGCATCGGCGGCGTCGGCAAGACTCGCCTGTCGCTCCAGGTGGCCGCCGAGATACTGTCCGACTTCGACCACGGCGCCTGGTTCGTCGAGCTGGCGCCCCTGGCCGAGCCGGGGCTCCTCCCCGACACCGTCGCCGAGGAGCTCGGGGTCCCGCAGGACAGCACCCTGACCGCCGAGACCCGGACCCTGCGCTACTTGGCCAAGCGCAGTGCCTTGCTCGTGATCGACAACTGTGAGCACCTCATCGACGACGTGGCCGGCTTCGTCGACCGCCTGCTCCGGTCGTGCCCGGACGTGCACGTCCTGGCCACCAGCCGCGAGGGGCTCGCCGTCACCGGCGAAGTGCTGTGGAAGGTGCCGTCGCTGCGCGTCGACGACGACGCCGCGGCGGTCGTGCTCTTCGCCGAGCGGGCCCGGTTGGTCCGCCCCGACTTCACCGTGACCGACGACAACCGGGAGCTCGTCGCCAGGCTGTGCGTCCGCCTCGACGGGATCCCGCTCGCCATCGAGCTTGCCACGGCCCGCCTCCCGATACTGACGCTCGAGCAGATCGCCGAGCATCTCGCCGACCGCTTCCGCCTGCTCACCGGGGGGAGCCGCACCGCCGTCGAGCGGCAGCGCACCCTGCGGGCGATGATGGACTGGAGCTACGGCCTGCTCGGCGAGAAGGAGCAGACGCTGCTGCGCCGCCTGTCGGTGTTTTCCGACGGGTTCACCTTCGCCGCAGCCGAGGACGTGTGCTCGGACGAGGCGGTCCCGCGGTTGGAGGTCCTCGACCTGCTCCAGCGGCTGGTGGAGGCGTCGATGGTCACCTTCGAGTCCGATCTCCGGCCCCGGTACCGGTTGCTGGAGACGGTGCGCCAATACTCGCTGGACAAGCTCCTGGAAGCCGGCGACTCCGACCGCGTGAGGCTTCGCCACGCCGAGTACTTCAAGACGACGGCGGGGACGCTCCGCGACCGGCTCGAACGCGGCGACGAGGCGGCGGCGATGGAGGACGGGCAAGCCGACCTGGGCAATTTCCGGTCCGCCATGATCTGGGCGGCAGAGGCGGGCCACGGCGAGACGCTACTCGGGTTGGCGGTCGGCCTCAGACCGTACTTCTGGAACCGGGTGATGTACCGGGAGTCGGTCCGATGGTTGACCACCGCGATCGACATGACCGGCGACAACCCCTCGACGCCATTCCACGAGGCGGTGGCGTTCGCCCTCACCGACGCCGGGAACAGCGCCGACGCCGACACGATCGAGAGGTACCGGCCGCTGGCGGAGCGGCTCTACGAATCGGCCGAGGACGACCTGTCCAAGGGATCACTGGCCAATGCGCTCGGCGCGTTGAGCATCGGCATTGATGCCCGTCGCGCCGACGAGCTGTTCCGGTCCGCCCATCAGACGCTGCGTCGCGCGGGGAGCCCCCGTTGGACCGGACCGCTGCAGAACCGCTTCATCACCGCCTGGTTCTTGAACAGCCGGGAGTCCGAGGAGGAGGTCCTCGGATTGGTCGAGGAGGCGGTCGCCGAGGGCCTGGCGATCCACCAGGCCGTGGTCGAGACAACCTTTCTGGCCCTCGCCGAGGAGTATGAGGCCGTGATCGACAAGGTGGAGCGTGACCGCCCCAAGGACGACTGGGAGAAGGTGATGCTGCTCCTGTTCCAGGTGGTAGCCGAGCGGGCCCTGGGGCGTCTCGACGACGCTCTCGAGACCGTCGAGCGAGCCGCCACCATCCTCGGGCCCAACTCGCCGGGCACCACCGAGTGGCACGAGAGCATGATCCTCATCCAGCAGGGCGACCTCGATGGAGCCATCGCCGCCTTCGACACGCCGTACAAACACGACTACGCGGATGCCTTCTCGCGATTGACCGCCTCGGCGTTCTGGGCGATGGTGTCCGAGCATCGCGGGGACCACGAGACCGCCGCTCTGCTTTGGGGCTTCAGGGACCGGGTCGCCGAGGCGTCCTCCCTCCACTTCCAGCGTTTCGAGGAGGAGTTCCAGGAGGAATCTCGCACACGGTCATCCGACGCCATGGGAGCAGAGCGCTTCGCCGAGCTGGTCGCTCGGGGCGGGGAGACGCCATGGGAAGACCTGCCGCTGGTGCGTGGGGAACGCGCCGCCAGGGGAGCCTCGGAGACTCGACGTCCGGAGCCTGGCGGCACCGCGGCCAGTCGCGACGGCCCCTTACCCTTCTGAGCACTCCTGCGCGGTGGACAGCGCCACGTTGGCGGCCATGATGAGCAGGAAGCCCTCGTCGACCGTGGCGACAGCCGCGGCGAGGGCGGCGTCGTCTCCCGCCCGGGCGGCGTCGGAGGCCGCGGCGTATCCCTCCTCATCCATCTCCATGGCCTGGAGCATCATGCCCACCGCCTCGTCGAATCCGGGAAGCGGTGTCCCGAGCGCCTCTATCTGGTCGGCCAGGCTCCCGATCGCGGCCGAGACCGTGAGCAACGCATCCGCCGCTTCGTCTCCCTGCCTCCCCAATACGGCCGCGGCGTCAAACGTCTGGTAGAGCAGGCTCTGGGCGATGCCGCCCATGGCGTCGCCATAGGAATGGCAGTCCAGCGCAACGGTCGTGGTGGTCGGAGGCGTGGTCGTGGTGGTCGTGGTGGCGGGCAGGGTGGTCGTCGTCGGAGCCGTCGTCGGAGTCGTTGTCGAGGGTGCGGCGTCACCCCCGCACGCGGCGACCAGCAGGAGAACCACTGCGCCCGCAACCCGTGCGGTATATGCCACGACGCCTCCAAGTCTCGGTGTTGCCGTTTTCAGCAACATGGTATCGCGACGCGTTCTGGGCTTCTCATGACTTACCTCTTAGTGCGATGGGTGCGGCGAGCACCCGGTCGGAGATCTGGATTGGGTCGCTGCCTCAGAGGTTCATGGCGTGGGATTGAGGGCTCCGCTTTGCTCCTGGATCGCCTTTACCGATCCGTCCGTTACGCGTAGCCAGACGCTGCACTGTTCTCCAGGGCACTGGATCGATCCATCATCGAGGGGCCAGTCGGCAAACGCTGCTCGGAGGTGATGGCCATCGCGATGCAGGTAGTCGACAACCGCCTGGGTCGAGATCGTCACGGTGAAAAGAAGGCGACTCGTGTTTCGCACGTACACGCCGTCCACCGCATTGAGCCCGTCGAAGGCGGCCTCCGCGACGGCGGGGGAACCCTCGTAGAAGCACGCCATGTCGAAGACCAATCGACTGGGGGCTTCGACGGCGTCGACCACGTATCCGAACCAGACACCATCCGGTAGGTAATCGTCGACACCTGGCACACAACCCGATCCACCGGCAGGGTGGCCCGCACCGTTCGAGGGGAGTCGCTGCCCGGGGTCCGGTGCCGGAGCGTCCAGCAGAATGGCCACCACCGTCGTGGTGGCTGGCATCGTCGTAGTCGGAGGAGTCGTGGTCGGGAAGAGCTTGCCCTCTTCCTTCGAGGTCGTGCTGGGCGGACTCTCGCGGCCGACATTGGCGACGACGATGGCGGCGGTCGCGGCGGCGATGGCGACCATCATCACCGTGGCGGCGATCCATATCCCGGTGCGACGGCGGACAGGCCAGCGCCGTCGCTGCTTGGGCCCGAACTCGACCGCGAATACCGTTTCGGATCGGGCCACGCCCTTGAGCTGCCGCTGGCCGCGGTCAACCAGTCTGATGCCCTCCTCGAGGTGATGGCGCAGCAGGTCGGCGGTCGTGTGGGATGCCAGCACCTCGCCGCTCTTCGCCGCCGACATGAGCCGCGAGGCCCGGTTGACCGGTGGTCCGAAGTAGTCGCCGCCGCGCTCGTCGGCGATCCCTGTGTCGAGTGCCATTCGGACGCGGAGCACTCCCAGGCCAGGCCAGACGCGCTCGAGTGACTGTTGGATCTCGACTGCGGCGTCGGCTGCGCTCATCGGGTCGGAAAAGGCGGCGGCAAACGAATCACCGGCGGTGGAGAAGACGTAACCCCCGTGGCTCTCGATTGCGTGACGCACCGTCTCGTCGTGCCACGCGAGGGCCCCCTTCATCTCCTGCGGATTCCGCTCCCAGAGGCGGGTGCTCCCCTCGAGATCGGTCAGAAGGAAAGTGAGCGTGCCACTTGGGGGACTTGCGGATTTCTCCACCGGTTGAAGAACCCTACACAAAGCGTTGCGCCGGTGCCCGGGTCAGGAGGGACGGCGATCGCCTAGTTCGGGAGGCCTCCGATCCTTCCCCGGTACGCCCCGATGTCGTGAAGGGAGAGGGCGGCGACCTCCTTGATCCTTCCCCAATGGGTCAACCGGAAGGTGACGTCATCGAGGGCGACGCGCCAGGCGTTGGTCCCGAGGTGGGCGGCGCCGCCGCGGTCGAAGTAGACCCGTGACCCGACGTGGCGGTAGCCCTGGAGCAGCAGGGGCACCCGGGTGACCAGATCGACGTGATTGATCGCCCGGTAGGTTCGGTCCTCGAGCCTTTCCGCGAAGGCGCGGCTGAAGTCGCGGTGACCCACCCGGGGTTGCCCGTAGGTGTAGACGGCGGCGACCGGGTGGCCGGCCCGGTCGGCGCGGAAGGAGCCCAGGGTGGCGAGGGCGCCGCCGAGGCTGTGCCCGGTGAACACCACCGGCTTCCCGGACCCGGCTATCGCATCGAGGATCCCCTGCCACACCTCCTCGACGCCGGTGCCGAAACCGGAGTGGATGCGGCCGAACTCGCTGGCTGTCGGCTTGAACTGGGCGTTGCGGCTCCAGTCGATCGGGTTCGCCTCGGTGCCACGGAATGCGACGTACAGGTGATCGGCATCGGAGGCGGTGAACGCCTGGGTGGACTGCGCCGAGAACCACTGGAACCCGGTCAGGCCGAGGGACTCCGTGGCGGCCTGCGCTCCCAGGCGGTTGAGATATGCCGCCGCCGACAGCTCGACGGTGAGGGTGGCGAGTCTCCTGTCGAAAGGCACCGGGCCTCCTCGGGGTGAAACTCCGCGACTCTACTCCGTGGAAGGTCCTGGGATGAGGTGGGTGGAAGCGGGTGTTGGATCTCCTCAAGGTGCAGATCGGGTCCGGTCCATTTCTGTCCGACGGCATCCGTAGCCTGTTATTAGTTGCCATCCCCAGGAGGGCTGAACTTGGACACGACTCATGAACGCGCACTGGACTTGCTGCGAGCGATCACCGTCGACGATGCGGAGTTCCGGCCGGGGCAGTGGGAGGCGATCGAGGCGGTGGTCGTCCACCGCCGTCGCGTTCTCGTCGTCCAGCGAACCGGGTGGGGCAAGTCGGCGGTGTACTTCATCGCCACTGCACTCCTCCGTGAGGCTGGGATGGGCCCCACGGTCGTGGTCTCCCCGCTGCTGGCACTCATGCGCAATCAGATCGAGATGGCCGAACGCCTCGGGATCAACGCGAGGACGGTCAACTGGACGAATCGTGGCGACTGGGATCAGGTATTCGCCGAAATCGCACGCGGGGAGATCGACGTCCTCTTCATCTCCCCGGAGCGCCTCAACAACCCCGAGTTTCGAACGAGCGTGCTCCCTGATCTGCTGCGAGCGCTGGGGCTCCTGGTAGTGGACGAGGTGCACTGCATTTCGGATTGGGGTCACGACTTTCGGCCCGACTACCGGCGGCTCTCGCGGATCGTCGACCTGCTTCCGCCAGGCGTGGCCATCCTGGGGACCACCGCCACGGCCAACGATCGGGTGATTCGCGACGTCGAGGAACAGCTCGGTGACGACCTCATTCTGGTGCGCGGACCGTTGGATCGGCCGAGCTTGAGACTCCAGGTCATGGCGATGGCCTCGCGTGCCGAGCGGCTGGCGTGGCTGGCAGAAATCCTGCCCAGCCTCGAAGGGTCCGGCATCGTGTACGCGCTGACTGTCAAGGATGTGCGTCGGGTCGCCGATTGGCTCCGGGACCGGGGGGTCGATGCCGCGGCGTACACCGGCAAGACCGACCCCGAGGAGCGGCTCGAGATCGAGCGTCGGCTGACCGGCGGTGGCTTGAAGGTTGTCGTCGCCACCTCGGCCCTGGGTATGGGCTACGACAACCCGCACATCCACTTCGTGATCCATTTCCAGTCGCCGGGTTCCCCGGTCGCCTACTACCAACAGGTAGGGCGCGCCGGTCGCGCCACGGAGTCATCGGTTGGGGTGCTCCTGACCGGCGCAGAGGATGGCGACATCCAGGACTTCTTCATCCGAACGGCGTTTCCGACGGAGCCCCACGTCGAGGCGATCCTCTCCGCCCTCGACTCCGCCGACGGAATGACGACCCGCCAGCTGGAGACCATCAACCTTCCTTTCGGACGGCTCGAGGCCGCTCTCAGGGTCCTTGAAGTGGAGGGCGCGGTCTACCGGGATGGGGCCAGGTGGTACCGCTCAGCGGAGCGCTACCAGTATCCCGTCGAGCGCGTCGCTGGCGTGATGGAGCAGCGACGCAGCGAGCAGGCCACGATGCGCCGGATCATCGAGTCGGACGACTGCATCATGCATCAGCTTCGGTTGAGCCTCGACGACCACACCAGTTCGCCCTGTGGCCGATGCGCCAATTGCGTAGGGGACGTTCTCCCACGTGAGGTCGCCGAGGAGACGGTGCGCGCCGCCGTCGATTTCATCCGGTCCGAGGCGGCGATCATCGAGCCGCGCAAGAGGTGGCCCCATCCGGTCGATGGCACCTTCGTCATCCAGCACCCGCTCGAGGAAGGTCGCGCGCTCACCCGCTGGGGGGACCCCGGGTTGGCGCTACTCGTCGAAAGGGGGAAGTACCGGGACGGCGGGTTCTCCGTGGAACTCGTCGATGCCGCCGCAGACCTGGTCACTCGGTGGGCCCCCGACCCTGCGCCCACGTGGGTTACCTCGGTGCCGACCCTGGGAGGCGACGATCTCGTGGGAGACTTCTCCCGGTTGCTTGCCGAACGCATCGGCATGGTCTACCAACCGGTGGTTCGCAAGGTCCGGCGCAATCGGCCGCAGAAAGAAATGCAAAACTCCACCCAGCAACTTGGCAATGTGTCAGAGGTGTTCGAGGTAGGCCCCTGTCCCTCCGGTCCGGTGCTTCTCGTCGACGATATGGTGGATTCGCTGTGGACGATGACGACGATCGGAGGGTTGCTCCGGGGGGCAGGCTCGGGGCCCGTGTACCCTCTGGCCCTCGCGGACACATCCCGAGGTGACGAGTGAAGCTGTCGAACGACGCCAAGGCGGTGCTCGTCCTCACCACCCGGCTCGGCGACTCCCGGCGACCATCCCTCGCCCCCGGTCAGTGGCACTCCCTCTCCCGAGCCCTGGGTGACGCCGGCTTGACGCCCGGCAACGTGTTCGACTCCGAGGCCCTTGGAAGCGCCGGCCTCGACCCGGAGAAGCGGGAGAGGATCGATGCGCTCGTCGGGGATGCCGCCACTGTAGTCGTCGAGCTGGAGTCCTTGACATCCAAGGGAATCTGGACGGTGACGATTGCCGACGACGACTACCCAGCGGCTCTTCGGCGACTTGACCACCGAGCTCCACCAGTGCTGTTCGGGGTGGGGGAGCGGTCCTTGCTCGACAGCGGCGGCGTCGGCGTGGTCGGCTCCCGTGACGTGTCCGAAGAAGGAGTTGCGGTTGCCCGAGAGATCGCGGCCGCCGCCGCCGGTCGGGGTCTGCCTGTCGTTTCGGGCGGGGCCAGGGGAGTGGACCAACAGTCGATGACCGCCGCCTACGAAGCCGGCGGGTCGGTCGTCGGTGTTCTGGCCGACAGTTTGCTGCAGAGGATCCGAAGTGCCGATGTGCGCGCCTCTCTCGACACCGGGGCGACTTGCCTGATCACAGCGCAGCATCCCAACACTGGGTTCTCGCCCGCGGCGGCGATGGCGCGCAACAAGCTGGTCTACTCCCTCGCCGATGTCACCGTGGTCGTCGCCTCCGAGGCCAAGGGAGGAACGTGGGAAGGCGCGACGGAGGCGCTGACCCAGAGGATTGGAAGGGTCGCGGTATGGCGGGGCCAGGGGCAAGGATCTGCGAACGACCAGTTGATCGAGGCCGGAGCACGTCCGATCGAGTCGGTCGACCAGCTGTGGGAACTGCTTGCCGAGGCTGAGGCGCCAATGCCACAGCAGATGACGATCGAACTGGGCTAACACGGTCCGCCGGCCTCGCGACGGGATCGCCAGCGCCACTGGTTCCTGTCACCGGCCGTCCATATCTTGACCGCAACGGTCCTCCAGAGATACACGTGTACAATACGTATATGCGGCGGAAGCTGACGATCACCATCGACGAGGCGGTTTACGAGGGGCTCCACCGGCGCATCGGGCGTCGGAAGATCAGCCGCTTCCTCGAGGATCTCGCCCGGCCCCACGTCGTCGACGAGGACCTGGAGGAGGCATATCGCGCCATGGCCGCCGACGAACGGCGCGAGTCGGAAGCCGCCGAGTGGGCGGAGGGCACCATTGGGGATGTCGCCGATGAGACGCGCTGACGTGTGGTGGGTCTGGTTCGAACCGAGCCGGGGCGGCGAGATCCGTAAGACCCGACCCGCTGTGATAGTGAGCAACGACGCCGCCAACGCCGCGCTGAATCGGCTGCAGGTGGTGCCGCTCACTTCGAACGTCGATCGGCTCTACCCGAGCGAGGCATACATCGAGATCGACGGCACCCGGCATAAGGCCATGGCCGACCAGGTAACCACCGTGACCAAGGCTCGACTCCAGAGCCGCCTGGGTCGGCTGACCGCGCAGGACATGGAGGCGGTCGAGCGGGCCATGCGCCTGCAGTTGGGCCTGTAGGCGAGGATCGCCGCGCAGCAGTACACGCTGGTCGACTCGCTATCTGGCGAACGCCGATCGCAGCGTTCCGACTACCGGGACCAAGACGGGATGTGCGATCGCCACCGTCTCGGCTAGCGCGGCGGTCTCCTCGACCGGGTCGCTCTCGAAGGTGTATCGCTCGAAAGTGGGGCCGGCGGTGTGTCCCTCCCCGACGGGGAGCGTGACCAGGAGCCGGGCCACCGGTTTCATCACCTTCGACATGAGCGTGTACAGCCGGCCCACGAGCGCACCCTGGTCGGCGCCTAGCGCATGCATGCGCTGGATGGTGTCGAAGAGCAGCATGTAGAGGGCGTTGAAGAGGTCTGCCGCCGGGCGCACTTCCTCGGGCAGGTCGGCGGCCCGGGGGTTGTCCAGCACCGGCCAGGTGTCGCCGATCGGGAGGGTGCCGTCGGCCAACTGGATGAACTTGTGATAGTGGGTCAGCTCCCGGTGCCCGGGGTCTGCCCAGAGGTGGTCGCCGAGCCCCTCACCCTGATCCACGATCACGTCGATGGCGGCGCACGCCGAGGCGACGTCCTCGATGAGCATCAGGCCTCCGCTGTCCTCCACGTCGAAGGCGACCGGCTGGTAGAAGGAGGGATCCGCCAGCTGGCGGCCGGGCTGGTGGTCGGCGAAGAGGTCCACCCGCTCGCCGAGCCTATGGATCGCCAGCTCGAGGGCGGCGTAGAACTGGCCGAGCGTTTCGTAGTCGTCGGCCTCGGGCGGCGCATCGATCGCCTCGGGTCGCTCGATGACCATGAAGGTGTCCCTGATCAGCTCGGTGGTGCACCGCCGCAACTCGAGGCGCAGGTCGGGGGTGTGGTGGGCGAGAAGGCTGGGGTATTCGGGGATGAGGTTGTCCATGAAGTCAGGCTCCCCACCCAGCGCCAGGAGCAGGTTCGTGGTCAGCGCCAGGTGGAGCATCTCCTCGACGACGACGCTGGTGATGAGGTCCCGGGCCTCCGACGGCTCGCCGCGGATCGAGTAGGCGGCGTAGAGGTAGGGCGGGATGGTCGACATCTCCACCTTCCGCGCCAGGGCCACATGGGAACGCAACTCGTCGAGTGAGTCGATCGGCATCGGGCCTCCTGACCGGTACCGGGAGGCTAGGGGGCAAGCCGTTCGCCGTGCCGGCGGGAAATAGGCTGGCCCCCGACAAGCAGCCGGCTCCTGCCCGCATCCGTAGGCCCGTTGCGTTACATTGCGCCCACACCAGGGGGGCGTCGTTGGCATCCGTGCGGGTCGAGCAGCCTCCTGCGAGTCTGGCTGCGCTCGTGCGTCACGTTGGCGTCATCGGGTGGTCCGGGCTCCTGACCGGGGTCGTTGTCGGGGGGCTCGGATCCCGGGTGTTCATGCGAATCGCCGGGGCTACCGGCCGGCCAGCCGCCCGAGGTGCCGGAACCGAAGCGGGCTTTCGGGTGGGGGAGCTGACCGTCGGGGGCACGATGGCGCTGGTGGTCTTCGTGGGGATCTTCGCCGGGATCATCGGGGCCTTGCTGTACGCGATCTTCCGGCCCTGGCTTTCGTGGGCGGGAAGGTTTCGCGGTCTTGTATTCGGCGTGGTGCTGTTCGCTTTCGGGAGTGCGTCGTCTGACGTGATGAATCCCGACAACGTCGACTTTCTGATCCTCGGCAACGACCTCATCAACGTGGTGATGATCGTGGCCCTGTTCCTCGCATTCGGGGTAGTGATCGAAGAGATCCACCGTGCCCTGGACCGGCGAGTGGCACCGTCCGGGGACCGGATGAGAATCGGGTTGGTGCTTTTCGCCGCTACAGGCGCGCTGCTGAGCATTCCCCTGACGATCACCACCATGTTCGGCGACGGCTGTGACTGCGGACCCCCGATCGTTGCTGCCTGGTTCACCATCCTCGCCGGCGTGGGCACGGTGCTGTGGTGGGTCAGCAGCCGGCGCGGCGCCGCCCGGCTCCCGGCGCAGGTGCTCGGCTATGCCGGGCTCATCGGCACCACCGCGTTCGGGTTGGTGCGGGCGATCTCCGATGCCGCCGAGATCATCGGCTGACTGGGCTCGTCGTCGATCCACTCCGCCACTCGCTGGTAGAAGTCGGGGTCCTTCCAAAAGCGGGTGTGCGCCACCAGGGGCAGGTAATCGAAGTGGAACTGCTTGCCCTTGTCGATCTGGAAGTGGTCGAGGCGATGCCCCAATACGTCTCCCCACGACCAGGCGTTGTGCCAGCGGAATCCAGCGGGTTGGATCGCGTGGTAGTCCTCGATCTTGAAGTTCCCGTACGGCCGGCCCGTGGAATGCCGTCGCAGCGAGATCAGTGAACTGACGATCTGCGCCCGTACCGGCTCGCTGACATCGCCGGTCCGCTGGAAGAAGTAGACCACCTTGTCGAGCGGCGACCCGAAGGAGAACAGACCCTTGATCCGGTCGAAATCCTCCCGGGCCATCCGAAACTCGTCACCGTCGCTGTCGCTGCGCTGCTCCACGGCGAGCCGGTTGATGGCGTCGTAGGCGATCACGCTGCCGAGCGAATGGGCCGCCACCAGCACTTCGTCGTAGTACGGCTTGCGAGTGTCCTTGCGCCGGGGGGACTTCGGAGGGAGCCCCTTCAGCAGTTCCGCCAGAGCCACCAGCCGGGCGGTGACCAGGTGAAGAATCTCCTCGCGCACGGTGTGGTGCCGTGACCGGGTGTCGAGCCCACCGAAGTAGATGGCGACGTCCCCGATCCACCCGATGAGAAACAGGGTGAGCTTTGAGGCGCCGGCCACCGTCGCCAGCCAGAACACCAGGCGCACCGGGTGTACCCACTCCTCGGGTAGCGCCTGGTAGCCCAGCCATCCGCCGACCACGGTTCCCCCGATGAGGATCGCTGCGGCGACCACCCGGACGACGGCCAACGGACGCCACGGGATCCGCCACACCTGTCCCACCAGGTACCACCACAACACGATCCCGCCCACCAATCCAGCGGCGGCGGCGAGCAACTGCCAGGCCGGGTCTTCGCCCATACGGAGCACCGCTGCCACCAGCTCCTGGACCTCGGGATCCCGATAGAGGGCGAAGGCTCCGGCCAGCAGGAGCAGCCCGGTCGCCCACGAGCCGGCCGCCCATCTCCGCAGGTAGCGCCAACGATCCTCGGTGCGGGGCGTGGGCTCCGCGCCGACGAAGTCGCACTCGATCGCTCCAAGCCGCCACGCCCGGTATCCCCCGAAGGCCATGAACAGGCTCGCCGCCGAAAGGACCGTGAACATCGCGAGGAGGGCGAAGTCGGTCCAGGCCGCGTCGATTTCGCGGAAGTCCGTGCCCAGGCCTTTCAGGTAGTTGTCGACATGAGTCGCGGCGTTGGCGGCCAGCATGAAGAGCACCAGCCCCAGTACCGGCAGGGCGAGCGCCAGCAGCACCTCGCGCAGAAACCCGGCCACACCCGCGCGGGGGGAGTACTCGTACTCCTGGGCTGGGGCGGCGGCGGGTGGTGCTGCGGTTGGCAGCTCGCGGTCGGCGTCGCGCGGCCACCGGTAGTGGGAGGCGGCGTGAAGGCTCCAGCGGAGCAACGGGGCGAGCGAAGTGGTGAACAGCCACCTTCCGACTTCCTTCAACTTGATCAGACCCTGGGGGCGGTCCGCCCAATAGACCTCGTGGAGGTCGATCGTCGTATCGGGTTGCCGGGCGGTCCGCGACTTCGGGGTGATCTTCACCTCCACATAAGACTGCGAGGCGCGGTGGCCCTCGGACGCGACCACCCGGTGGCGCAGTTCGACCTGGTTGCCCCGGCGTCGGTGAACCCGGCTCAGCTCGACTGCGAAGAGATCCGTCAGCTGGTGGGGTTGCTGCTCGCCCATGCCGTGGACGAGGAGCAGGGCCACCCGCCTCTCGGGCGGAGCATCCGCCGACTCGTACGACCTGCCCGCTTCCGCCATGGGTTGCGACTCTACTCATGGGAGGTCTTGGGAGACTGACGGCAGTGCTGGAGGGGTGGGCGTCGCGACTGGAACCGACAGCAGACGGCAGGCGTCGAACGGACATGGGAATCCGTTTCAGCGCCCTCGCCATCGTCATGCTCATTGCCGCCTGCGGTGGCGACGGGGCATCGTCCACCACGGTCGCTCCGACATTTGCCGTGTCCGGTTACGCCCATGCCGGGCCGGTCTGCCCGGTGGAGACCACCCCGCCCGATCCCTCGTGTGAGGATCGACCTCTCGGCGGCGCCGTCGTACGCGTGCTCGATTCCGACGGGGCGGTGGTTGCCGAAGCCACCACCGCCGTCGACGGCACCTTTACCGTGCAGCTACCGGCGGGCGATTACACCGTGGTGGCGCAGCCGGTGGAGGGCCTCCTCGGCACGCCCGCGGCCATCGAGATAACCGTCGTAGTCGAGGTCTCCGATGTCGACCTCGCCTACGACACCGGCATTCGCTGACCTCAGGCGGCCAGCAGGGCATCGATTTGTCCCATCGCCTGCTTCATGCCCTCTTCGGCGCCCATGGCGAGGATCTGTTCCATCGCCTCGACCGACTCGAAGGTGGTCTCGATCGCCATCCGGGTGCCGGTCTTGGTCGGGCTCAGGGTGACCACGATCGTCATCGTCGGTAGCTCCGGGTTCGGGTTGCCGTTGTCGTCGGCGAAGCCGTCCTCGAACTCGAGACGATGGGGGGCATCCACCGAGGTGACCCGCCACCAGCCGTGCGGTTGGTCACCTTCGGGTCCGGTCATGAAATAGGTGACGCTGCCGCCGGGGGAGAGGTCGTGGTTTTTGAACGTCGCCGGATAGGTCGGCGGACCCCACCACTTCTCGAGCAGGCGGGGATCCGTCCACAACTGCCACACCCGGTCGACCGGGGACGCGTAGTCGGCGGTGATCGTCATCGTCAGGGCATCGGTGTCTTTGTGGACGCTCGTCACGGTCACGGATTGTCTCCCTCGCTCAGTTCGGCGAGTGTCTCGCCGAATCGTTCTATACGGCCCTTCCACGTGTCCTCGAACCGGTCGAGCAGCGCCTGGGCGACCCGGACGGTCTCGATGTTGGCCCTGACCAGGTGCTCGCGACCTTCCCGCCGCTTGGCGACCAGCCGGGCTCGCTCGAGCACGGCCACATGCTTCTGTATGGCGGCGAAGCTCATCGGATAGTGGCCGGCGAGCGCCGTCACCGAGTGCTCGCCGAGCATGGTGCGGCGCAGGATGTCGCGCCGCGTGCGGTCGGCGAGGGCATGGAACACCAGGTCGGTATGTCGATGATCTACAACCATATGGTTGTAGGTTACCACTCGATCTCAGGTCGTGAGAGTCAGGTCTTCTCGCGTAGGGCCGAGTACGGATCCCCCCAGCCGTAGGTCAGCCGGCGCGTGTCGTGATCGCGTCGCCCGGCAGGCCCTCGGACCAGATTCGCTCCAAGCCATGGGCTCCCACCGAGGAGATCCACTCCTGAGCGGCGGTCGCCGCCACCAGAGCGGCCGGGTGGTCGACCCCCACCAGGGCGGCGAAGGCGGTCTGCCAATCGGCCAGTTCCAGAGGCAGGACCAACTTGGCGAGGTGCTCCAGCCCTTCGGCGAACGCCGCCGCTCCGGCTTCGGCGTCACCTTCAAGAATGGCCAGGGCGGCGTTTCCGATCTGACGGAGCCCTTTGGCGTAGCGGCCGGGGGGCAGCTCGGTGTCGAGCATCGCCAGCGCGAGGCGGATCCGCTCAGCATCCCGGGTTCGCATCGCCGTGCCGAGTGCGGCGACCGCCGCCCACGTGACCGGTACCCCATACGACGCCTTCCATCCGCTATCCCAATCGCCCTCGTCGCGGTGGCCGAGAGCCTGCCAGCCCTGGATCGTGTAGATGGCCTGGGGGTCGGTGATCTCCCCCAACGACGCGATATCGTCAAGCATCTCCCGGCCATGGCCCGGCTTGGGGCTGCGCATCCCCTCGATGTAGTGGCGGGTCGACCGGACGGCAGCCTGCTGGAAGGGAGGCAGCTGCTCGACTTCGATCGTGTCGAGGATCTCGAGCGCCTCGTCGAACCGGCCCATCGCCGGCAATTGCCAGGCACGATCGGTGCGGGCCCGTTCCAGCCATCCGAGGCCACCGTATTTCTGGGTGAGCTCCCAGTGGGCATCGGCGGTGCGCTGCGCCGCCTGGGGATCGTTACCTGCCTGGATCACCGAGAGATTGTTCAGTGCTCGCAGCGCCTGAGGGTGAAGGCCGTGCTGTTCGGCCAACCGCGCCGCCCCGGCGAGCGTCGCCTCGGCCTCCAGGTATCGTCCCACGTCGGCGAGGGCGGTGGCCTTCGAGACGATGCCGTCGACCAGGGCCCCGGGCGTGACGAGACGCTCGGCGTTGGGGAGCACCCGGTCGGCGACTTCGATCGCCTTGTCGGGCCTTTGGTGAAGCATGTGCGCACGCGACATCTCCAACCCCAGGCTCACCTTGGCGGCGGTGTCGAACTCGGTGATCTCCGAGTAGAGCGGTTCGAGCAGCTCCACTGCCTCATCAGACCGGAAGTAGGAGTTGAGCACGAAGGCGAGGGTGGTGCATGCCTGGTAACACCCGTTCGAGTCGCCGAGCTCCTCCATGACCGTGATCGCCTCCCGGCCCAACTCGATCGCCTCTTCGAGGTCGCCGCCCCAGGATGCGGCCGCACTCGCCTTGATCAGGATGGGGGCTCGCTCGGCGGTGCTCTTCGCCAGCGACAGCGCCTGGCGGTACAGCGCCAGCGCCTGGCTGTGCGAACGGAGTTCGCTCGCCCGATTGGCCGCCCGGATCAAAGCCGCCCGTCCCTTCTCGAGGAGGTCCTCGGTGCCGGCGGGGGCGGTCTGGTGGGCGGCGAGGAAGTGGCGGGCCACCCTTCCGGCGATCTCAGGGTCGTCGAGCCCGGCGAAGTACTCGGCCACCTGGCGGTGGCGCACGTGGCGGTCGCCGCGGCTGAGCCGGCCGTAGGCGACCTCGCGGATCAGGCTCTGCACGAAGCGGTAGCGGCCCCGGTCGGCCGACAGCGGGTCCTCGTCGATGTTGAACAGCTCCTTACGGACCAGGGCGCGAAGCGGCGCCTCCAGTTCGAGTGGGGTGGCGCCGCGAAGCACCGCCAGGCCCTTCAACGTGAAGGACTGGCCGAGCACGGCAGCGTCCTGCACCAGCTCGCGGTCGGTGGGGTTGAGGCGGTCGAGGCGGGCCCCGATCACCGCCGCCAGGCTGTCGGGCACCGCCAGCCGGGACAGGTCACCCTTGAGCAGGTAGGCATCGCCCTCGCGCACCAGGTCGCCGGTGGCGAGCAGCATCCGCACGAACTCCACCGCGTAGAGCGGGATCCCCGCGGCGCGCTCGACGATCGCCTCTACCGCGTGATCGGGGATGCCCGGCACCATCCCCGCGATCAGCCGGCCCATCTCGGCGTCGGTGAGCGGCGCCAGGTGCACGGCGACTGTGTTGCGCCGCCCCGAACCCCAACCGGGATAGCGATCCAGGAGGTCGGTGCGGGCGAGGGTGACCACCAGCACCGGATGGCGGTTGGCGCGGTCGACCAGCTCGGTGATGAACTCGTGGACGGCGATGTCGGCGCGCTGGAACTCTTCGAACAGCATCACCACGGTTCCTCGTTCTGCCACCCGATAGAAGAAGGTGCGAAGCGCGGCGAACAACTCGTTGCGATCGCCCGGGGGCATCTCGTCGAGCCCGATCAGGGCGGCGAGCCGTGGCTCCACCCAGGCGCGCTCTTCCTCGGAAGGCACGTACTCGGCAACCGCGGTCCGCAGCTTCACCCGGCTCTTCGCCTTGTCGTCGCTGTCGGCGGCGATCCCCGCCCGGCTGCGGATCATCTCGCCCACCGACCAGAAGGCGATCCCTTCGCCGTAGGACGGGGACCGGCCCTGGTGCCAGTAGATGGGGTCGGCGATGCCGTCGATGTACTTCTGCAGCTCCCACGAGAGCCGCGACTTGCCGATGCCCGGGTCGCCGACGATCGAGACCAGCCGACCCCGCTGCTCCCTACCGGTGGCGTGCAGCTGGTCCTTGATGAGCCGCATCTCCTCGACCCGGCCGGTGAACGGCGGCTCGATCCCCTCGGACCTGCCGCGCCCCCCGCGTTGGGCGATCACGCACAGCGCCTGGTAGGCGGCGATCGGCTGCTCCTTGCCCTTCACCTGATGCTCGCCCAGCGAGCGGAACTCGATCGCCTCGGCGACGAGGTTGCGGGTCGACTCACCGACGACCACGGTCCCCGGCTCGGCGATCGATTGGAGCCGGCTGGCGGTGTTCACCATGTCGCCGACGACAACGCCCTGGTTCCCGTTGCCGCTGCCGACGGCCGCCTCGCCGGTCAACACCCCGGCGCGGAGGGCCAGGTCGGGGAGGCCCAGTTCCGAGCCGAGGTTGGAGACCATGTCGACCAACTCGAGCGCAGCGCGTACTGCCCGTTCGGCGTCATCCTCCCGGGCCTCGACCGCCCCCCACCAGGCCATCACGGCGTCGCCGATGAACTTCTCGACGGTGCCCCGGAACCGCTCGACGATCTCCTGGCTCCGCTCGAAGTACACCGAGAGCATCTCCCGCACCTCTTCGGGATCACGCGCCGCGGTGAGCGGGGTGAAGCCGACCAGATCGGCGAAGAGCACCGTCACCATGCGCCGCTCGGTGCGGGCGGTCCGGCCGTTCGGGTCGAGGGGCGTGCCGCACTCGCCGCAGAAGCGGTTGGTCGGCGGATTCTCAGTGCCGCAGTTGGGGCAGGTAGTCGTCATGGCATGGCCGCATACCCCGCAGAACTTGGTCCCGTCGGGGTTCTCGTTGCCGCAGTTGGCGCAGGTCATCACGCCGAAATCGTACCGCGCGCCCAACAACGTCTTCCCGGTCAGGCCTCAGGGAGCACCGGGGTCAGGTCCTCGCCCCGGGTCCAGGCCTGGAGGTACTCGTAGGGCCACACCTCGCCGCGGCGGACCTCCCAATCGCCGGGGAAAGTGGGCCGGGAGATCCCGAAATGGAGGTGGGGCTGGCGGGCGTTGCCGGTGGCTCCCACGGTGCCGATCACCTGGCCGGCTTGCACCTCCACCCCGGCCTCGATCTCCGGCTCTACCGAGGCGAGGTGAGAAGCGTGGTAGCGCACCCCGTCCTCGCCGATGATCGTCACATACAGGCCAGCCCGGTTGGCCGGGTCGTCGATCGCCGGGTCCCAGGTGTCGATCCGGCCGACCTCGTCGACGATGCCGCTGGTGACGGCGACCACCGTGGTCCCCTCGGGGGCGAAGATGTCGGTGGCGGGGTAGTCGTGATGGCCGTCGGCGTAGGTGCCCGCCCCCGGGGGTTGCAGGGGGAAGTAGTAGCGCCGACCCTCCACCTGCCAGGGACCCACCGCCAGTGTCGTGGTGGTGGTGGTGGTGGTGGTGGCCGGCGCGGTGGTCGCGGTGGTCGCGGTGGTCGTACTGGTCGCGGTGGTGGTCGTGGTGGTGGCGGTCGTCGAAGTTGTCGAGGGGATCGTGGTGGGGACCGCACTGTCGCCACAAGCGCTCACCACCAGAGGGATGACGACTATCCAGGCTCGATACCGTCCCAAAGGTTTGCTCCGAGGTCGACGGTGGCTCGCCAGTTGCCCTGCCGCTTCTAGAAGTGGGCCACCGGGCAGGTGAGGGTGCGGGTCACTCCGGTGACCGCCTGGATCCCGTTGAGCACCACCCGACTGATGGCGTCGAAATCCTCGGCGTCGATCCGGGCGATGATGTCGTAGGGCCCGACCAGAGAGGCGACACCGGTGACGCCAGCGACGGCCCCGATCGCTTTGGCGACCTCGCCCGACCGGGCCGGCTCGTTCTGGATGAGGACGTATGCGTTCGCCATGGCACCCTTTCGGGGAACGGTACTCCCTTGGATCAGGGGTCAGCGACAGCAGACTCCCGTCGGGGTCCTTGAACCGGGCCACCGGTCCCGTTTCCAGCATTGAATCACTCACTCCGTAGCCGGAAGGCGGTCATTCCTCCGGATCCGACAGCCCCCATTTGTCCTTCCAGCTCGGCGGGAGGGGGAGGGCGAGCGAGTAGCCGTATCGGATCAGCTGCCCCTGATGCTGGTACTCGTGCTCGAGGAGGCCGAGCAGCAGGTCGTCGCGGTCCTCGGTCCATTCCACCCGGGCCAGGGTCTCGACGACCTGGCGGCCGGCGCGGTCAAGGCCGGCGAGGATGGCTTCCTTCTCATGGACGTCGTCGGCGTCGAGCGAGCACTGGAAGCCGGCCCAGGCGCCCTGTTCGATCGCCCGGGCGAAGCTCTCCCGCGCCCCGACCACACACCAGAACTGGCTGCCGACGCTGTTCGAGCGGACGCCGAGGTCACGGGCGAGCGCCCCGTCGGGCAGGTTGTCGGCAAAGTCGCGGTGGGCGGCCATCACCGCGATGAGATGCGCTTCGACTTGGGATCTCAATTCGCCTCCCTGCCCCAACCTCCGGAATACCTCACCCCGGGGGAGGTTCCCATTGTGGCGGCGGCAAGTTCCTTCTTGCCGCCCGTACGATTGAACCAGAGGTGAGGACAATGCCAGACGCGGTCATCGAGCTCTTCCAACTGGGGATGCCCTGGATCGGGCACGACCCGTTCATCTTCACCGTCCACCATCTCGACAACTACCCGCCGGGTGATGACGACCTGGGGCCGTCGGTTCCGCTCTACGGGCGGCAGATCGGCTCGGACTTCTCGTACATCGACGGGTGGAGCATGTACCACGGCGAGCGGGTGCCGGGTTTCCCCCAGCATCCCCATCGTGGGTTCGAGACCGTCACCGTGGTTCGTCGCGGCTATGTCGACCATTCCGATTCCCTCGGCGCCACCGCCCGATACGGCGAGGGTGACGTCCAGTGGCTCACCACCGGCGGCGGCATCCAACACTCCGAGATGTTCCCGCTCCTCGATGCGGAAGGCCCCAACCCGCTCGAGCTCTATCAGATCTGGCTGAACCTGCCCCCGGACTCGAAGATGGTCCCGGCGTACTTCGGGATGCTGTGGTCCGAAGACATTCCCACCGTCGAGCCTGCCCCCGGGGTGCTGGTCGACGTCGTCATCGGCGCCCTCGATGATCAGAAGCCGCCGTCGCCTCCGCCCGATTCCTGGGCGGCCCGGCCCGACTCCGACATGGCCATCTGGGTAATTCGGCTCGAGCCGGGGGCGGAATGGGAGATTCCCGCGGCCCCCGCCGGCCTCAATCGCACCCTCCATTGCCACGGCGGCGGTGGCGTCGAGATCGGGGGAACCGTGATCGCCAAGGGAGTGGGGGTACGGCTGCGCTCCGAGGTGCCGGTCACACTTGCCAACCGCGGCGACGAAGTGGCGCATTTCCTCCTGCTCCAGGGGCGACCGATCGGGGCACCGGTGTTCCAGATGGGACCCTTCGTGATGAACTCCCCAGAGGAACTCCGCCAGGCAGTCGACGATTACCGCCGCACCCAGTTCGGGCCGTGGCCGTGGGGCGGCCCGGCCCACACCCACCCCCGCGACGAGGGTCGGTTCGCCATCCATGTCGACGGGCGTGTCGAGCGACGGGAGATGGGGTAGGGCCTCGGCCCCGCTACCCGCTGCCCGCCGGACGCGTCAAGGGCTTTCGACGCGATCCTGCGGAAGGCGGAAGGCGGAAGGCTGAAGTGTTGACGATCCGGCGGATCGCTGGTACAACCACCCGTTCATGAGCCGTACCCGAACTGTCGCAGCCGGTCAGTGGTGGTGGTCGCCGCCATATTGAGGTGGGCGACCCGCGGCTCAGAACCTGACATCTGACACCAGCAGTACACGACCCACCGTGAGGTGGGTCGTCGGCATTTGGTGACCCTCCTCACGATCCCGATCCGGATCGAGGAGGAATGCAGGCACCCTTCGACATAGCGGCCGATCTCCATACCCCGGTCTCCGCGTTTCTGCGGCTGGCCGATCTGGGGCCGCGCCATCTGCTCGAGAGCGTCGAGCAGGGCGGCCAAGGGAGATACTCGTTCATCGGCTTCGGGGAGACGTCTCGCATCCGGGTGTCGGAGGCGGGGGTGGCGGTCGACGGTGACCTCGTCTCCGCCGACGTCCTCGGCGGGCTCCGGTCGGCGCTCGATGGTGTGCCGCGCACCGGGCCGACGATCTCGGGGCAGCCGTTCGCCGGTGGGCTGGTCGGCGCGACCGCCTTCGACATGGTCCGTCACCTGTACCGCCTGCCCGCTTCGCCCCACGCCCCGTCCGCGCCGTTGGGCGCCTACATGTCGACCGAGTCTCAACTGGTGTTCGATCACTTCACCCGGCGGATCGCCCTCCTCCATGCCGGGTCGGACGCCGAGCGCACCGCGCTCCGCGACGAGGTGATCGCCGCACTGAGCGGCCCGGTCAAGGTGCCGGGCACCGACGGGAAGCGACAGCAGCCCCGCCCGAGCCTGACGAAGGAGGAGTTCGTCGACCGGGTCCACCGGGTGAAGGAGCACATCTCGGCGGGAGACGTGTACCAGCTCGTCCTCTCGATCAGGTTCTCGGGCGAGAGCGATCTGAGCCCGTTCACCGTCTATCGGGCCCTGCGGCTCCTCAACCCCTCCCCGTACATGTACTTCCTCGACTTCGGCGATCTGCAGGTCGTCGGCAGCTCCCCGGAGGCATTGGTGAAGCTGCGCGGTGAGACCGCCGAGCTGAGGCCGATCGCTGGAACCCGGAGGCGCGGTGTGGACGACGACCACGATCACGCCCTCGAGCGGCAGCTGCTCACCGACCCCAAGGAGGCCGCCGAGCACGTGATGCTGGTCGACCTGGCGAGAAACGATCTCGGCCGGGGCGCGGTCGCCGGCTCGGTGCGGGTGGATCCCTATCGGGTCATCGAGCGATACAGCCATGTCATGCACCTGGTCAGCGGAGTCCAGGGTCGGTTGCGACCCGAGCTAGACCAGTTCGACCTGTTTGCCGCCACCTTCCCCGCCGGGACGGTGAGTGGGGCGCCCAAGTTGCGGGCGATCGAACTGATCGACGAGCTGGAGCCGGTCGGCCGGGGTCTCTACTCGGGATCGGTGGGCTACTTCGGCCGCGGCGGCTCGATGGACCAGGCGATCACGATCCGCACCATCGTGTTCCAGAACGGCGTTTACAGCTACCAGGCCGGTGCCGGGATCGTCGCCGACAGCGACCCCGAGTTCGAGCACGACGAGGTCCTGATGAAGGGCGCCGCCCTCGACGAGGCGCTCGACCTGGCGGAGGAGGGCCTGTGACTAAGCACGTACTGATGATCGACAACTACGACTCGTTCACCTACAACCTGGTCCAGGCATTCCTCGGCCTCGGGGCAGAGGTCACGGTGCGCACCAACGACCGGGTCACCGCGGCGGAGTCCGTCGAGCTCGACCCGACCCACCTGGTGGTCTCGCCCGGCCCGGGACGGCCCGAGGCAGCCGGGGCGTCGATGGAGGTCATCGGCGCCCAGCTCGATCGAATCCCGGTGCTCGGCGTCTGCCTCGGACATCAGGCGCTGGGTGCTCTCCTCGGGAGCACCGTTGGCCCGGCGCTGGCACTGATGCACGGCAAGGCGTCGCCGATCTACCACGATCGGAGGACGCTCTACGAGGGCCTACCGAATCCCTTCCCCGCAGGGCGCTACCACTCGCTCGCGGTTCACGAAGAGGGTCTGTCCCCGGAGCTGGAGATCTCGGCCTACACCTCCGATGGGGAGATCATGGGTGTCCGCCACCGCCGTCTGCCGGTGGAGGGGGTCCAGTTCCATCCCGAAAGCATCCTGACCCCGGCCGGTGATCGGTTGCTTCGCAACTTCCTCGACATGCGCCCATTGGTGGTGGCGGCGGCCGCGACGGAGGCGGTGGCATGAGGGACCTCGTCGAGAAGGTGGTCTCCGGCGATCGGCTCACCGAGCTCGAAGCCCGACGGTTGCTCGACGGCATGACCGATCCGGCCACCGACCCGGTCCTCTCGTCGGCGGCGCTCGTCGGCCTCCGGGTGCGCGGCGAGACCGCCGACGAGCTGAGAGGATTCGCCCTCAGGCTCCGGGAGCTGGCGATCCGGCCCGAGATCCCCGCCGACGTGCAGGCGGTGGACGTGGTCGGCACCGGTGGCGACGCCTCGGGAAGTCTCAACCTCTCCACGGGGGCAGCCCTGGTGGCCGCCGCCGCCGGGATCCCCGTCATCAAGCACGGGAACCGTTCGGTCTCGAGCCGGAGCGGCAGTGCCGACGTCCTCGAGGCCCTGGGCCTCGACCTGCCCTGGGAAGCGGCGCGGGCGGGCGAAGTGTTCGCCCGGACCGGGTTCACCTTCCTCTTCGCCCCTTCGTTCCACCCGGCGATGAAGGCGATCGCTCCGGTGCGACGGGCGCTGGGTATTCGGACCATCTTCAACCTCGCCGGCCCGCTGGCCAACCCGGCGACGCCGCCCTTCCACGTGATCGGCGCCTACGACCTAGCCACCGCCCGGATGATGGCGGCGACCCTCGCCGGGATGCCCCTTGAGCGGGCATTCGTGATCCACGGTGAGCCCGGATGGGACGAGCCCACGCCGGTGGGTCCCTACCACCTCCTCGAGGTCACCCCGGGTTCGATCAGCGAGTCGGTCGAGGACCCCGCCGACTTCGGGATCCCCCGATGCTCGGCGGAGGAGCTCGAGGGCGGTGACGCCGAGCACAACGCCCTTCGCCTGCGCCGGGCGCTGGAGGGGGAGACGGGACCGCATCGCGACGCGATTCTTCTCGGCGCCGCATTGGCGATCCGTCTGTTCGGCGAGGACGCCGCGAGCGGGCTGGCGCGGGCCGCGGATGCGATCGACAGCGGCGCTGCCGGTCGGCTGCTCGACCGGCTGACGGAGAAAGCCCATGTCTGACTTCCTGGCCACCATGGCCGCGTCGAGCCGCCAACGGGCCGATGCCGTCGTCGGATCCCTCGGCGAGTCGAAGCTGCGGGCACAGGCCCGCGCGGCTGCGCCGCCGCGGCAGTTGCGGCTGTCCGCCGCCGGATTCGATCTCATCGCCGAGCCGAAGCTGGCGAGCCCGTCCGCGGGCGAGTTGGTGCCCCATGCCGACGGGCGGGAGGCGGTGTTGGCCGTCGCCACCTCGCTCGAGCAGTCGGGGTGCGCCGCGCTCTCGGTGCTGACCGAGCCCACGGTCTTCGGCGGGGCGATCGACCACCTCCAGGCGGCTGCGGCGGCGGTGGACCTCCCGGTGATGCGCAAGGACTTTCTCGTCGACCCGATCCAGGTGATCGAAGCAAGGGCGGCCGGGGCGTCCGGCGTCCTTCTCATCGCCCGAATCCTGGACACCTCGCTGCTCGTCGAGATGACCGACCTGGCGCTGACAATGGGGATGTTCGCCCTGGTCGAAGTGTTCGACCAAGGCGATCTCGAGGCGGCCGGTGCGGTCTTCGACCGGGACGTGCTCGTCGGGGTCAACGCCAGGGACCTCGCCACCCTCGAGGTGGACCGGGGGCGACATGCCGAGATGGCGCGCCTCCTGCCCGGCCACCTGCCGGCGGTGGCGGAGAGCGGGATCGTGTCGCCCGATGACGCCGCCGCCGCTGCCGCCGCGGGGTACCGGGTCGCCCTGGTCGGCACCGCGGTGGTCACCAGCGAGGACCCCGCCGGGGCCGTGAGCCGGTTCATCGCCGCCGGACGCTCCGTGGTCTCGGCGAGGTCGGCGCGATGAGAGTGCACGTGAAGGTCTGTGGCATCAGGGACGCGGCCACCGCACTAGTGGCGGTCGAAGCTGGCGCGGATGCTCTCGGCTTCGTGATGAGCGAGTCGGTGCGCCGGGTGACACCCGCCGAGGCGTCGGTGATCGCCGCACGGCTCCCCCGATCGGTCGAGAGGGTGGCGGTGTTTCGACGGCCCCACCCCGAAGAGTTGGAGGCGGCGCTGGGCACCCTCGGGCCCTGGCTGGTGCAGGCCGATCACGACGCGGTCGGGGATGCTCCCGGCATGCGTCTGCTCCCGGTGTATCGCGAATCGTCGGGCATCGAGCTGGCGATCGAGGCCGATCTGGCCCGTCGGGGCGGGGCGCGGTTCCACTACGAGGGATCCCGCAGCGGATCCGGAGAGGTGGTCGATTGGCTCCGGGCGCACCACCTGGGCCGGCTGGGGCAGATGACTCTCGCCGGCGGCCTCACCCCCGACAACGTCGGTGAGGCGATCAGGGTCGCCCGGCCCTTCGGAGTGGACGTGAGCAGCGGCGTCGAGTCGAGACCCGGGGTCAAGGACCCCGGCCTCATCAGAGAATTCGTCGCCGCGGTGCGAGACACCGAGAGAGGAGCGGCGTGAAGACGGCGATCGAATCGAAACTGCGGGCATTGATCGAAGGCGGTCCGCCGCCCGACGGGCGCTACGGGCCCTACGGCGGGCGCTACGTGCCGGAGACGCTCATGGAGATCCTGATCGAATTGGAGAGGCACGCCGTGGAGCTGCTCGCCGACGAGGGATTCCAGCGTGAGCTGGCGCGCGAGCTCCGGGAGTTCGTGGGGCGGCCCACCCCACTGACCCGCGCCGGATCACTCGGTGAGTCATGGGGCGCCGAGGTCTTCCTCAAGCGAGAGGACCTTTGTCACACCGGGGCTCACAAGATCAACAACGCGGTGGGCCAGGCGCTGATCGCCCGGCGCCTGGGCGCCCGGCGGATCGTCGCCGAGACCGGAGCGGGGCAGCACGGCGTCGCCACCGCCGCCGCCGCGGCCCGGGTGGGGCTGCCCTGCACCATCTTCATGGGAGCGATCGACGGCCGCCGCCAGGCGCCCAACCTGGAGAGGATGCGGCTCCTCGGTGCCGACGTGAGGCTGGTCGAGGAGGGCGATCAGACCCTGCGGGCGGCGATCGACGAGGCGTTCCGCGCCTGGGTGGCCGACCCGGTCGGCACCTACTACCTGCTCGGGTCGGTGGTGGGCCCGCACCCGTACCCATGGCTGGTGCGCCGGCTCCAAACGGTCATCGGGGCAGAGGCCCGGGACCAGGTGGTCGCCGCCGGCGGGCTGCCCGACGTGGCCGTCGCCTGCGTCGGGGGTGGATCCAACTCGATCGGTCTGTTCCACGGCTTCCTCGGTGACGAGGGGGTCGCGTTGCTCGGCATCGAGGCCGGCGGCCGGGGCGGCGAAGCCGATCCGCACTCCGCCACTCTGGTGAAAGGAACCAGCGGAGTGCTTCACGGCGCGATGACGCCACTGCTCCAGGACGCCCACGGCCAGATCATGGAGACCCACTCGATCGCACCCGGCCTCGACTACCCGGGGGTGGGGCCCGAGCACGCCTTCTTGCGCGACCTGGGGCGGGCCACTTATGAGTCGGCGACCGACGCGGAGGCGCTCGACGCGCTGCGGCAGTGCAGCGCCACCGAGGGCATCCTGCCGGCGCTCGAGTCTGCCCACGCCCTGGCGGGTGCCCGCCGCTGGGCGGCCCGTAATCCGGGCGGCCGCATCGTGGTGGGGCTCTCGGGGCGGGGAGACAAGGACCTCGCTGCCCTGGCCGGGGGGGCGGATCATGGCTGAGAGGGTTGGCGCGGCGGCGATCACTGCGGCCATCGAGGGGTCGGACGGCCCTGCGCTGTGCGCCTACGTGACAGCCGGGTTCCCCAGCCCCGCGGCGTTCCCCGACGTTCTGCGGTCGGTGGTGGCGGCCGCCGACCTCGTCGAGATCGGGGTGCCCTTCACCGACCCGATGGCGGACGGGCTCACCATCCAGACCTCCAACCGGGTGGCGTTGCGCGCCGGGGTGACCCTGGGGTGGGTGTTCGAGCTGCTCGAGGCGAGCATCATCGAGACCCCCACCTTGCTCATGGGCTACTACAACCCCTTCCTGGCCCACGGGTTGGAGGACCTCGGCGCCTCGCTCGTCCGCTCGGGGGTCTCGGGGTTGATCGTCCCCGACCTACCTTTCGAAGAGAGCGGGCCGATCCGGCAGGTCCTCGACCCCCACGGTCTCGCGCTGGTCCAGATGGTGGCGCCCACGACCCCTCCCGACCGGCTGCGGTGGCTCGCCGCCGCCGGCACCGGTTTCGTCTACGCGGTGACCACGACCGGGGTGACCGGCCGCCGGGTCGATCTCGAGTCCGACGACCTCGAATACCTCGGCCGGGTGAAGCGGGCCGCCACGTTGCCCGTGCTGGCCGGGTTCGGAATTCGGAGCCGCCGGCAGGTGGAAGCGGTGGCGGGCGTGGTCGACGGGGTGATCGTCGGGAGTGCACTCATTGAGGTGATCGAGCGGGGCGAGGACCCCGGAGCCTTCCTCGAGGCACTCCGGTCGAAGGTGCCCGCATGATTGTCGTGCTCGGCGCCGGTTGTTCGCTCAAGGACAAGGCCGCGGTGGTCCGCCTCATCGAACGAGAGGGCGGCCGGCTGCTGGTGAGCGTCGTCGGCGCGGAGACCCACATCGGCCTGATCGACGCCGAGGCCCAGGCGTTGGCCGGGACGATCGCCGGGATGCCGGGAGTCGTCGAGATCAAGGAAGTGGCGCCCCCCTATCCCCATGTGTCCCGCGAGCACCATCCCGAGGCGATCGAAGTCCGGGTGGGCGACGTCGTCATCGGGGGGAACGAGATCGTCGTCATCGCCGGTCCCTGTTCCGTCGAGAGCGCCGACCAGATGAGTGCGGTCGGCCACGCGGTGGCGGCGAACGGTGCTCGCATGCTCCGCGGCGGGGCGTTCAAGCCGCGTAGTTCGCCTTACAGCTTCCAGGGGCTGGGGGAGGAGGGCCTCGGGCTGCTCGCCGGGGTCGGCGTGGAGACCGGGCTCCCCGTCGTCACCGAGGTGATCGCGCCCGAGGACGTAGGCCTGGTGGGCCGCTATGCCGACATGCTCCAGGTCGGGGCGCGCAACATGCAGAACTTCCGCCTTCTCGCCGCAGTGGGCGAGCAAGAGCGGCCCGTGCTGCTCAAGCGGGGGATCTCATCGACGGTCGAGGAATTGCTGCTCGCCGCCGAGTACGTGGTGTCGGCGGGCAACTCCCGAGTCGTCCTCTGCGAACGCGGGATCAGGACCTTCGAAACCGCGACCCGGAACACGCTGGACATCTCGGCGGTCCCCGTGCTCAAACAGCGGACCGCCCTCCCCGTGATCGTCGATCCGAGCCACGCGGCCGGGGAGCGGAGCCTGGTTCCCGACCTGGCCCGGGCCGCCATCGCCGTCGGCGCCGATGGGATCCTCGTCGAGGTGCACAACCAGCCTGAATTGGCTCTCAGTGACGGCAAGCAGAGCCTCACCATCGACGGCTTCGTCGGGATGATGAAACAACTGCGTACGATCGCCGTCGCGGTCGGCCGACGACTTGCCCCCGAGCGCCCCTCGGGCTGATCAAGCCACCGACCGATTCGCTTACCCCCTGAGGCAGCGGGCCTTACTCAGCCTCTTCTTCGCCGGGGTCTTCTTCTCTGCGGTCGAAGCGGATGGTGCATTCGGTGACGACTGCGGCGATTGCGCCGACGGCGGCCGCCATCGGGAGCATGAACGCGCCGACCACGCCCATCGTCAGCGGGATCTCGACCAGGGTCTGACCCTTCTCGTTCTCGATCACGATGCGGCGGACATTGCCTTCACGCACCAGTTCGCGCACCTTGCCCAGGAGCTGCTCGCCCTGGACCTTGATGGTCTCCCAGCGTTCTTCATTGTCCACAGCGACTCCTTCTGTTACCGACTGATTGTCGCGGACTCACACCGGGAACCTTCCCCGTCATCAGGGAAACCAATCCGGCAGCCCCTCGACGCCGGATGGGTTGAGCCGTACCGCGGTGTAGTAGATGCGCGCGGTGGTGTCGCACCCGATCCGGAAGATGGCGGAAACGGCGGCACAGCGGATGCGCATGTCGTAGAGGAAGCCGGCGTCGACGCGGTCCTTGTTGTCGACCATCCACACCGGAGCGGCGTCGGTGTCGTACTCCTTGAGGTTGCGCCACCCGAAGTCGTGACGGTTACACGCGAGCGTGAAGTCGAACGGACCGCTCCCCAGAACCGGGGCCGAGCAGCCATCGCTCTCCCAGACGAGATAGTCGGGGCGCGGAGTTGCCGGGTCGGAAGGAGGCTCGGGCTTGCGGAACTCGCCCTCGAATCCGTCGACGCCCCCCAGCGGGATGTCGAGCCGGACATCGATGTTGGTGCACACCTCGGCGAGGAGCACGAGCCCGACCGGGCTCTCCAGTATCGGCCCCGGCACCTCCCGACACACGTCGGCCGCCGTCGGGGGAGGCCCGACCGCGCTGCTCACCCAGTAGGCGAGCGCGATCGTCGCGATCAGCCCGGTGAGCAGCCCCAGGCCGATCGCCCGCCACACCCGGTAGGCCCACGAGCGGTGGTGCAACTCCTCGGGTGGGGGCGGAGGCGGGGGAGGCGGGACGAGGTCGGTCATGACCCCACCTCGAAGGACACCCGGTATTCGCCGCCCGGCTCGACCGTGGCGGTGAGCTCTTCGACGACCCGCCCCGCCACCTGGATCACCAGCCGGAACGAGGTGGTTCCCTCGACTCCGCAGTCTGAGGTGTATCCCACTTCGGCGGTGTAGGTGCCGGATGGGGCACCCCCGGCGGGCCAGAACACGTTCTCGGCGGCCGGCGAGGTGACCTGCCCACACGGATAGTTGGCGTCGCGGTCGAGCTGCCCTCCCGAGGACGAGGTGTCGTTGCCGTAGTACACGACCTCGCCCGAGGGATCGGTGACGTAGAGGTCGAGATCGGCGCTGTTCTGCCATATGAGCGTTACCTGGACGTCGCCGGTCCCCAGGCCGGCCGGCAGCCCGGCGGTGTCGGCGGGGATCAGGGTCTGGAGGTGTGCCCGGTTCTGCTCGACGAAAGCGGGAGCCAGGTCGGCGGCCACCTCGGGCATGGCGGCGTCGATGGTGCCGCGCCGGCAGGCGAAATCGTCGGCGGCGGTCTGGCGCTCCTCCTCTGCGAGGGCGCGGGCGTCATCGCCGCTCACCGTGGAGAGGCGGTCGTACAGCTCGATGAGCAGCGTCTCGGGGGTCGCCACCGTGTAGCCGCGGTCCGCCATGCATTCGACCCAGCGAGTGAGAGCCTCCTGGTAGGCGGGGTGGGCCAGGGCCTCGGCCTCGAGGCGGGCGATCGAGTAGGGAAGGCTCTGCAGCGTCGCCACCGCCGTATCGAGGGCCTGCCGGCCGGCGGCGGCGCACCCGCCGCCGCCCTCGCCAGACTCCAGGGAAGATCCGTACAGGGCCTGTTCGTAGGCGGAACGCTGCGATCGGCTGGGGCCGGACTGCAGCGTGGGCCGGGAGACATCGGCACCGGCGGCGATCCCGTACCCCTCTCGCTCCGGGTCGATGAGGGCATGGAGTGCCTCGACCTCGGCCGGCCCCCGATAGGGGAATCCGGCGGTGGCCATGCAGTCCCGCACCGCCCGGGTCACCTCGATCTCGATCGCGGTCCCCAGCAGCCCGGGGTCCCGGAACAGGGCCGCCGGGTCGGTGTAGATGGCGGCGGTGTCGGTGCGCCCGGCGAATTCGGGGATGCGCGTCGCCGAGTTGTACACAGTGACGGCAGCCAGGGTGACCACGACGGCGCTGGCTAGCCAAATGGCGACAAGGGTGCTCCGCGAACGGGACATCAGGCGAGAGAGAAGTTAGTCCGCTGCCCCGGCTGCCCGCTTGCCGCTGCTCGGGCGCCTACCCGCGGGCCTCTTGAATCTGGTTGGCGTGGTCGTGGGCATGGCCGGCGTAGATACGCAGCCAGTCGTCCACCGAATACGAGCCCGACTCCGAGTGGGTGCCGGCGCGCTCCCACTCCTCGGGGGTCAGATGCTCGAGCAACTGGAGGCTCGACGCCCGCACCGCGGCCACCACCGCGAGCGACGGCTCGATCGGCCGGTCGTAATGAAGCCGCCGGGCGTATTCCGCCTCGTCGTAGCCCTGGATGACGGGGGAGTCCTCGCCGATCAGCCGCCGCAATCGGACGAGAGCGGTCGCCTCCGAATCGGCCAGGTGGTGCACCACGATGCGCGGGCTCCACTCGCCACTGTCGTCCTGTCGGTCGAGCTCATCGGGGGTGATCCCGGCGAGGGCATCCACCACCGCCTGGTATCCGCTGCGATAACGCTCCATGAGGTCATTGCGATTCATGACCTGATCTTGGCACCGCCCGGCGCCGATGTCTCCCCGGGATCGGGCCGTCTGCGGCGCCGTCCGCCGCCACCAGTTCCTCGGGCGATGCCCCTCTATCCAATCTGTAGTCGGCACCACTCGTAGAGCGCGTCGTACACGAATGACCCGCGCTCCAACAGTCGTTGGTCGTCAGGCTCCGCGGCGAGCCCACCTTCACCGATAGCGCGTAGCCCGGCACCGAGATCGTCGGTGTGGACTTCTTCTTCGATGTCGGCGGCGTGGACGATCGCGGCAAGCCGTCGCAAGGCGGCGTCATCGCCCAGGTGGTACTCGTCGATGAGCACCTCGAATGTGCATTGATTGGCCCGGTGGGTGAACTCGGCTCCTGGTGCGTCGAACGAGTGGCCCCCCTCGGCCGCGGCCACCGGGAGCACCCGCTCGGGGTCGACGAACACGATCTCGGCGTCGGGATCGATGAAGCGCCGGATCAGCCAGGGGCAAGCGATCCGATCGGTCTTGGGGCGGGCTCGGGTTACCCACTTCATGGCGTCGTCTCCTCAGGTCTGGTGGCGTCGTCCGGGCGCACGTCGCGGAAGGACCGCCACAGGGCGATGTCGTAAATGGTCTTGATGCCTCCGGCGATCAGGAAGGGGAGCCCCATGGCCATGGTCTGCGCCGCACCAGCCAGGGTCGGGCCCACCGGCCTCACCGAGTACCGCGCGAGATTGGTGTACGCCGCTGCTGCCGCGCGGCGCGATGGTGGCACGAGGACCATGACGAACGCCTGGCGGGTGGGGACGTCCATTTGCGACAGCACGGTTCTGGCGAGGAGGAGACCGATCGCCACCTGCAGATTCGGGGCGAAGGCGACCGCGGCAAGTAGGAAATTCGACGGCAGGTGGGTGAAGACCATCGTCTTGAGTAGCCCGAAGCGCTTGGCGATGAGCGGAGCAACCAAGAACGACAGGGTCTGGAGCACGCCGATCGCGGCAAAGGTGAGCCCGAGCACTGTCAGCGAGGCGTCGAATCGCGTGGTCAGCCAGTACACCATGAAGGACTGCACGACGAAGCCTCCGCCGAACGAGTCGAGGGCGAACAGCGAAGCGAGGCGCCCGATCGCAGGCCGCGACTCGCCCAGGCCAGGGCGCCGGGGTGTGTCGCGCACGTCGGGTTCGACGGACGACGACAGCGACCAGGCCACGACGGCGCCCGCGGTCGCACTGATCGTCAACAGCAGGAACCAGCGTTCGTCGGCGGGTCCCTCCGGCCAGATTTCCCGCACTCGGGCCGGCAGCCCGGCGCCGAGCGCGCCCAGTGCTCCTGCCGCGGTCGCCACTGCGTTGTACCGGCCGAAGCCCGCGGCGAGGCGATCGGGGTCGATTCGCTGTGCGAGCATCGCCTGCTCCAGTGACGTGAATGGGCCCGACTCGACCACCTCAGTCGACAGTGCGCCGGTGAGCGACACCAGGACCAAGGCCCACGTCGGACTTCCGGAGGCGAAGACCAGTCCCGCCACGGCCAGAGCCACGTACAGGGCGACATACATGCGACGGCGGCCCCACACCTCGGAGAACCGCGCCACCGCGATCTGACCGATCATCGCTCCGGCGAGGACCGATCCCAGCACGATGCCGACGCCCACCGGGCCGAGTCCGCGGGAGGCCAGGATCGATCCGAGCAGGACGGCTCCGAAGCCATAGGCAAATGCCCGGAGTGCTTGCGCCGCCAAAATCTTTCGGGTGTCCGAGGACTCGGGCACCCGATTCACCGTTCCAGGCTCACGGGCTGAGTGTACGGGCCGGCCGCCCGGGGTTGACACCGATCCCCGTGGGATGGCAGGGTTGGCGTTCCACACATCAAGGGGGGCGAGATGCCCAAGTACCTGTTCAGGGCGTCGCTCACCACCGAGGGCGTCGCCGGGATCGTCGCCGAGGGCGGTACCGCTCGACGCACCACGGTCACGGCCGCCATCGAGAGCCTCGGGGGAACGGTGGAGGCGTACTACTTCTGCTTCGGCGACGAGGACTCCATCCTCATCGTCGACCTTCCGGACAACGAGACCGCCACCGCCTTCGCGCTCGAGGTGGGGTCCTCGGGCCGGGTGGGGGTGTCCACCACGGTGCTGATCACCCCGGAGGAGGTCGATCGGGCTCGTTCGATCAAGAGCGGGTGGCGGGCTCCCGGAGCTTGATCGAGTTTCGGCGTACCATTCCTTACGGCGAATGGAGGAACCGTGGCCAACAAGGACCGTGGCGGTAAACAAGTCAAGAAGCAGGCGGCCCACAGCCTCAAAGAGAAACGCAACGCCAAGAAGGACAAGAAGGCCGGGTCGAAGAAGATCTGACCCGGGGGCAAGGATCTGTCACACCCGGGCCGTAGTTTCGGGATCGTGACCAAACCCAGGCGATGCCCCGATTGCGACGACCTCACGATGGTCCCCGTCGTCTACGGCTATCCCAGCCCGGCGACGCTTACGCCAGCCGGGGAGGGGTTGCTGGCGCTCGGCGGTTGCATCGTCACCGGCGACGACCCGCCGCTGGCGTGTACCGCCTGCGGAGCGGAGATGTGGCCGGGCGGGGTGTTTCGGAGTGCCGGCTCTCGCGCCCTGGCGGTGGGCATCGGGGGGCGCCCCGGCAGGACCGGCCACTCCGCGTTCTTCCACCACCTCGGTGACCTCGGCTTCATCGCGCCAGGGCGGCGGAGGCCGCTGGTACAGACGAGCGTGCTGGTTTCCGACGTGCCCACCCTGCTGATGCTCTTGTGCGTCGAGCTGTTCCCCACCGGAGAGCGGCTCACCGCGTGGCTCCGCTATCGGCACATTCCGTGGCTCGGCGAACTCGCCGGCCTCGTGGAGCGGTTCGTGGTGGGTGACGACCTGAGCCTCATCGCCATCGGCGCCGCCGGCGAGCTGTTCGTGCCCGGCGAACAGTTCGAACGTCTCGTGCTGAGCGCCATCAGGTCGCAGGGCTTCAGGACCGTCGATCGGTTCGACGATTGGCTGAGGGCCTATGGAATCGAGCGGGCGGACGTCTAGAAGTCCACCCCGGACACCAGGAACGACCGGATGATCTCGTCGGCGGCGAGCAGATCGGCATCGGCGACCACGACGATCTCGACCAGGATCAAGAACGACCCGTCTGGCGGAGTGGAGGCGATCACGATGAACACGCTCAGCTCGTCCCCGCAGTCGTAGTACAGGTCGTACCGGCCGACGTAGAGGCCGTCGTCGTAGTCATCGCGGCCTTCGTAGATGCAGAAGGTGTCGAAGCGCTTGCGGTCGAGTATCGATTCGGTGGTCTCGGTGATCACGTCCGATGCCCCGATGAACACGCCCGGGGTCCCCCACTCCGAACGCCAGGCAACGACGTCGGGAGCGGCGACGAGCCCGGGCCCGATCAATTCGCCCTGCTCGATCCAACCGGTCGGATCGATGTCATCCCACGATGCGGGCACCCGCAGCTCGATCTGGCCGGTGTCGTCGGTGATGGTGACGAACTCGTCGGGGGTCACGGGGACGGTGGTGGTCGGCTCGGCGCCGGTGGTGGTTGGCTCGGCTCCGGTGGTGGTTGTGGTGCCGGGAACCTCTCCCCGGGCGCGCAAGCCCTTGACGAGGTCGAGGCCCGACACGGCACCCACGGTTGTGGTCGTGGCCGGGGTGGTGGTCGTGGCGGCGGGGGAGGAGGTGGTGGGCGTCTGGGTGGTGGTCACCACGGCGGCGTCGTCGCCGCAGGCGACGATGGCGAGTGAAAATGCGATTGCGAGCGTGAGGCGTCTCATCGGAGATGCTCCTTGGGAGCTGGGGAATGGCAGCGGGGGCACGCTAGCCGAATCCTGCCGGGGCGCACTCCAGTCTCCCTGCCCGCCACGCGGAAGGTGTCGCTAGGCGCTTTCGGCCGACGCCGGTGGGAGGTGTGATCGGTGACGACGCCGTTTCTCCGCGCCCGATAGGTCGCGTAGGCTCCTATTTCTGCCGAGGAGGGAAGCAATGCGAGTCGGGCTGCCAGTGCGGAGGGCCTTGACCCTTGTCGCGTTGGTCGGTGCGGTGCTTGCTCCGCTCAACGCCAGTGCTGCCGCCGGTCCCGAGTGCATAGGCCTGACAGCCACCATCGTCGGTACGGGTGGGGACGACGTGATCGATGGCACCCCGGGCGACGACGTCATCGTCGCCAAGGGCGGCGCCGACCTAATCCGTGGCGGGGAAGGCGATGACGTCATCTGCGCCGGGGCAGGCGACGATGAGATCCTCGGCGGCGCCGGCAACGACCGGATCGCCGGCGGCCGGGGTCACGACACGGTCCTCGGCGGGACCGGGGTCGATGACTGTCGGGCAGAGGACGCCACCAGTTGCGAGGTCGCCGGTCTCTCCCCCGGGGCCACGGGGCCGGCGGTTCGCGCGCTGCAGTCTCTCCTCAAGGAAAAGGCCCTCTACCTCGGCCCCGTCGATGGCACCTACGGGAAGAGCACCGGGTCGGCGGTCGTGGCGTTCCACAAGATCTCGGAGCGCGACCGCACCGACCGGTTCCTGAGGAGTGACTGGAGGCGCCTGCTCGCCTTCGATCCGGAGCCGCCGATTGCACGCAGCGGCGAGCTCGATCGCATCGAGATCGACATCACCCATCAGGTCCTCTACCTGATCGAAGACAACGAAGTGGCGGCGATCGTCCCCGTATCGACCGGCGGCGGGTATCGCTACTACAGCAAGCATCAGCAGATGTGGAGGAACGCCGAGACGCCGCGGGGCGACTTCAATCTCCGCTGGAACCAGACGGGTTGGAACACGGACAACACCACCGGGTGGAGCGTTTACAACTACTGGTCGTTCGACACCTATTACGGAGTCCACGGGTACCTCTCGGTGCCCACCGAACCTGCCTCCCACGGATGCGTGCGCATCAACATGTGGGACTCCGATCGGCTCATGTCGCGCTTCCGGGTGGGGATGCCCGTCCACATCTGGGATGCCTGAGGGAACAGCCTGGACCCGGGCCGGTTTGGGTGAGTATGAAGTTGCACGAAGTAGAGACCCGCGCCGTCGACAGCCCGAGCCCTTACGCCCAGAAGCATGTCGCCCAGTACCTCGAGTCGGGCGGCAAGGACGTGGAACACGGGATGGCCGATCAGTTGATTTTGCTCTACGTGAAGGGTCGCAAGTCGGGTGACATCCGGCGGGTTCCGCTGGTTCATTTCCCCGACGGGGACGATCTGTTGATCATCGCCTCCAAGGGTGGAGCCCCGGACGATCCGTCCTGGTATCGCAACCTGGTAGCCGATCCCCAGGTGTGGGTCCGCTTCATGGACGACTTCTTCGAGGCTCGTGCATCGGTGCTGAGCGATGAAGAGCGAACCCCGGTGTGGGCACGGATCACGGCCCAAGCCCCCGGTTTCGCCGAGTATCAGGCGAAGGTGTCGCGCACGATCCCCGTAGTGAGACTCACTCGAGTCTGATCAGCCGGCCACCGCCTCGGCTTCGCCGAGGGCGCGTAGGGCGTTCTCGCCGAGAACCTTGCGGATGTCGGGCTCGACCCAGCCTCTGACCAGCAGCTCTTCGGTGATGGCCGGGTAGCACGAGACGTCTTCGAGCCCGACCGGAGTCGTCTCGACTCCGTCGAAGTCGCCGCCGATACCCACGTGGTCGACGCCGCCGATGCGAGCGACGTGCTCGATGTGGTCGACGACATCGCTCACCGTTCCCCGATCCGTGTCGGCGACGCCGAATCTCTCGCGAGCGGCGGCGGCGTATCCGACCTCATCCTCGGGGCCGAATTGGGCCCGTAGTTGGCGGCGCTCCTCGAACATCCCGCGGGCGGCCAGGGCGGTCCTCTCGACGATGAATTCGGGTACGAAGGTCACCATGACGACTCCGCCCCCGGCGGCGACCATTTCGATGACCTCGTCGGTGACATTGCGGGGGTGAGGGGCGAGGGCGAATGCCGACGAGTGCGAGGCGATCACCGGCGCCCGGCTCGCCTCGATCGCCTGCCGCATGGTCGTTTCAGCCACATGGGAGATGTCGACGAGCATCCCCAGGCGGTTCATCTCGCCCACCACCGACACGCCGAATTCGGTGAGGCCGCCGTGGCGCGGGGCGTCGGTGGCCGAGTCGGCCCATTCGTTGTTGTCGGCGTGGGTGAGCGTCATGTACCGAACCCCGCGGGCATGGAGCACGGCGAGGGCGTCGAGAGAGCTCTCGATGCTGTGTCCGCCCTCGGCGCCGATGAGGCCGGCGATCCTCCCCTCGTCGCGTATCGATCGTGCCTCTTCGGCCGAGGTCGCCAGCGCCGTCAGGGCCGGCGCCAACCCGGTCATCTCCTCGACGAGATCGATCTGTCGGTGCGTGGCTGCGTTGGGGGAGTCCGCCCACGCGGGCACATACACCGACCAGAACTGCACCCCGACCCCGCCCGCGAGCAAGCGAGGAAAGTCGGTTTGATAGCCGGCGAGATGTTGCCGCGGGTCGGCGGTGGCGACGGATCCGCCCGCTCGCACCCGGATCTCCCACGGGAGGTCGTTGTGTCCGTCGACGACCGGAAGGCTGGCGTGGATCGATCGGGCGCTCATCGGCGGAGAATACGGCCGCTCAGGCGGGCGGTGGCTCGGGCTCGTCCTCGCCGATCGTGTCGCTCGACGCGTTCTGCTTACGGGCCAGCAGCAGGAACGGCACCGCCATCAGCTGCACTGCCGCCCCCACCACATACGAGGTGCCGTAGCTCCACACGTCGGCGACCCGCCCCAGAGTCGGCTGAATCGCGGTCCCACCGGCCGAGCCCATCAGCGCGTCCATCGAGATGACCGTGGCGCGTTGCTCCGAGGGGATGATCCCGTTGAGGTAGGCCTGGCGGATGGGCAGCGAGGCAGAGAATGAGATCGCCCAGACCACCAGCAGTGCGATCGCCAGCCAGAAGTTACGGGTGAGCCCAATGAAGGCGAGGGCGACCGCACCGAGGATCGCCGCGATGATGAGGGCGTAAGTACGCCGGCGGAACATCCGCCGGATCGCAGGTACCAGCAGGCCGCCGACGATCTGGGCGCCGGCGACGATGGAGGCCGCCAGCCCGGCGATCCCGAACGCGGTTTCATCTCCCCACACATCGAGGAGGTGGGGCTGCATCGCGTAGAAGGCGTAGTAGCTGACCCCGAGGGTGAACGGGGCCGACAACATCATCCACCGCACCGGTGGACGGCGAAAGCCGACATCGATCGAGGCGCGGAGTACCCGGCGGACCTCCTTCATGGGACCGGTGCCCCGTTTCGGTTCGAAGCCGATGTCCTTCATCGCGACGAACGCCACCACCAGGGTGAGCGCCAGCAGCACAATCCGAATCACATACGGCACCCCCAAGTTGGTCGCCTGAGCGATGAACCCACCCGCGACCGAACCGGTGAGCATGGCGATTCCCATCACCGTCTGCCCCCGGCCGAATACGGTGTCGAGCTCGCCGGTGTAGCCCGTGGCGTCGAGCGCGTCGACCAGCCATGCTTCGACGGCTCCCGAGAAGAATGTGAAGCCGAGCCCGATCAGGGCGGAGGCGAGGGCCCATCCCCAGAACGGCGCTTCGATCTGCCACATGAGCAGGTAGACCATGGTCGCGGTGAGCAGGGTGAAGGCGCCGAGCAGGTACGAGATGCGCCGGCCGGCGGTGTCGGCGACCACCCCGGTGGGCACTTCGAAGAGCACCATCCCCAGGCTGAAGAACGCGTTGGCCGCAAAGGCCTCGGTGTTACTCAGTCCGGCGTCGAGCAGGAAGAGGGTGTTGATCCCCCAGATGAACGATGCCGCCAGCGTCGACAGCAACAGGAGCAGCAGATAGGTCCGCTGAACCGCTCGGGAGGCGTCGTTCATCGCGGGCACCCTAGGCGGCTCTGATCGGAACCCGGCCCGATCAGGCCAGTGCGAGTAGCAGACCAAGGGCTGCGACGACCAGGGTGGCGACGCCCCCCAGTGTCAGTGTCCCCCACCGGGCTCGGCGCATCGCCCACATCGCCACCGCGGCGGGGGTGGCTGCCGCGAACGAGGCCAGGGCGAGGTCGGGGAGGTGCCCGGTCAGGATCCCGACGGCGAGCACCACTGCGCCGAGGCCGAAGAGGACACCGACCATGGCCTCGGTGCGCTCGCGCCCGTGCCGGACCGCGGCGACCCGTTTGCCGGCCTCCCGGTCGGTGTCCAGATCGGGCAACTCGAAACAGAGCATCATCGCCAGGTGGATCGGCAGCAGCGCCACGATCGCCCAGCGCAGGGGGTCGGCGACGAAGCCGCCATTGGCAAGGGCGCCGACGATCGGCACTCCCATCGCCACCACCAGGCTGGTGACGATCTCGCCGATGCCCGTCGCCAGCAGTCGGATCGGTTCCACCGAGTAGAGCCAGGCGACCAACAGGGCCGCGACGCCGATCGAGGCCGCCTGAGCGCTGCGCGGGTACATCAGGGCGATGAAGCCGATCGACGCCACCGAGGTGAGGATGGCTGCGACCAGGGCGGTCCGGCGTGAGACGGAGCCATCGGCGATCGCACCGCTGCCGCCGGAGAACCACGTGCGATTCAGCACGAGCGCGTCGGCTCGAGCATCGGCCAGTTCGTTGACCAGGTGGGCGGTCAATTGGGTGGCCGTCACCATCGCCTGGCCAATTGCGTAGCCACCGGCATCCAAAGTCCCCGTGGAGAATGCCCCGAGGGCGAAGAGCAGGAGGCCGCCCAGCAGGAAGTGGGGTCGGGCCAGTCGCAGAAGCGCCTTCACGGGGCTACTACCGAGGAGACCAGCGAGGCGGCCACCGAGACGATCGAGAACGACGGGTCCACTGTCGCGGCGCCGTCGGTATACGCCGCGAACACCAGCGTCCGCGACCCTGCCGCGCCGGGGACGATGGCGATTCCGGCGACCGTCAAGGTCGTGCCGTACCAGCCCTCTTTGACGAGCAGCTGGATGCCCGAAGATTGGTCGAGCCCGGCGGACCCGGACGCATCGACCATCAGGTCCTCGAATCCTGCAGGCCCTGGAACCAGCGTGCCGTCGACGAGGCCCTCCAGCAAGCGGGCCAGGTCGACCGCAGTCGTGGCATTGGCCGGATCGTTGGCTGGCCCGCCGCATCCGAAACCGTGCACCAGGCGGGTCGCGGTCATTCCGGCTGCCGACATGGTGGCGCGCAGGTCGTCCAACCCGAAGTGGGACTGGAGTGCGTTGGCGGCGGCATTGTCCGACTCGAACATCATCGAGTGGAGCAGCTCGTCCAGCCGCTCCTCACCGGTCGCCGCGCCAGGGTCACATCCGTCGCCGAAGATCGTCACCGGGGTCGCCGCGTCGTTGCCCTGCGCGACCCAGCGCAGGGCGTGGACGAAGTGGATGAGCTTGATGGTGCTCGCCGGATAGAAGCGGGCATCGGCGTGGAGGGCAGCATGTACCGGCCCACCCACCTCTTTGATGATGAAGCCATGGGCTCCACCGGTGGTGCCACCGTGGAGAAGCTCATGGGCGGCTTCGGCCGGGGGGCCGCACGTCATCCCCGCCCGGTGCCCGGCGCAGGTTGGCATCGCTCGTGCCGGCTGCTTGTCGAGCAGTCCCGTCATCCCGGCAAGGAGCTCGGCGGTGACCCCGGCGGGGGAGTCCCAGCGATTGAACTCGACGGTGACCACCGGGATCCTTCCCTCCTTTCCGAAATAGGTGCCCAGCGAGCCCTCGGTCACCCAGTCGACCTCAGCCACCACTTCCCACTCCCGCCCCAGCACCGAGGCGCCGGCGGCGAATGCCGCCGCGGGGGCCTCAGCCGCCGCGCCGTCGTGCTCGACGAAGGGGCCCTCGCGGGCGGCGTGGAGCGCCACGATGAGATCGGGGGCGAACGCGGCGATGTCCTTGGCCAGCGCGTCGGTCTCGGGCTCCGAAAGCGGGGCGGGGCCGGTGGCTGCCGACGGAGCAAATCCCTCCGTGGGCCAATTCCGGTTGAGGTCCACTCCGGCGGCGTTCTCCCGGGTGTTGGCGATGGTGCCGTCGGGGTTGGCATCGAGCACGATTCGCACCGTCCATCCCTCGAGGGCGTCCCCGGCCAGGTGATCGATGAGGGCTGGCACGTTCTCCACGGCCGGGCGTTCGTCGCCGTGGATGCCGCCGAGGACATAGAGCCGGCGCGACCCGTTGCCGAACGACATCGTCTCGATCGACCGACCCTCCCGGCTCATGCCGATCGCCGTCCGGGGTAGGACCGTGGTCGAGGTGGTGGCCGCTACCGAGGTCACCGTGGCCGGTGTCGTCGTCGGCGATGTCTCCGACGGCCTGGTCTCGGGAGCGCACCCGTCCACCACGAGGGCGACAACGAGCAGGAGGGCCGAGCGCCGGATCACCTCGTCATCTTGGTAGGTACCAGGGTTTGGCGCGTGCCCGCTTTCAAGGGAACCGGGCATTCGTGGCTTGGTGCGGCGTAGGCTCGGCCACGGATGAGGAGGTTCCTGTGACCTACGAGACACCCGCCGGGCCTGCAGCAGACTTGCCGCCGGGCACCGTGACCGGGGCGGGCCGGTTCGCCGTCGGCAACAAGGATGGCGAACGGTTCGCGGTGACCCGGCGATGCCGGCACTTGATGGCCGATCTCGCCCGGGGGTCGATCGACGACGAGGGCTGCTTGGTCTGCCCGTGGCACGGCTCGCGGTATGACACGGACAACGGGCAAATGGTCTCGGGACCCCAGGGCATCTTCGCCAAGATCCCCGGCCTCGGAGCCGGTTTCAAGGCATTGACGAAAGTGTTGCCACTAGGCCGGGGCAAGGTGGTGGAGAGGGACGGGGAGCTGTTCGTCAAGAAAGCGGATTAGCGAATAGTCGCCAGTCGCCAGTCGCCAGTCGCCAGCGAATTGCGAATTGCGAATTGCGCCTTCTTCTACCCTCTCGCTGATGCGCGCCGTCTGGTTCTCGATCTCACTGGCCGCTTTGGGCTGGGGCACCGCCGGGGTGGCCACCCGGGCGGCGCTGGCTGAGGGGTCGACCCCGTTCGAGATCGCGACGATGCGCGCCCTGATCGGGGCGGCAGCGGTGGTCCTCTTCCTGACCTTCCGCCGGATGGGCTTTCCCCGGGGTGGGCCGACCTGGAGGACGGGGATCGTCATGGGCATTTCGAACCTGGCGATGCCCTTCGTCCTCTCGAACGTCGCGCTCCAGTACGCCTCCGCCGGCTTTCTCGGCCTGATGATGGCGCTCATCCCGCTGATGACCGCGGTCCTCGCCCACTTCATGCTCCCGGCCGAGCGACTCTCGTTCGTCAAGGCGGCGGGGTTGCTGATCGCCCTCGCCGGGGTGGCGGCCCTGCTCTCGTTCGGCGACAGCGGACTGGCCGAAGGCGGGCGTCCGGTGCTGGCCGGAATCCTCGGGCTGGTGGTGGCCCTCAGCATCGCCTACGGCGGCACCTACGCCAAGATCCATGCCGGCGCCTACGACCCGATGCACGTGACCGGGATCCACTTCGTCAGCGGTGCCCTGATCATCGCGGTGGCCGCCTTCGCATCCGAGGGGCTGCCGACGTCGCAGACCGGCGAGGCGTGGGCCCTCATCACCTACATGGGGCTGTTCGCCACCTTCATGCCGTTCGTCCTCTTCTATCGCCTGCTGCGGAAGGTGTCGGCCACTTACGCCTCCATGGTCGGCTACGTGGTTCCTCTCGTGGCCGTGGTCGCGGGCATGGTCCTGCTCGACGAACGACTCCAGCCCGGCATCGTCATCGGTGGGCTGCTGATCTTCGCCGGAGTGATCCTCACCCACCGAGCCGAACAGCGAGTAGTGGTGATACCTGCAGAGGCGGTCCCGGAGGAGATGCTCGGGTAGAAGGGGCTTGCGCCCCCGCTGCCCGCTACCCGCTTCCCGCTACCCGCGCGAGGAGGGCTGGTCCGGACTTGCTGGGGACTGGGGACTGGAGACTGGAGACTCTCTACTGATAACTCACGTACACCACGCCCGGGACCAGTTCCAGGACTTCGGCGGGGGGGATGGGGCCGGGGATGTCTTCGTCGTAGAAGTTCTTCCAGCCGTAGCGCCAGCCGTAGCCTTCCCAGCCGGTGGTGATGCGGTTCCAGGTGCTGTACTTGTCGGGGATGCCGCCCTGGCCGTCCATTTGGATGACGACCGCCAACTCGGACGGGGTCTCGATCAGGTTCCGATCGCGCAGCATCTGGTCCTGGAACTGGTGGAGGAGCAGGAGCTTCTGCGGCAGGTGGTTGTCCCGCACCAGGGCAGCCAGCCAGTCGACCACCCGGTTCACCTCGGTGGCTTCGACGTGTCCGATCTGTCGCAGCGGCAGTTCGTTGGGCAGCAGACGCCACTCGGGGTCGAGTGCGAGCCCGACATGGGCTTCGAGCAATAGCTCCTCGTAGAGCTTCGCCTGGGTGAGAAAGTCGGTGCGGCCCGGCTGCAGGTCGAGGATCACGTAGACGCCTTCGCGTCCGGCGGTGTCCACCCAGATGCGGAGCTGGTCCAACTCCATCTCGTTGGAGTAGTCGCCGTCGTCGCCGGCGTTCCCGGCGGCGATCGTGGCGATGATCTCGAAGGCGGGGATCGCCTGGACGCCGTCGTCGGTCTGGTACTGGGCGGCCAGTTGCTTGGCCCGAATCACCGAGGCGTCGACATCCTGTTCGCCGAGCACTCCGAGGCTGGTGGTGTTGGGGTTGCCATACAGTGCGATGAGGCGCTTGCCCGGGAAGAGGACGAAGCCGCCGCCGGGGAGCTGCTCCGCCCCGCTCAGCAGCACCTCGAGCTGCCATGAGGACTCCGCTCCGCCGCCCAGCAGTTGCACCCTCCCCGGCTCCATGGCCTGGAGGACGTCTCCTGCGTCGCCGGACAGGAGGTCGTCGCCGTCCACCGTCACCATCAGCCCGCCGGTGACGATCGCCGCCACCCCGGCCGCCAACGCCAGGGGGGTGCTGGCGCCGTCGACGAGCCAGGCGAATCCGAACGATCCCGGTCCCGCCCGGAGAAACGGCACCGGATTCAACGGGGTAGGAGCGGGGCCGGTCGGGCCAGACGCGGTGATCCCCGTCCCGGCCTCGAGCGCGGCGAGTGTGGTGCGTAATGCGTCGCTACCGCCGCCGCCCGGGATGGCCACCTCCGACCCCGCATCGACGCGGTCGTTCACTTCATTGGCCAGCGCGGTGTTGTCACCCCCGAGTAGTTCGACTTCGGTGAAGGCCGGGACGTCGACGGTGATGTCATCGCCGACGAACCAGACGGTGGTGGGGGCGAGGCGGTCGATCTCGTAGGCGAGGAGGCTCGATCCGGCGTCGTCACCGACCAGGAGGGGAGCCCGCAGTCCCACGGCGAGCCGGGCAGCGATGGCGATGCGTTCGAAGTCGGCGATGCCGACGACGACGACATCGGAAGCGCACACGAACACCGCTTGGGCGACCGCGGCCGAAGCCGATGCCAGGTTCTGCGCCGATACCCGTTCGGTCACCGGGCCATCGGTACCGGCGGCCGGCAGTTCGGTGACGAGGGTCGTCTGGCAGGGACGAAGGGGGTCGGCCGGACTGGTGCTCACGGTGTCCGCGAAACCACCCGAAGACCCGGGGGAGGAGGGGTCGACCGATCCATCCCCGGCGCAACTCGCGGCGACGAGCGCAATCAGAATGAAAAGGCGACGCAAGAACCCTCCGCAGGTGGGAGGAGGAGAGTACCTGCGCCCGCCAGATTCGGGCTCGACCTAGACGGCGATGGCCCCGGCGCGGTCCGGCTCGTAATCGGGGTCGAACGGCGGCGGATCGATGAGCGGCGGCTGGTCCCAGATGTGGACCGGCATCCCCACGAACAGCTGGTCGTCCAGCCAGTCCGAGTCCCAGGTGGTCACCCGGACGCAGCCATGGGAAGCCGGAAACTCGGGGACGCTGAGGTACCCGTGGATCCCGTAGAAGTCGGCGAACGCCCAGTAGTTGTACACGCACCAGCCGGTCGCCTGGTCGCACACCCACCCGTACTGGCGCCAGCGCAGGGTGAAGTCGCCGCGAGGTGTGGAGGCCGCGACGTTGCGGCCGTTACGCGGGCTGAAGTACGTGTAGGCACCCCCGGTGGAGGTATGGAGGACGCCCGCGATCTGGTGGTCCCGGACGATGAAGATCAGCTGACGGTCGAGATCGACCTCGACCCGATCGGGCTCGTCGTACCGGTCGGGGATGCCCGAAGGGGGCAGCATCCGGAGGCGAATCCAATCGAGTCCGGTCCAGGTCGTGGTTCGTTCGAGTCCGAGGTACTTGTGAAAGGCCACAACCGCCAGCGCAGTCTCCTGGTCGTATATGCCGTCGACAGGCTGGCGATAGAAGCCGGCGTCGCTTAGCGCCTGCTGGAGGCGTTCGACTGCCGGACCCGAGTCGTCTGGGCCGAGCCTCACCAGCGGGTCGAAGCCGTGGACTGGATGCAGTTCTGGGAGCGGTTCGACGGCGAGGGCGGTGGGGAGGGGGAGAATGGCGAGCAACAGCAACGCCGCGCCGCCGGTCATCACTCCGGCCCAGCGGGAAATCTTCGAATCTGACACGAGGACTCCGTTCTCCAGTCGCAGACACCTTAAATATCGGTCGGCCGAACGTCTGGCTTGCGCGCATTCGGGACCCGAACCAGCCAGTGCCCGTATGGAATTGCGGCTCTAGAGCGATCACCAGGGTAGATGGATCGGGGTGACCAATCCCGCGATGGCCCTTGGGAGACGCACCCGCTGGGTCGATAAGAACCAATCGACAAGTCAAAGCGAGACAAGCGAATGACAAAAAGACTGAAACTGTTTGCAGCCATGATCGCGCTCACGCTGGTGGCTGTCGCAGCTCCCGCGATGGCAGCACACACCGAGGAGATGATGGTCGGTGACGCCATCACGGAGGCGTTCGAACTCGACGACGCCGTGGTGCACGATCTCCACGAGGCGGGCATCGGATACGGCGCCATCTTTCTGCTCCAGATGTACGCCTACGCGACCGGCATGACCGTCGAGGAACTTCTGGCGGAGATGGAGATCGATCCGGAGACCGGCGAGTACGCTTTCAACTTCGGCGAGCTCCAGCAAAGTCTGACCGAAGAGCAGCTCGCGCTTCTCGAGGACCTGCCCAAGAACCTGGGGCAGATCGTCTCGGCCGCCAACCGGCCCGAAGTTGCCGTAGAGGGCGAGCCCGAAGTTACCGTAGAGGGCGAGCCCGAATGGGCCGGTGAAGGCCAGCCCCCGTGGGCCGGCGAGGGCAGGCCCACGTGGGCCGGTGAAGGCAAGCCGCCGTTCGTCGGAAACGACGATGACGACGATGACCTGGGAGGCGGCGACGCGTAAGTCGTTCTCCAACCTCTATCGCGATGGACCGCCGGACGACCGGCGGTCCATTCGCGCTCGCACACTGCGGGGACCTCTTGGCTAGCCTCGAATGGCGATGCCGAGGCAACACCGACGCATCCCCGCCCTGGTGGGGCTACTCCTCATCGTGGCGTCGTGTTCCGACGACTCGGCGAACACGACCTCCACGACGGTCACCACCACCGCGATCACGACCACCTCCTCCACGACGACCACTACCCGGCCTTTGGCGCCGAGTGGTCCCCCAATCGCCAGCGAAGGCGACACCAACGAAGTGGTGTTCGCGATCCAGTTCTTGATGAACTGCGCCGGGTACGGACCGCTCGAGGTCGACGGAGTGTTCGGCCCGGCGACCGCCGCCGCCATCGAGGAAATGCAGGCCGACCTCGACCGTGAGGTGACGGGCGAACCGGACGAGTTCACGCTGGCGCTCCTTTCCCGGTCCTGCGCGGACAGCCGGAGGCTCGAGGTGGGAGGCAATGCGGTACGGGCGGTGGGGAACGTCTCGGTGGCGGATCCCGACACCTACTTCGTCGAAGCCGAGGAGGGGGACAGGCTGGCGGTTCTCGTGGAGTCGACGACGGGTGAGGCGCGGATCCAGGTGAGAGGGCCTGATGGCAATCCGGTCGGGCCCTCGACGGTGGCGGCGTGGGCTCTCGATCTGACGGTGAGCCAGGATCACGTGATCACCGTTTCGACCATCGGTGATGCCACCTCGTACACACTCACTGCGGCTGTGCTCGACCCGCCGGACGGTGATGCCGTGCCCGCTGCCGATCCCGACACGGTTGCGGTCGACGACCTCGAGGAAGCGGTGACCAGGGTGTGTCTCGACTCCACGGGCGACGGTTCGTATGTGGCCGAGACCGGGTCGGGCTATCTCATCGTCGCTACGGGCGCTCCAGGGAGTTTTGCGGTGAGCCGGGGCGGAATCGGCGCCTCCGCCGAGTTCGTATACCGCGACGAGTCGCCGGGTTATGCCGGATTCCCCGTGGACCTCGAGATCGAGGTCGGGGACCGCATCGTCGGAACTGCCGCGGTTTATCCAGAAGGGGGATCGGAACCCGTCGATCTCGCCTTCAACCTCACGAGGTCGGCAGCACCGTGCGAAGGTGGTGCCGGCATTCCCGTCGTCCTGGAGGCCTCCGGGCTGGGCATCGTCGAGTTCGGTGCTTTGGCCGACGACGCCCTTGCCCTGGTACGCCAGGCATTGCCCCAGGCATCCCCGCCCGACGACACCGGGTGGGTTGAGATCGACCCGGTGGCGAACGACTTCGGGGTGTGTGAGGCGAGCGTCACCGAGGTCAGGGCGGTGACGATCGACAACCTCACGCTCTACTTCACCGACGGGACCACCTCCGGGTTGCCCGCCGGCACCAGGCGATTCGTGGGTTACCGGGCCACCGCCGGGGTGTTCCCGTTTGCGACCGAAGCCGGTGTCGGGCCCGGCTCGACCATCGGTGATGTGCTGGCGGCCCATCCCGACGCCGGGATCGGTGTCGGGCTCGAGGGGGGTCGGGACGTCTTCATCACCTCTCCACCTGGCAACGACGCGTGGCTGCGGGCGCTCGCCCCGGACGCCGCCGACGCCGCGGACGTCGGGGCGGAGATCACCGCGATCGTCGGCGGCCGGTTCTGCGACCTATGACGCCAGTTCCGTAGCCAGCATCTCCAGTTGATCGAGCCCGAACGGGTCGCCGAGGGGTTGGATCGAGACGTGGTCGGCGCCGGCGTCGAGGTGAGCCCGGAGCCTGTCGGCGACCGTGACGGTATCACCCCATCCCACCACCGAGTCGACGACCGGATCGGTGCCCCCTTCGTCCAGGTCGGCGTCGGACCACCCGAGACGAAGGAGGTTGCGCCGGTAGTTGTCCAGGGCGAGGTATCCGGCCATGTGGGTGCGCGCGGTCTGTCGGGCGGTGGTGGCGTTCGCATCGATCACGATCGCCTGCTCGGGCGCGATCAGCGGGCCGGGGCCGACTAGTTCCCGGGCGAGCCTGGTGTGTTCGACTGGCGAGAAGTACGGATGCACCCCGGCGGTCCGGCTCGCCCCCAGCGCCAGCATCCGCGGGCCGAGGGCGGCCAACACGACCGCCGGGGCATCAGCCCCCGCGATCGGGGTGGATACGGCCTCGAGGGCATCGAGGTACTCCGCCATCCGCTGCAGGGGGCGAAGGTATTGCTGCCCCCGGCGGGTCACCGATGGGGCGTGGCTGACCCCGAGTCCGAGCACGAAGCGCCCGGAGTGTGCCTCGGACAGCCCGAACGCCCCGAATGCGGTCGCCATCGGATCGCGTGCCCAGATGCTGGCGATGCCCGTGGCGACGACGATCCGCTCGGTCGCCTCGAGAACCAGCGACGCCGCGGTGAATGCCTCTCGCCCCCGGCTCTCGGGAAACCAGATCGCCCCGTAGCCAAGTTCTTCGATCACCCGGACCGCGGCTCGAACCTCGGCCGCCGGTTGGGTGACGACTCCCCAACAGAAGACACCAAAGGGACCGAGGGAGGGGGGAGTGGTGGTGAGGTCCATTAGAGATCCAGGAACCAAGAGTCAAGAATCAAGAGAGTCATTGTCAAGATCTTGACTCTTGGTTCTTGACTCTCCTAGGAGCCGTAGTGCGATCGCCTCGGCGACTATCGACTTCTGCCAGTCGTCCAGGTCGAGGCTCTCGTTAGGGCCGTGGGCCCGGCTGGTGGGGTCGGCGGCTCCGGTGAGGACGATGGCCGCCTCCGGGTAGGCGTCGGAGAACGCTGCCACGAACGGGATCGATCCACCCACGCCCATGTCCACCGGCTGGCGCCCCCAGGCCTCGGCGAAGGCGGCGCGGAATGCGTCGACGCGCGAGTCCTCCCCACCGAGGGCGAACGGGGCGCCGCTCTCCCATGGTGTGACCGTCACCTCCGCCCCCCAGGCGGGCTGTGACTCGAGGTGCGCCACCAGCGATTTCATCGCTCGATCGGGCAGATCCCCCGGGGCAAGGCGCACGCTGACCTTCGCGGTGGCCCGCGGGATCAGTTGGTTGATCGCCTTGGCAACCGGTGGGGCGTCGATGGCGAGCACCGCGGCCGCGGGCTTCATCCACAACCGTGACGTCAGGTTGCCCGAGCCGATGAGTTCCACGCCAGGGAGGACGCCCGCCTGCGATCGAAGCTCTTCTTCGGTGAGGTCGAGCGGGTCGGCATCGCCGGTGACCAGGCCGGGAACGGCCACCTCGCCACTGGCATCGTGGAGCGAGGCGAGGACTCGACACAAGATGGTCAACGCGTCGGGGACCGCCCCGCCGAACTGGCCGGAATGGACCCCAGCCTGGAGGACCTTCACCTCGATCTTGGCCGACACCAGCCCGCGCAGCGAGGTGGTGAGGGCAGGGACGCCCACGCGCCAGTTGCCGGAGTCGGCGATCACGATCACGTCGGCGGCGAGCAGGTCTCCATGTTCGGCGAGGAAGCCGGGAAGGTTCGCCGAACCGATCTCTTCCTCGCCCTCGATGAACACCTTCAGGTTCACCGGTGGCGCACCGTCGTAGGCCCGCAGCACCCCGGCGTGACCGACTACGCCGGCCTTGTTGTCGGATGAGCCCCGGCCGTAGAGGCGGCCGTCTCGCTCCTCGGGCTCGAACGGCTCGGTATCCCAGCCATCGTCCTCACCGGGGGGCTGGACGTCGTGGTGCGCGTAGAGCAGAACGGTGGGGGCGCCGGCCGGCCCGGGGACTTCACCGAACACCGCGGGGTGGGCGTCGGCGTGCTCGAGCAGCCGCACGTCTCGGTACCCGGCGCCTCGCAGCAGTTCCGCAGTGGTTTCAGCCGATCGGCGCACTTCGGCGGCATCGAAACTCGGTGCGCTCACTGAGGGAATACGGACCAGCGCCTCGAGTTCGGCCCGCAATGTCGGCAACAGGGCCTCGATTTTGCTCTTGAGATCGTCGTACATGCCGGGGACGGTAGTGCGGGCCTGGGCCCCAGTTACCAGCGTTCCGCCAAGAAAGGGGCGGAACTGGATTCACCGAAGGGGGGCGCGGGCTAACCTTGCCGTTCCGGGCCGACTCTCCGTCGGCCGGGAACTACAACGGGAGAAACCCTATATGAAGCGATTTACGAGAGTGGCAACTCTCGTCTTGGTGTTCGCGCTGGTTGCTGCTGCTTGCGGCGACGACGACAGCGGCGGCACGACCACGACCGCGGCAAGCGATTTCGTGGGAGACGCGGTGGTTGCCCCCGACTGCGATTACGGAGGCAAGATCAAGTCGATCACTGCCACCGACCAGTTCACTGTGGTGTTCGAGATGTGCAAGCCGGTGCCCGCCTTCCCGCAGATCGCGGCGTTCACGCCGTTCGGGATCCAGCCGAAGGAGCACCTCCAGGCCAATGCTGGTCCTGCATTGTTGGAGAACCCCGTTGGCACGGGACCCTTCGTGCTCGACCAGTGGCAGCGCGGCGACAGCATCATCTTCAGTCGTTTCGACGACTACTGGGGCGTCAAGCCCGTGTATGAGACGCTCGTCTTCCGCTGGGCCACCGAAGGGGCGGCACGCCTTCTCGAGCTCGAGACGGGGAATGTCGATCAGATCACGAATGTGAGCCCTGACGACTTCGAGACGGTGCAGAACAACCCCGATCTGACGTTCATCCCGTCGGCGAACCCGAACACCTTCTATTTGGCGATGACGAACACGTTCTCGCCGTTCAACAACCTGAAGGTGCGGACCGCGATCGCCATGGGTATCGACCGGCAGCGGATCGTCGACAACTTCTACCCGGAAGGGTCGGAAGTCGCTTCCCACTTCACGCCTTGTTCGATCCCGAACGGGTGCGCGGGTGAAGCGTGGTACGACTTCGACATGGCGGCCGCTCGGGCCCTCCTTGCAGAGGGGCTGGCCGAGGAAGGCCTGTCCGTCGACACATGGACCACTGCGATCTACTACCGGGACGTGTTCCGTGGCTACCTGCCGGAGCCGGGCAGCGTGGCGGTGGAGATCCAGACGCAGTTGATGGAGAACCTTGGCATCACGGCCGATGTGGTCGTGATGGAGTCGGGCGAGTTCATCGACGAGTCGACCAACGGTCGTCTCGACGGGTTCTACCTACTCGGTTGGGGTGCGGACTACCCGCACATCACCAACTTCCTCGACTTCCACTTCGGCGAGGCGTATCCAGGGTTCGGTACCGGCCACCCGGAGATCTACGAGAACCTCATCGAGGCCTCGACGATCGCGGATGAGGCCGAGACCGCGCCGCTGTACGAGGCGGCGAACAACGCCATCCGGGAGCTGGTGCCGATGGTGCCGATCGCTCACGGAGCGTCCGCTTCGGCGGCGTTGGCGTCGGTGGACGGTGCCCATTTCCGTCCGTTCGGTGCGCCATTGTTCGAGGCGGTCGATCCGGGCAAGGACACGTTTGTGTGGATGCAGAATGCTGAGCCGATCAGCCTGTACTGCGCCGACGAGACCGATGGTGAATCTCTTGCCGCCTGCCAGCAGGTGGTCGAGGCTCTCCTCGGTTACGCGATCGACTCAGGTGAGGTCGTGCCGGCACTCGCCACCTCGTGTGATGCGAACGCGGACTCCACTGTGTGGACCTGCGTGATCCGTCAGGGCGTGAAGTTCCATGATGGGTCGGACCTCGACGCCAACGACGTGGTTGCCTCGTGGGCGGCAGGCATCGATGCCTCCAACCCGTACCACATAGGCAACACCGGCGTGTTCGAGTACTACGCGTACTTGTTCGATCAGTTGATGAACCTCCCGGCCGAGGGCTGATCGCCTCGACGGAGTAACGGACGAGAACCGGGGGGCCCCCGGTCTCGTTTCAAGCGCGATACGCAAGTCGCGATACGCAATACGACAGAGCCTGCGAACCAATCGGAAGCACTGGAACTCAAAGGAAGCCCAAGAGGAGCCAAGAGCGAAGACTCAAGATCCAAGACCGAATTCGTCTTGACTCTTGATTCTTGACTCTTGATTCTTCCGTCGGGTAGCGGGTAGCGGGTAGCGGGAGGTGACACATGCTCCACTTCGTCGGGCGGAGGCTGTTGCTCGCGCTTCCGGTGCTGCTTGGCATCCTCATCGCCACTTTTCTGCTTGCCCGAATGATTCCCGGCGATCCGTGCCGGTCCGCCCTGGGCGAGCGCGCCACCCAGGAAGCCTGCGATCGATTCGAGCGCAACAAGGGCCTCGACAAGCCGATCCCCGTGCAGTTGGGGATCTATGTCGTCGACGTCGCCCAGGGCGACTTCGGCGACTCCATCCGCTTCTCGCGCCCGGTTTCCCAGATCCTCATCGAACGCCTTCCGATGACGATCGAGCTGTCCACTGCGGCCTTGCTCATCGCCCTCGGCGTCGGGATCCCGTTGGGCATCGTGTCTGCCATGAAGCACAACACCGCGGTCGACGTCGGCACGATGATGTTTGCCAACATCGGGGTGTCGATGCCGGTCTTCTGGCTCGGCCTTCTCCTGGCGTACTTCTTCGCGCTGGTCCTGGGTGACACGCCGCTGGCGTTACCACCGTCCGGTCGTTTGAGCGCGGGGTTGATCTCTGAGCCGTTCTACGAGGTATGGGGCCTCGGTGTGAATGACGGGAACTTCTTCCACACGGTCCTCGAGTTCATCTCGAACCACTACATCTTCAATGCGCTGATCACCGCCGATTGGGAGCTGTTTTTCGATGCCATCCAGCATCTGATCCTGCCGGCGGTGGCGTTGAGCACGATCCCGATGGCGATCATCGCCCGGATGACCCGGTCGAGCCTGCTCGATGTGCTCGGACGCGACTACGTTCGCACGGCCCGGGCCAAGGGTGCCCCTGAACGGCGGGTGGTGGTGAGGCACGCTTTCCGCAACGCCATGCTTCCCGTGGTGACGATCATCGGACTCCAGCTCGGAGCGCTGCTCTCAGGAGCGGTGCTCACCGAGACGGTGTTTGGGCTTGCGGGCGCGGGAACGATGCTGTTCGAGGCCATCACCGCCCGCGACTTTCCGATCATCCAAGGGTTTACCGTCGTCATCGCTACGGGCTACGTGGTCCTCAATCTCATCGTCGACGTGTCCTACGCGTACTTCGATCCTCGAGTGAGGCTGGAGTGATGCCGTGTCGTGGGTGAGGAACCGGGTCGACGAACTGAGCCAGCCGCAGGATCCCGCGCGTCTCGTGCAGAAACCTCGCGGTCTGTGGAGCGGGGTGCTGAAGCGGCTACTGCGTCGCAAGACCGGGGTGATCGGCATGTCGATCATCGGGATGATGGTGCTGGTCGCGTTGGCCGCCCCGCTCCTCGCCCCCTACGACCCCACCAAGGTGCTGATCGGCCACGAGGAGAACATCAAACGCCGCGACCCACCGTGCGTCCATCTGTTGGGATGTGACGAGGCGAAGCCGCAGCACATTCTCGGCCTCGACGGCAATGCCCGCGACGAGTTCAGCCGAATCATCTACGGCAGCCGGGTGAGCCTCTCGGTGGGCTTCAGCACGGTTTTGGTGGCTTTCACCGTCGGGGCCAGTCTCGGGGCGATAGCCGGGTTCTGGGGAGGTTGGATCGACAACCTGATCATGCGGGTCATGGACGTCGTGCTCGGTTTCCCCGCGTTGCTCCTCGCCATTGCGATCGTCGCCGCACTCGGTCCGGGTTTGAGGAACACGCTTCTGGCCATCGCGATCGTGTCGATTCCGGCGTACGCCAGAGTGATGCGCGCATCGGTGCTTTCGATCAAAGAGCTTGACTTCGTGGCGGCGTCCCGGGCGCTGGGAGCGTCCGGCGGCCGGATTCTGTGGACCCGTGTCATCCCCAACGCACTGACGCCCCTCGTTGTGATCGCCACCCTGGGTATCGCGACGGCGATCCTCGACGCCGCCGCCTTCGGCTTCCTGGGCCTGGGGGCGCAGGAGCCGACCGCCGAGTGGGGCAGCATGCTCGCCCGGGAACGGAATCAGGTATTCAGCGCCCCCCACCTCGTGTTCTTTCCCGGCCTGGCGATCATGATCACCGTCTTGGGGTTCAACCTGCTCGGTGACGGCCTGCGCGACGCCCTCGACCCCTCACTCGCCGAATGACAACCGAGCAGCGCCCGATTCTCGAGGTCCGCAACCTCCGGACCTACTTCCACACGCGCGACGGGGTCGTCAAGGCCGTCGACGGGGTGAGTTTCGAGGTACGGCGCGGCGAAATCCTCGGCATCGTCGGCGAGTCCGGATGCGGCAAGAGCGTCACCTCGCTGTCGCTGATGCGGCTGGTGCCCAAGCCCGGTCGCATCGAAGAGGGATCGAGCGTCACCTTCGACGGCAGGGACATCTTGAAGATGTCGTCGAAGGAACTGGAGGGCCTGCGGGGAGAGCACGTTTCGATGATCTTCCAGCAGCCGACTTCGGCCTTGAACCCGGTGACCCGGATCGGAGTGCAGATCTCCGAGGTCTTCGAGATCCACCGTGACCTGAGTCGCGAGGAGGGACTCGAGCGGGCCAAGGAGATGCTCGTAACCGTCGGCATCCCCGACGTCGACCGGCGGGTCGACTCATATCCGCACGAGTTCTCCGGGGGGATGGCGCAGCGGGTGATGATCGCCATGGCCCTGGCGTGCGAGCCGGACCTCTTGATCGCCGACGAGCCGACCACCGCCCTCGACGTGACGATCCAGGCGCAGATCCTCGACCTGATGCGCAACCTCCAGCGGAACCTCAACACCGCGACGATCCTCATCACCCACGACCTGGGCATCGTCGCCGAGATGGCCGACCGGATCGCGGTCATGTATGCCGGGCAAATCGTCGAGGAGGCGGACGCCGTCACCCTGTTCGAGGAGCCGAAACACCCTTACACCCAGGGGCTGATCGGCTCGGTGCCGGTGCTGGGGACCGTAAAGGAAACTCTCGACACGATCCCCGGGATGGTTCCCGACCTGATCGACCTTCCGGTCGGCTGCCGCTTCGCAGACCGCTGCAAGGCCCGCATCGAGCATCAATTGACGATCTGCACCGAGATCGAGCCGGAGCTGTTCCAGGTGGGGGAAGGTCACCGGGCTCGGTGCTGGCTCTACTCGGAGGACCGCCGATGAGCGACGTGCTTGTCAGGGTCAAGGACCTGGTGAAGGACTTCCCGGTGAAGGGCGGCATCCTGCGGCGGACGGTGGCCAACGTGCGCGCCGTGGACGGCGTCGACCTCGAAATCCACCGGGGCGAGTCGGTCGGGTTGGTGGGTGAATCGGGATGCGGCAAGACGACCCTGGGACGGATGCTGGTACGACTGCTCGATCCGACCTCGGGGACGATCGAGTTCGACGGGGTCGACATCGCCAGCCTGGAGGGCGATGAACTGAAGAAGATGCGCCAACGCATCCAGATCATCTTCCAGGACCCCTACTCCTCGCTCGATCCGCGGGCCCCGGTGGGGGCGAGCATCGCCGAAGGGTTGAAGATCCATGGCGTCACCGACCCCGATGAGCGCCATCAGCGGGTGATCGGCATGATGCGGCTCGTCGGCCTCGAGCCATATCACGCCCAGCGCTTTCCTCACGAGTTCTCGGGGGGCCAACGGCAGCGGATCGGGATCGCCCGGGCGCTCATCCTGCGGCCCGACTTCGTCATCGCCGACGAGCCCGTCTCGGCACTCGATGTCTCGGTGCAGGCCCAGGTGCTGAACCTGCTCACCGAACTGCAGGGGGAGTTGGAGCTGACCCTGCTGTTCATTGCCCACAACCTGGCCGTGGTCGAGCACATCAGCGATCGGGTGGCCGTGATGTATCTGGGCGACATCGTCGAGATCACCGATCGGGAGACGCTCTATCGGGCTCCGGCCCACCCTTACACCGAGGCGCTGCTGTCGGCGATCCCGGTGCCCGATCCGACCCTCCGCCGCAAGCGCATCCTGCTCGAGGGGGACGTCCCCAGCCCTTTGAATCCGCCTGCCGGCTGCCGTTTCCACCCCCGCTGCCCGATTGCGGTCGACGGTGTCTGCGACGTCGAGGTACCCAGGCTGCTGCCCGTACCCGGCACGGCAGAACACATGGCCTCATGCCACCTCCGCACCGGCGCCTACCGACACCTGGACAAGGCCGCGACGTAGCCGGCGCCCGGCCGCACACGACCCCAGCGCTCATCAACTGACCGCTTCTGCTGCGAACTGCGAATTGCGAGTTGCGGGCGAGCGCAGCGAGACCAAGCCTTACACTTTGGCCCCCATGCGTGACACTGCCGACGTGGTGATAATCGGTGCCGGGATCATCGGCCTGTCGATCGCCCATCAGATCAGTCGCCGCGATCCGCGCAAGATCGTGATTCTCGAGAAGGCGGCGAACGTGGCCGAGGGTTCGACAGGGGCGTCGTCCGCCATCCTCCGCCAGCGGTACACCCACATCGAGGCCATCACCATCGCCCGTGACGGTCTGCGAGCTCATCGCAGCTGGGGGGCGTATACCGGGCTGGAGGAACCCCGGGCCCGCTTCCATCACTCCGGGGTGCTGTGGATGCTGGCCGAGGCCCGCGAGGTGGCGGAGCGCGATCGGGATCGAATGATCTCGCTCGGCATCGACGCCGAGGTGCTCGATGCCGAAGCCGTTCGCTCCCGGTTCCCCGCACTTTCGACCTGCAACGCCCCCTTCGATCTCAGCGGCGAAACCGAACACGTCTGTGTCGACCACGACGCCTTTCTATACGAGGGCGATAGCGGGTTCTTCGACCCGGTGAGCGCCGCCCAGGATCTCCTCGAGGTCGTGCGCCAGGCCGGGGTCGAGGTGCGGTTCCAGACCGCGGTCACTGGTATCCGCACCGCGGGAGCCCGCATCGAAGGCGTCGACTTGGCCGATGGCTCCTCGATCGATGCCCCGGTGGTGGTGAACGCGGCCGGTCCCTGGGCCGCCCGTATCGCCGCGATGGCCGGCCTCGAGTGGAAGTGGACGATCCGCCCCATCCGTGCCCAGGTGATCTACCGGGAATGGCCGCGCGATCTCGTCCCCGGCCCGATTCCAGTGCTGGGCGACTCGTCGGCGGGGATCTACCTGCGACCCGAGGCCAGCGGACAGCAGATCCTTGTCGGCTCGATTCTCCACGAGGACGAGCAGGAGGTGGTCGAGGATCCGGACCACTTCAACAACAACGTCGATGCTTCCTTCCGCGACACCAAGATCCATGCACTTCATCATCGGATTCCGGCTCTGCCGTATCGGGGCCAGATTTCCGGATTGGCGGGGATGTACACCATGAATGTCGAGGATGTCCATCCCATCGTCGGTCCCACCGCCATCGAGGGGTTCATCGTGGCGAACGGCTTCTCGGGCCACGGGTTCAAGGAGTCTCCGTCAGTGGGATCGATGATCGCTCGCTTCCTCACCGGTGCCCCCGCCGACGAATGGGACACCGAGGCGCCGATGGAGTTCCTCTCGATCGACCGCGATCCGATCGCGCTGGCAGATACGACGGTGTTGGCGTAGAGACTCCAGCCTCCACCTCGGGGAGGATGTGGAGGCTTGCCTCAGTCGTCAATTGGCTCTACGCCGAGCGCTTTGAGCCGCTCCAGGTTGTCCTTCATGGCCTGGAGTGTCTCCGCGGGGTGCCCGTGCCAGCCTGTCACCTCCCTCATGACTCGCAGCGGCTCTCGGGAGCGGTATGACTTCGTCGGATTGCCGGGAAACCGGGGGTTCGTCAGCCGTGGGCCTGGACGACACGACACCGAAGGCAACGGAGCGAAAGGGTCGGCCCCGGGTATAGGGTTGGGTGGTGCCCGAGATTTACCCCTTCCTGGCAGTACGGGATGTGTCTGCAGCTGTCGAGTTCTACGTTCGCGCGTTCGGTGCCGTGGAGGAGGGCGAGCGCCTCGTAGCGCCCGACGGACGGCAGGTTGCAGTGCTGCGAGTCGCTGGCCAGCATCTCGGAGTTGCGACTGAAGCTCCAGACCTCGGCACCCCGAGTCCAGAGTCCCTCGGCGCAACGACGGTCCGCATCTCACTCGAGGTGAACGATCCGGATGAGGTCCAGGAACGCGCCGTGTCTGCGGGTGCCAGCGAGATGTTCGCAATGGCCGATCAGCCCTACGGGATGCGACAGGGCCGGCTCATCGATCCCTTCGGTCATCACTGGTTAATCGGCAAACGCCTCTAGAGGCTCCCCTGATCGAGCGTGGCGGTGCTTCCCTCGCCCAGCCTACGTAAATGTCACCTGACGCTTCAGGGCACAACACAGGCCCTCGGCCAGCGTCCGTAAAGTCACCCGAGGGGGCGCTCAGGCTGGTGCGGTCACAAGGAGCCAGGACCCCTCCGGGTGAGGGAAAAAGACCGTCGGCCAGGGTGCGCCAATCACATCCGAGGGAACGCGGCACCCTACGTCCGTCGTTCGATGTCGCCAATGGCGCGCTCGACGCGTCTGGCCGCCGGTTCACCGCTCGTTCGCAGCACGGCGGCGAGAACTCCGACAGCGGAGTCATCTCCGACCCGGCCTAGGGCGATCACGGCCGCCTGTCGCACCCGCGGATGCGCGTCCTGCAGCGCCCGCTTCAGCTGGGGTGTGACATCGCCCACACCAAGTCGACCCAGGGACATGGTCGCGTTCATCCGCACCCGCCAGTGCTCGTCTGCCATCGCCTCGAGCAGCACCTGCCTCGCTCTCGGATCAGCGAGGTAGGCCATGGAACGCGCCGCCCATGCCCGCGGCCAGTACGTCAGGCGATCTCCGGTCGGATCATGGAGCAGCCTGTCTGCATGTCCATCACCGATGTCGAGCAGAACGCGGCGCCATGGATGATGAACAAGAGCGGGACCGGCCACCCGTGAACGAAGCAGCTCGGCCAGCACCCGTAGCGCCCGCTCGCCGCCCAAGCGACTTGCGAGAGCCTGCGTCCCGATCCTCGGAGTCCACCCCATACGGCCGAGACCCTATCTGACTGGCGGGGGGACCCGGTCCCATCGGCCAGGGTGCGTAAGTGTCATCCGAGAGGTGCTTAGGCGCAGAGTGGCACGACACCTCTCGGCCAGCGTTCCACGCCCTCGCTATCCCGGAGGTACACGGCGTTCGGATCGCTTGGCGAGAGCCACAGCTCCCTTCCGACCGATCGGAAACCTGTATCGATCGCATCCGGAGGCAGCTCCTGCAGTTCGGCGAAGCCCGCCCTCAGCTCGGGCTGCCCGTAGGCCTGATCCGGGTCGCGTACGTACTCGCTCCCGTCACCCGACCGCCAGGGGTGGTCCCAGCGTGCCCCCACGGGCTCACCGGTCCGAAGCACTCGTACCGTCTGCCGTCCGCAGTGAGCGGATCCCGCCCACTCGAGGAGCACGTCGAGCCGGACAAGACAGCCCTGGGCGTCGGTCCATGGGAACTCGCGGACTGAATGTGGCTCGCCTTCGAGCGAGACGACATCATCCGGTTCTCCGGTGCACTCGTGTGCGGCGGGAGTGGCGGACCATGGATGATGGGATCTCAATATCAGGGTGGTCGATATGGTCGACCCCGGGGACAGACCAGTAATCACCGTTGAGTTGTTGGCCCCTTGGTCGGCCGATGAGGTGACTTCCTGGGGTGTGCATGCGCCCAGAAGGAGAATCGCTATAGCGACACGAACGCCGATGTGGCCCCTCCTGTGAACGATCCCAGATTGTCGCACGCCCCTGCGGACCGAAGACCGCGCGATCGACTCGCAGATAACGGTGCCCTCCCCTCGGCCAGCGTACGTAAATGTCACCCGAGTATCGCAAGGTCGACTCGGGTCCACCGCAGAGCGCAATCGAGTCGGACTTGCCTGGAGCGACCCCGTCTTTCGGACAACCTTCAGCTGGTGCGCCCGCTGGCTCCTAGCGGTCTCACCACCTCGGCAAAGTACGTTCCGTCGTACTCGCAGTCAGGGGGTGGGTCGTCAGGCGTGCGATCGCTGGCAGAACCATGGAGCGTGACGTTGTCCCCTGATCTGACCACTGTCTCGGTGAATAGTGCCTCCCACCGGCTCATGTGGATGGTGTGGTCGTCCAGAAGCGAAACGGTTCCCGCCGGCCAGACGACAAGCAGCTCGCGGTCGGAGCCGGAGAAGGTGACCGTGGTGCAAGCCCCGTCGATGGTGATGGTGGGCGTGCCGTCGTGCCCCATGCCGCCAACCCCTTCCACACCCTCGACCGGGCGAGTCGTCAGCCCGTGTCCAACCGGCGCATCAAGGGCACCGAGAAGGATCAGCTGCTCGTCGTAGGCGCAGCTCGCGGGCATCGGCTCGGCCAGCTCTCCATCGACTGCATCGAACGGGATGCCTCGGAATTGGTAGCGGGCGCCAGATGACAAGACCAGAGTCGGGGTAGCCGGGTCGATGTCTTCGAAGTGGACGCCGTCACCCTGCACCCAGACGTACCGTTCTCCCCCTGTCGGCGGCCCGGGCGGGAGATTGAAGACCAGAAGAGTCGCCGTGTCCCCCGTTTCGGCGGTCACGCAAGACCCGTCGACGCGGAGAACAGCGTCCTCGACGACTCGGATCGGGAGAGGGGATACGTCGAGCAATGCGTCATGCGTCGACGAACCGATCCGCGGCGGGTCGAATGCCACCGGCGTGGAAGTCGTTGACGTCGGTGAAGATGACGTCGTGACCGGCTCAGGCGTTGCTGTTGTGGGAGCGACGGATGGCGTTGGCTTCGCGGCACCCGAACACCCCGCAGCGACGAGAACCAGCGCGACAACTGCCAGCATCTGCCGAATCACCGGGAAATGGTAGGCCGAATCGCTTGGTGCGCTTCTTCGTATCGGATGTGGACCAGAACCCTCGGCCACAGTGCGGAAAGCACACCCGAGCAGTTAACGCAGCCCGCTCCTACCCAGACTCGTCTTGGCTGCCGGAGGGCGGCGGCAACCCGGCGCAGCCTGGTGGACCCATCGAGCCACCAATGATCTGGGAAATCGTGCGGGATCTGGGTTGGCTATCCGCTGCACACGGTCGTCGAGCCTCCACATCGTCGGAACGAATCTGAACAATCAGTCTCGTCTCGTCGATCAGTATGGTGATCCAACCTTCGCCCTGGTCAAGGACATAGCCGACGACGTGCTCGCCATCGGCGGTATCAATGCGCTCCGCCGAGAGCCACATGGCGTCCCCAAAGACCACTAGAACGGCCAAGAAGAACAGCATGATGCTGAGCGCAGTGATCGAGGCAGTCGATCCGCGTCCGGCACGGTCCCGACTCCGCCTCCACCGACCGATTGCAAACCCGGAGAGCCACCCCACCACGAGCCCCACGAGCATCGGGACGGTGGCCGTGTAGAAGAAGGCGGCTCCATAGAACGGCGCGGGCGCTAGTTCCCAAGCTCGAGCGGGCTGATCCTTAGGTAGAGGTCTTGCCATGTAGCGGACGAAAGCGAACGCAGCCATGAGGGGTACGGTGAACGTCAGCACGCCCAAGACGACCACGACTGTGTCGCTGTACCCAAGGATGGCCGAGGCCACTCCCGGCTGGAACTCAGCGACGGCTAAGACCTTGAGAACCACCACGGCAAAGACGACGGTGGTGCCGACGAGCGCGGGGTGATCACGCACAAGGCGCGTCGCGGTCAATGCGCTGGAAAGGACGCGTGCGTGTGTGTTATCCGGAGTTGATGTGTGTGTCACGCTTCCCTCTTGACTTGAGTATGCAACGAAACTCGTCACCCCGCTCTGCGGGCGGTGGCCGGGTTCTTCCTTGCGAGTTACACAGATGTTGTTTCGTAGGGATGTTCGCGTCTACGCTTTGGGGGACCGGCAAGTGATGTCCGCGGTATGACGACCGCCTGAGTTAGAGACCGCCGGAGTTTCCACTCTGTTCTCCTCGTGGGAGTGCTCATGGCGGCCGGTTGGTTCCTATCTCTGTATCCCGAGGCCGGTGAGGCTGGGGGTTCGTTCCGTGGTCTGAGCCGCGTTGATTCCTCGTCGGGTGGGGGGTGGGCGGTGGACCCGGCCCGATCGTTGGACGAGGCGGCACGGCGGGCACGGAGCAAGGTGCGGCGGTATTGCGCTGCGAATGGGTTGAACCGCTTCGGGACTCTCACCTACGCGGGTGAGGGGGTTCATGACCCTCGGGTGGTGCGGGCCGATGTGGGTCGGTTCTTCCGTGGTCTGCGTCGGGGTCTTGGTGGTGAGGCGTTCCCGTATCTGTGGGTGCCCGAGTTACATAAGTCGGGCCACGGGTTCCATCTGCATTTTGCGGTTGGTCGTTATGTCCCTCGGGGTTTGATCGAGCGGGCGTGGGGGCGTGGGTTCGTGTTCATCAAGCTGATCCAGGGCACACCGTCGGGGGCGGGGGTGCGGGAGGAGGCTCGGGTCGCTGCCCGTTATCTGTCGAAGTATCTCGGTAAGGAGATGGCGGGGGCGGGTGGCCTCAACCGGTATGACGGTGCCCAGGGGTTCCAGCCGAAGGCCGAACCGATCACCGGCCGCACCGAATCGGTGGTCGTTGAGGCGGCGTCGGAGCGGATGGGAAGCCAACCGGCCTATGTGTGGCGGTCGGTCAATCAGGAGGGCTGGAAGGGTCCCCCGGCGGTGTGGCTGCAATGGCGATAAAGCCACTGTCGCCCGAGGTTGTCGCCGGCTGGGTGGATTCCTCGACGGCCGCCCAGGGCGTGCCGGCCAAGGTGACAGACCCAAATGCGGTCGAGGCGGTGTCAGCGCTGTTGGGCGAAGGCCGCGAACCGGTCGAGGTCAAAGACGCCACACCGGCGTGAACCGATCGGGATCGAAGGTGTTGCGTCCCTGCCGGGCAGGCTTCACCACGAGGTGATCGAGGACGGTTCGGACAATGGCGTGCTGTCTGGTGAGCGGCAGATCGGCCCAGGCTTCTTGGAGCAGGCTGGATCTTCCGGCGTATTGGGCGATGTCGTGAGTGGGTGAGATCCGAGAAAGGCGACGCCTCGCAGCATCTATCCGGCTCTGGATTGGTTGGCGGGCGGCGAGCCATTCTCGGTGGCTGATTGCCTTGTCGGCGTAATCGGTGGCGAGCCGGTCCAACATCGCCTCGTCGGCGGCGACCTGATCCACCAGGTCAGCCTGTTGGGTGCTCGCTCGACTGACGGCGGCCAAAGCAGCGGCCAACTCTGGAGTGTCGAGACGGTAGAGGACGGCTTGGGCAACCAAACTCTCGACGGGTTCTGACACGGCTGCCATCCGGCCGCAGCCACCAAAGCCAGGACCCGAAGCACAGACATAGCGGCGCTGGCCACCCGAACGGGGCCGGGAATACATCACCGTCCCACAAAGGCCGCATCTGAGGAGGCCGGTGAGCAGGTAACGGCGGGGGGACCGGCCCGTAGGGCCGGACCCCGCCGCCCGGCTCAACCGGACCCGCAGACGGTCCGACTGGGCCGGGGTGATGATCCCGGGCCATTCGGCTTTGGCGGTGATCTCACCCCGATGCTCCCTGCGTCCCGAGATGCGGGCCGAGCGCAGCATCCGATTCAAGGTGTTCGGAGTCCACTCCCCACCCTTGCTCGTCTTCACCCCTCGCCCGTTGAGGTCCGAGCAGATTGACCGGGCCGACTCCCCAGCCAGCGTCCGTTTCACTGCCTCTTTGATGATGGGGGCTTCTTCGGGGACGACATGGAGCCGGTCCTTGGTGTACCCGTAGGGGCGGGCACCGCCACCCGACACCTTCCCTTTCGTAGCCAGCTCGAGATGCTTGCGGCGCAGCCGGTCGGCAGCCTTATCTGATTCGGAACGGGCGATCACGCTGCCCAGTCTGGCAACCATCCGACCCTGCGGCGTCGCCAAATCAACATCACCCGCCCGCACCGTCCGAATATCCGACAGCCCGGCGTTCTCGCACAGGTCGATGAAGTCCTCCAACTCCCTCGGACTGCGATGCAACCGGTCGGGATGCCACACCACCAGGGCGTCGACCGTCCCTGCCTTGATGTCGTCACACAGCCGTTCGTATTCGGGGCGACGCCTCCCCGAGTAAGCCGACACATCGTTGTCCACAAAGACATCGCCCACCGGCCACCCCAGCGAAGCGGCGAGGCCCTCGCAGTCGTCGATCTGACGGTCCACACCCAGATGAGTCCCATCAGGGTCAGAAGAGATACGGGCGTAGATCGCAGCAGCCTGAGGCATCAGGGCACATTAACGCACCGTCCCCTCGGCGACAGCGCTCACATCTGAGGGTGGGGACCTACTCGATTCCCAGGTACCTCAGAAACGCGGTTTGGTTGGGCTCGCGGCCGAGGAAGTCGCGCAGCATGTCCATTGGGTCCTTGGAGCCCCCCGGGCCGATGACCCTTTCCCGGTAGTCCTTGCCGACCTGAGGCGACAGCACCCCTTCGGCCTCGAAGCGGCTGAACATGTCGTCGCCGAAGACCTTCGACCACAGGTATCCGTAGTACCCGGCGTCGTATCCGAAGAGGTGCCCGAACCCGGCGGGGAAGAAGGTGCCCTCGTGGAACGGGAACAAGCCGATCTCGGTCGTCTCCCTGGTGATGGTGTGGAGGTCCTTCTTCGCTCCCGGCCCGTGGAAGGCGAGATCGAGCTTCCCGAACGACACCTGGCGAAGCATCGCCAGGGAGATGTGGAGGTTGCGAGCCTCCACCAACTGGTCGACCAGTTCGTCGGGGATCGGCTCCCCGGTCTTGTGGTGCCGGGCGAACCTGCGCAGCACGTCGGCGTTCCAGCACCAATGTTCCATGATCTGCGACGGCGCCTCGACGAAGTCCCACTCGGTGTTGTAACCGGCGAACCGAATGTGCTTTGCCCGACCAAGGCTGTTGTGGAGGACGTGACCGAATTCGTGAAAGAGCGTCACCACCTCGTCATGGCGGAGCAGTGAAGGGGCGTCGGCTGACGGCTTGGTGAAATTGGCCACGATCGCGGTCACCGGCGTTTGCTCGCCATGACCCGAGATCAGGTCGAAGGCCGCCGCGTGCCCGAACTTGCCTTCCCGCGGGAACAGGTCCATATAGAAGGTCGCCAACAGTTCGCCGGTGGCCGAGTCGAGGATGTCGTAGGCCACCACGTCCTTGTGCCACGCGTGGATCGACTGGTGCTGGCGGTACTTCAGCCCGAAAACCTCGCCCGTGATCGCAAACATCCCGTCGAGCACCTGTTGCAGAGGAAAATAGGCGGCCACCTCATTGGGGTCCACCCCGAACCGCTCCTTGCGAATCTTGGTGTGCAGGTATCGGTGATCCCATCCCTCGGGCCGTTCGCCGTTCTGGGCGGTGGCGAGGTCGTCGATCTCGCTGCGTCCCTTGGCGGTGAGCGCGGGCACGATGCCGGCGTACATCTCCTCGACCACCTTGGGGTCCTTCGCCATCTTCTCTTCCATGCCGTAGTGGGCCCACGACGGCAGCCCGAAGATCTCGGCGATCCGGTGGCGGAGGCGGACCGCTTCCTCGAGGAGCGGGAGGTTGTCGGCGGCGGCCTTGTTGTAGAACTTGAACTGGATCTGACGCCGCAGGTCGCGGTCCTCGGCCTGGTCCATGAACGGGTAGTAGTCGGGGTAGTCGAGCGAAACCCGGGACGTACCCTCGGTCGCGCCGGGGGCGAGCCGCCCGACGTAGTCGTCGGGAAGCCCGGCCAGCTGCTCCCGCGTCAGGTCGAGCCCGTCCTCGAACTCGTCGATGTTGCGGGTAAAGGCCACGTCCAGCTCCACCAGCCGGGTGCGCATCTTCTGCACCTCGCCGCGCTCTTCCTCACTCAGCCCATGACCGGCGCGACGGAAGTCGCGCTGGGTGAAGTCGAGCAACCGGCGGTCCTCCCCTTCGAGGGCGACGGCCTCGTCGGTGGTGGCATACGCCTCGACCGCCTCGTACAGGTCGCGGCGAAAGGCCAGGTCGGACTGCCACTTCGACAGCCTCTCCTCGGCTGCCTGGGCGGCGTCGCGGACTTCCTTGTCGGGGTGGACCCGGGCCATGAAGGGGCCGACGCCGTAGGCGCGCACCAGGGCGTCGCCGAGCATGTCGAGGGGGGCCATCGCGTCGGCCCAGGTGCGGGGACCGGAGTGATCGACGATCGAGGAGATCAGCCCATCGCCCGTGGCGATCGCATCCTCGACGGCCTTGGTGACGGATTCGGCAGTGACCTTGGTGTAGTCATAAAGCATTGGAGCGAGGTTAGTTCAGAGTCGCCAGTCACCGATCGCCAGGAAGGCCGTGCGTCATCCGGTTCTTGAAGAAGTGGGTGGGGTGCTCGCAGGGTCCGCTGCCCCCTCCGTCACCGCCGAGGACGGCGGTGCCACCTCCCCCGCCGAAGACGGCGGAGGAGGACGCCGGAGCCTCAGCCGTCTTCTATCCCATACAGGGCACCGTCGCGCGAGAACAGGTAGATCATCCCCTTCCACACCACGGGGGTGGCCTCGAGGGTGGAGGCGCCGACCCGGAACTCCCAGCGGAGCTCGGGCTGGCGGGGGTTGGTGACGTCGAAGTTGTAGAGGAGGCCCTCGTATCCCGCGACCAGCAGGTTGTTGCCGATGAGGATCGGCGACGAGAGTGCGGTGGAGACGCCGACGCGGGCCGAGGGGCCGATGTGATGGAACCACAGCTCCGCACCCGTGTCCCGGTCGACGGCGACCACGTTCCCCTTGTTGGTGAGGACATAGACCACCCCATCGCCGAGCACCGGGGTGCCCCAGACACCGCCGTATGCCGGGGGATCGGTGATCGATTCCATCCCCCAGATCCGCGGGTCGCCATCGGTGTACGGGTCGAGCTTTACCAACTGGCCGACCTCGCGGCCGCGATTGTTGAACCGCTTCCACTCCACCGGGACGTAGAGCATGCCTTCCTCGTCGATGACGATCGACCCGTCCACGTCGTCGCCGACCCAGTAGTCGAAGACGATCGGGGCGTTGCCGTTCTCGACGTCGGTGATGTCGAGGCCGATGACCCGCCCGGCGGAGGTGCCGAAGTAGATGCGGCCTTCGAACATGGCGGTGGTGCTCTCGACACTCGTCGATGTGCACCGGGCCGCGTTGACCGCGCTGCACCCGGCCTGAATCTGGGTGAGGAGGGCATCGTCCCAGGTCTTCATCTTGAACAGCAGTTCGGGGGCGACCGTCACCAGCCCTTCGGCGTCATACCGGCGATTCAGCTTCCAGATGTAGTAGATCGAGTTCTCGCCGCCTTCGAACATGATGTCGTTGACGATCAGCGGTGCCGAGTCCCAGTGGGTGTTCCATCGTCCCTCGACCGAGAACGACGGGGTAGCGAACGCCCATAGGGTGACGGGATCCCCCCGGTCGAATGCGGCAATGCGGAGATTGCCGTCGGTGCTGCCGAAGTAGACGAGTGGGAACCCGTCGGGATCGAGCGTGGGGCTGCCCTTTACGATGCTGTCGGTGGCCAGCGGCGTACGCGTGGGCTCACCGGTGACCGCGTTGACGAAGTGAAGCCGGCCGTCGTAGGCGCCGGAGATCAACTCGGTCACCCCGTCGGGACTCTCCCAGATCGCCGGTTGTCCGGTCCACCCATTGCCGCACCAGGTGGACGAGACGCCGAAGTCGGTCAGTTGACCGCACAGACCCCCGCTCGCCGGATAACGCCATGCGGTGGCGGGGGACGCCGGCACCGGCCCCTCGCCGTGGTAGGTGTGGGTGGGGTTGCCCCGGTGGGTCAGCAGGCCGACCACCTGGTCACCCCACGGCTGGCCCACCGTCCGTCGATCGACCCAAGGGTGGAGTGGGGCCCCGGTCGTGGTGGTCGTATCGGGCAGCGATGTGGTGGTCGAACCGACCGTCGTGCTGGTGCCACTCGAGCCAGTGGTGGTCGACGAACTGGTACCAGCCGGCACCGTCGATACCGCCGACTCGGTGCGGTCGGTCGCCAGCCACAGAAAGGCGGTGACGCTGGCCGACGCGAGCAGGACCCCGAGCCCGATCGCGACCAGCGCTGGAGGTGTCGACCGGCGCATCTAGGTGTTCTTGTCTCCGACGGCGTACATGAAACCGTCGCGGCTGCCGACGTAGATCATCCCTTTCCACACCGCCGGGGTCGACTCGAGGTGGCTGCCGATCACGAGGGACCAGTCGAGCACCGGCGAGCGGGGGTCGGTGATGTTGAACTTGCGGAGGAGGCCGTCCTGGGCGGCAACTATCAGATCGTTTCCGACCACCACCGGCGAGGACCAGGAACCGGGAGCCAGCTGAAGCGCGGCGATTTCCTCCCCGGTCGCCTGATCGACGACCACCAGGAAGCCCTTGTTGGTCACCGCATAGAGGACACCGTCGCCCAGTGCCGGTGTGGACCAGAGCCCGCCCTTGGCCGGGGCGGTCGTGAGCGAGAACATGCCCCAGACCCAGGGGTCCCCGGCTGTGTACGGGTCGAGCTTGATGAGCTGACCGACGTCCTGGGCCTGCTGCAGGTAGCGCTCGTACTCCGCCGACACGTAGAGGAATCCCTCTTCGTCTATGACGATCGAAGCGTCGACGTCGTCGCCGACCCAGTAGTCGAACACGACCGGCGCCTCGCCGTTCTCGATGTTGGTGATGTCGAGCCCGATCACCCGGCCGGCCGAGTTCGCAAAGTAGGCGCGGCCCTCGAAAATGGCGGTGGTGTTCTCGACGCTTATCGCCGGATACGAGAGTCCGATCTTCTCCAGCAGCGCGTCGTCATAGGTCGACATCTTGAACAGGAGGGTCGGCTGGATCGTCACCAGGCCGAGATTGTCGTACGCCCGGTTCAGCTTCCAGATGTAGTACCAGCCGTTCTCGGCGCCCTCGAACAAGATGTCGTTGACGATGCGGGGGCTGGCATCCCAGTCGTCGTTCCATTGGCCCTCGACCGCGACCGTGTCCGACGGCTCCGGGCAGCTTGGCTTGGGAAGGCAGATCTCGAATGCCCACAATTCGACCGGTTCTCCGCGGTCGAGGGCGAGGGCGCGGAGTTTGTTGTCGCGGCTACCGAAGTAGACGATCGGGTATCCGTCGGGGTCGATGGTGGGCGTTCCCTTGATCAAATCGCCGGTCTGAAAGGCGTCGCGGGTCTTCCTGCCCGTCTTGGCGTCGACGAAGTGGAGCTTCCCGTCGTATGCCCCGAAGATCATCTCGGTGACGCCGTCCTCACGCTCCCAGATGACCGGTTGGCCGGTCCACCCATTGCCGCACCAGGTGGTCGTCTGGCCGAGGTCGGTGGATTGGCTGCACATCGGGTTGTCGGGGTATTTCCAGGTCTTTTCCGGGTTGGATGGCACCGGCCCCTGGCCGTAGTAGGTGTTGGTGGGGTTGCCGCGGAAGGTAAGCAGCCCTTCGACGGCGGTTCCCCAGGGTTCCCCGACGGTGCTCCGGTCCACCCAGGCATGGGATTGCGTGAACGCGGTCGTCGAGGTGGTCGCCCCCAGAGTGGTCGAGGAGGGCTCTGACGTGGCGGTGCCGCCGTTGGTGTCGGTGGTCGTGACGAGCGTTCCCAGGTCCGGAAGCGTGCCGGGGGCCGCCGTCGATTCTTCTGGTGCGAACATCGAGAACAGCGCGATGCTGGTCGCGGCGAGCAGGATGGCGAGCCCGGCTCCCACCTGGAGCGGGCGGATCGGTGACATTCGGGGGCGAGTCTACGGAGGGTGAGGGGATAGGAGGGGTACCAGTCTCCAGTCCCCAGTCTCCAGTCTCCAGGCGGCCTTCGGCCGGTCAAGTCTCCGGAACGGCCGACGTGATGCGTTGCCCAGGGTTGCTTCGGGTAACAATGGGCCGATGTTCGCCGCTGCTAAAGAGCATGCCCTTGCCTTGCGCTGGCGTGTTCGCGACTCCGGGTTGTCGCTGCATGCGGCCGCGGTGGCTTATCACGCGTTTCTCGCCCTGGTTCCGCTGACCCTCGCCTTGCTCGGGGTCGCCGGGCTCATCGGGCAGTCGGCTTCTGCGGTGGACCGACTCGAGAGGGCTCTCGAACCGGTTGCCCCAGAGTCAGTGGTCGAGTTCATCGTCGACCTCATGACGGAGGCGGGTGTGCGCGTTGGGGGGAGCGAGGGCATCCTGATCCTCATCTCCTCGATCGTCGCCCTGTATCTCGGTTCGCGCGCCGTGGTGGCCCTGCAGAGGGCGCTCGCCGCGGTCGACCACCAGATCGCGGGGCGCCGGGGCGCCTCCATCCGGCTGGCCGCGGTCGGCCTGACCGTCGCCGGTGGCATCACCCTGCTCATCACCTCCGTGCTGCTGGTGGCCGGCCGCGAGATCTTCGAGTTCCTCGGCTACCTCACCGGCTTCGACGCCCTGGCCGACCTCTGGGTGTGGCTACGAGTTCCCGTGTCGGCCCTCGGCCTCTTCGGTTTCCTTCTCGCCCTGTACACCTTCGGCCCACCCCGGCCCTTGCCAGGGGCGTGGTTGGCCGCCGCGGTGGCCACGGCGGTTGCTCTGCTGGGCAGCCTCGGATTCGGGCTGTACCTGTCCGCCGCCCCTGATCTCGGCCCGACCTTCGGCACGCTGGGTGCCGTCGCGGTGGCGCTGGTCTGGCTCTATGTCGGCGCTCTCGCCATCCTCTTCGGTGCGGTGGTCGCCCTGTACGTCGCGGGCGAGCCCCCGCCCGATCAAGTCCTCGCCGCTCCCCTCGACTAGGCGGGCGGGCGGCCTTCGGCCGCCTTGGGCCGACCTTCGGTCGGCCTGCCCGCGGCTACCGTCGGCGGGTGACGTCGGGGATGCGGGAAAGCGAGGCGGACGCCGGTTTTCGGCTGCTCACCCGGACCCTGTTGGGTTATCGGCGCGACATGGCGCTCGCCATCGGCGGGGCGCTTTTGTGGATGGTGATGACGGTGGCGGTGCCCTACCTGGTCAGCCGGGTGGTCGACGAGGCACTCCTCGGAGAACAGGGCACCGACCTCGGTGGTCTTGTGCTCCTCCTTCTCGGGGCAGGGGTGCTGCTGGGAATCGGCATCGGGGCTCGTCGGTATTACGGCTTTCGGCTCTCCTATCGGGCCGAGACCGACCTCCGCAATCGGATGTTCGAGCACATCCAGCGGATGGCGTTCTCCTTCCACGATGTCACCAGCACCGGTGAGCTGATGGCCCGGGCGTCGAGCGACCTGTCGCAGGTACGCCTGATCTACGCGATGACTCCGATCACGGTCGCCAACATCGGGATGTTTCTCTCGGTGGCGGTGATGCTCGTGGTTCTCGATCCGGTGCTGGGACTGGTGACCTCGCTCACCGTGCCGCTGGTCCTGTTTCTGGCGCGTCGTTACGCCAAGCGCGTGCTGAAGCTGTCGTTCGAAGTGCAGCAGCGATTGGCCGACTTGAGCCGGGTGGTCGAGGATTCCATCGGCGGGATCCAGGTGATCAAGTCGTATGGTCAGGAAGACCAGGAGCAGGCCAAGCTGGACGTGGCGGCCGAGCGAATCTTCGATCGCGGTACTCGCCTGGCCCGGATTCGAGCGGCTTACGCCCCGCTTTTCGAGATGGTCCCGTCGTTCGCCAACATCGCCGTGTTGCTACTGGGCGGATTCCGGGTGGTGTCGGGTCACATCACCCTCGGCGAGTTCGTTGCGTTCACCCAGTACCTCGCACTGTTGAACTTCCCTTTGCGCATCACCGGGTGGTACTTCGCGCAGATTCCGCGGGCCACCGCCGCAGCCACGCGGATTCAAACATTGCTCGGACAGGCGCCGGCGATCACCAATCCTACGGCTTCGGTGCCCGTCCCGCCGGGGCCGGGCGAGGTGCGGTTCCACCAGGTGTCGTTCGCCTACCCCGGCGGCCCGGCCGTGCTCGAGCGGGTCGACCTGACGATCCCCGGCGGGAGCTCCTTCGCACTGGTAGGCCCGACCGGCTCGGGAAAGACCACCATTGCTCACCTCATACCGCGGTTCCGCGACGTCGATGGCGGGGCGATCACCCTCGACGGCCTCGACGTCCGCAAGATCGACCTCGATGAACTGCGGCGGGAGGTGGCCGTGGTGTTCCAGGAGACCTTCCTCTTCTCCGCGCCGGTACGCGAAAACATCTCATTCGGCGATCCCACGGCCACCGACGAGCAGATCCGTCTCGCCGCCCGGTTGGCCCAGGCTCACGACTTCATAACCGCACTGCCGGAGGGTTACGACACGATCGTGGGCGAACGCGGCCACTCGCTGTCCGGAGGCCAGCGGCAACGAGTCGCACTCGCCCGCGCGGTGCTGCGCGATCCCCGGGTACTGATCCTCGACGATGCCACCTCCTCGGTCGACGCGATCGTTGAGGCGGAGATGCTGGCCGCCCTGGAGCAGGTGATGAAGGGCCGCACCACGATCATCATCGCCCATCGGACTTCGACCCTGGCTCTGGTCGATCAGGTGGTGTTCATGGACGAGGGTCAGATCGTCGCCACCGGTCCGCACGCGCACCTCTTGGCGACCGTCCCGCGCTATGGCGAGGTTCTCGCTCAGGTCGAGGCTACGCCATGACAGACGCCGACCGCCCGAGCTCTGGTCTCATCGGTCGGGCCGCCCGACTGGGTCGCGGCCTGGGACGGGCGCTGCTGGGTGCGACGGTGGCAACAGTGGTGGCCACCATCGCCCGGCTGCTGGGCCCGATCGCCATTCGCGTCGGCATCGACGACGGGATCACGGCAAGTGATCGGTCGCTGATCGTCATCGCCGCGGCCGCGTTCACCGCGCTGCTCATCATGCAGTACGTGGCGCAACGGATTGCCCAGTACGCCGTGGCGTGGCTCGGCGAGCGGTATCTGCAGATGCTGCGCTCGAGGGTGTTCTCCCACCTGATGCGCCTCGACATGGGGTTCTACGGCCGCACCAAGGCTGGGGTCTTGGTCAGCCGGATGACCAACGACATCGAATCGGTGCAGGACTTCGCCGAGGAGGGTGCCGTGACCCTGGTCACCAACGTGTTGACCCTGTTCGGGGTGACGGTGGCGATGGTGCTGGTGGACCCCACCGTCGCCGGGCAGGTGCTGCTGCTGATCATCTTCTTGGTGGGCCTCTCGTACGTGTTCCAGCGATTCGCCGGCCGCGCCTACCGCGAGGTGCGGGAACAGATCGGAAGGGTGCTGGCCACGCTGCAGGAGGGGATCACCGGAGTCCGAGTCGTCCAAGCCTTCACCCGTGAGCGTGAGCAGGCCGGAGAGTTCGGCCGCGTGAACGAGAAGTATTACGAGGCGAACATGAACACCGCCCGGGCGGTCGCCTGGTACTTCCCCGCGGTAGCCTTCCTGCGCATCGCCGGGTACGGCATCGTCCTCTACTTCGGTGGCAGACGGGTGGTGTCGGGCGACCTCTCGTTTGGCACGCTGGTGTCGATGCTGCTCTACCTCGACTGGTTCTTCCAGCCGATCATCAACCTCTCCCAGGTCTACAACCAGATGCAGTCGGCGGCGGCCGCCCTCTCGAAGCTGTTTCGCCTCCTCGATACGCCACCGGCCGTGGCCGATCTCCGTGGTGCCGATGATCTGCCGGGTCGACTGTCCGGCGAGGTGGTGCTCGAGGGCGTCTCGTTCGGGTACGAGCCCGGCTTGCTCGTGGTCGAGGACGTCGATCTGCAGATCGCGCCGGGGGAGCGGATCGCCATCGTGGGTGAGACGGGTGCCGGCAAGTCGACCCTGGCGCGGCTGGTACTCCGGTTCTACGACCCGACCGTCGGCCGGGTGCTGATCGATGGGCACGACCTCAAGTCGGTCACGAGAGAGGCACGGGCGCGGCACGCGGTGCTCATTCCTCAGGAGGGCTTCCTGTTCAACGGAACGCTGCGCGAGAACCTGCGTTACGCGCGCCCGGGCGCGGGTGACGAAGAACTGTGGGAGGTCTGCCGGGCCATCGGCATCGAAGAATGGGTGCGCGAGCTGCCCGAGCGGTTTGACACGCTGGTCAGGGAACGCGGCGGCCGGTTCTCGGCGGGGGAGAGGCAGTTGATCGCCCTCGCCCGCGCCCTACTGGTCGACCCGGCAGTGATCGTCCTCGACGAGGCCACGGCGAATCTCGACCCCGAAACGGAAGCGCGCGTCGAGCGGGCGCTGCACACCCTGCTCGAGAGCCGGACCGCCATCGTCATCGCCCATCGCCTACGCAGCGCCGAGCGCGCCGACCGGGTGGTGATGATGGACGCGGGACGGGTGATCGCCCTGGGATCCCACGCCCAATTGCTCAGCACCAGCCCCGAATACCAACGCCTGGTGAGCGTGTGGGAGCGCGGCGTGTTGAGGTGATCATGGGCGTTCACCGTACTCGCGGACGAGTGGCGATAGGCAATACGCGATAAGCAATTCGACAGAAACCATTGAGCGCTCCTCCAGATGGTCAGCCGTTCGCGTCGGCTAGCCGGAGTCGCGTCGGAGGCCGATCTACGCGCTCTGTCGTATTGCGTATCGCGTATTGCGAATTGCGCTTCGTCACGCGGTCTCACCTCTCCTCATCATCCAGGCTTCGGGGTGGTCCAGGGCGGTGAACCCGAATTGTCGGTAGAGCTCATGCGCGTCGGCGGTGGCGAGGGCGAAACGTTTGATCTCCCTGAGGCGCGGGTGCTGGGTCGCCGCCTCGACCAGCGCCTTGCCGAGCCCGGTTCCACGGTGCGCCGTGACCACGAACACGTCGCACAGCCAGGCGAAAGTGGCGAAGTCGGTGACCACCCGGGCGCCGCCGACCATCTCGCCTGATTCCGCGTATGCCCCGAAATTGAGGCTGTGGGCGACCGCCATCTCGACTGTCTCCCTCGTTCGGCCCCGGGCCCAATACGACTCCTCGTCGAGCCACCGTCGGATCAGGTCGAGGTCCAGTCGGGCCGGATCGGTCGAGATCGTGTATCGGCCGTGGTGGAGTTCGATCGTCACGGCTGCACCATCAGTCGCCCCACGATTCGGCGCTCGCCGCGGGCGGCGGTCCGGATCACGTCGGCGGCTTCGTCCAGGGCCACTCTCTCAATGGGCGGGGGCTGGAGGGCGCCCTCCCCTAAGGCTGCCAGTACTGCCTCGGCGTCGCCGGGAAGGCTCCCGTAGGAGCCGGTGAGGGTGTACTCGTGGTTCGACCAGAGCACCGGAGGGAGGGTGACCAGAGGCTCGGTTCCGACTCCGACCACCACGGCGACGCCACCCGGTCGCAGGCACTTGACCGCGGCGTCGACGGTCGCCGCCCGGCCGACGAATTCGAGGGCAGTGTCGACTCCGCCATCCGTCAGCAGCTTCACCTGCCGGCCGAGCGAGGTTCCGGGCTCGACCAGGACAACCTCGTCTGCCCCGAGCCGGCGGGCCTCCTCGAGCCGATCGGGGTCGATGTCGGCGGCGATGACGGGACCCGCCCCAAGGTTGCGGGCGATCTGCAGTGCATACCCTCCGAGTCCGCCTACACCGATGATGGCCACCGAGTCGCCGGCGCGCACGCCGGCCCGGCGGGTGACGGCGTGAAACGCGGTCGCCCCGGCGTCGACCGCGGTCGCGGCTACCTCGGGGGAGAGTTCTGGCGGACGGCGGATGAGCATGTCAGCCCGAACCCGAACCAGGTCGGCGAGGCCCCCATCGGTGTGGATTCCCATGACCTCGGATCGCTCGCAGAGGCTTACTCGCCCCTCCAGGCACCGCCGGCATTCCCCGCAGTGTCCTCCGGCGGCCACCAGGACCGGGCTGGAGACAGGCCACCCGTCGATGGAGGACTGGTCGACGGTTCCGGCTATCTCGTGGCCCAAAGTGATCGGGGTATGGGCAGTTCGGGCGGTTCCGTCGAGGAAGTGGAGGTCCGACCCGCAGACCCCGCACGCCTCGACCCGGACGATCACCTCCCCGTCTCCCGCGATCGGCTCAGTGATGTGTTCGAGCCGCAGGTCCCCTACCCCATGAAATCGCAGCGCCCGCATCCCCGCAGTCTTCCAGATGACCGGCCGGGTGGGTCGATCCGTTCCGGGGAAATCGGAATCGACTCCTCTTCCTGACTAGTCCCACCCCGCGAAGGCGAATGGCGTCGCCGAAACTACAGAAAGTGTTGAAGCGACGACTCTCTGCACATAGCATGCGACCCGGGTCCTTTTCTCTCTCTCATCCCTGAGGTCTGAATGCGCAGTCTTGTCGTCGCCGCCGTCCTGCTCGTTGGATTGGCCCTGGCCCCGGAGGCAGGCGCCACCGGGCCGCGCGACCTGGCCGTTTCCGGGTCGCTCGCCGCCGCGCGGCTGGCGACGGGCGGGGTCGAGGACTCCGCAGTCCACTACGCCGGCGTCAACACGCCCCAGTTGTCGGCCAACCAGCGGCAGCGACTCGACGGCAGCGATCCCGTCCACCAGGTGGGCGTGACTTGATCGCCTCGGGGTGGCGTGATTGGTCGCCGCCACGGGGATAGCATGACTACCAGTTCAGGCGGGTGATGGAGGGCAAATGTCGAACATTGTCCATGTCGTTGGCACCGGGACCATCGGGGAGCCCTTGATCGGGCTCCTCGCCGACTACCGCGAGGCCTTCGGTATCGACGAGGTCACCTTCCACAAGCGCACTCCGATGATCGAGGAGCGCGCCAAGGTCAAGGACCTCGTTGGCCGCGGCGCCGTTCTCGCGGTGGATGCGGATCGACGCTCCTCGTTCGAGGAGATTGGCCACAATCCCAAGCTGGAGACCATGGAGGCGATCGAGCGGGCGTCGGTGGTCATCGACTGCACCCCGGCCGGTAACGCCAACAAGGTCGATCACTACGAGCAGGCGCGTGGACCGCTGGGTTTCCTTGCTCAGGGCTCCGAGTTCGGGTTCGGCAAGATGTATGCCCGGGGCATCAACGACGATGCGTTGGTCCGGGGTCACGACCGGTTCATCCACGTGGTGTCGTGCAACACCCACAACATCTCGGTGCTGATCAAGACGCTCGCCTTCGACGAGGGGGGAACGGTCTCGCACCTCGAGAACGGCCGGTTCCTGTGCATGCGTCGGGCGAATGACATCAGCCAGGACAGCGGCTTTGCCCCGAGCCCGTCGGTGGGCCGCCATGACGACGCCCGCTTCGGCACTCACCACGCCCGCGACGCCCATCACCTGTTCGAGACGCTGGGTCACGACCTACCGGTCTTCTCGTCGGCGGTGAAGCTCCCGACCCAGTACATGCACGCCCTGCACTTCAGTCTGGTACTCGATGAGGAGATCACCGTCGAGGGTGCGATCGACCGGCTGAGCGCCAACCGACGGGTGGCTTTGACCCACAAGCGGTCTGCCAACCAGATCTTCTCCTTCGGACGGGACCACGGCTACTACGGCCGAATCCTCAGCCAGACGGTGCTGCCGATCGAGACATTGGCGGTGCGTAACGGCAACGAGCTCGTCGGATTCTGCTTCACCCCCCAGGACGGCAACGCCCTGCTCTCGTCGATCGCGGCGACCCTCTGGTACCTCCACCCCGAAGGAGTAGGCGACCGCCTCGACATCCTCCGGCGCTACCTGTTCCAGGAGGTCTAGGCCCGAGCTCCGCTCGGGCCGGCAATTCGCAATTCGTAGGTCGGGCGGCTCGCGTCCTGCACATCTCCGGAGGCATCTCTAATCCGTCAGGTCGCCGCTCGTCGCAACTCGACAGAATCGCGACATGAGGGGCGAGCGCGATCCTTCGAATTGCTAATCGCGGGAGGACGCCCGAAGGGCGTCCGACTCACGTCCGATAGCGCCAGACGATGCGGCCGCGGCTGGGGTCGTAGACCGAGAGGTCGATGTCGACCTTGTCGCCGGGGAGGATGCGGATGTAGCGGCCCCGGCGCATCTTGCCGGAGGCGCGGGCGAGCACTTCGAGACCGCCTTCGATCTCTACTTTGAACATGGCGTTGGGAAGGGTCTCGAGGACCGTCCCCTGCACGCGTACGACGTCATCTTGTTTGGTCACATTGTCTCCGATGCGGGATTCCGAACCCGCGCGAATCAAGGGTAGCGGGTAAGGAGGCCGCCAAAGGCGGCCGACTAATCATCCAGTCGTGCCACCTCGGCGGCGACCTCCGCCGCGGGGCGTCCCGTTGGATCCACCGTCACCCACGCGACGCCTGCCCGGGCGGCTCGGGCGGAACCGACGAGGATCACGCGGGGGACCGAACATGCGGTGACGGCGGCGAGCCAGCCGTCGATCACCGAATCCGGTCCGTCGGCGAATGCGAGGTCCCGACCGTCGGCAGCAGCCTCGGCGACCAGAACCGCGGTGAAACAGCCGAAAACGGCACCCTCCACGTGGGTGGAGTCACTGATGTCACCGACGGCAACCTTGAATCCGGCCGCACGCAGGGGCTCGCCCGCCGCCGCAGTCCCCACGAACGCCCGCAGCTCACCCGGGCGGCCACGGAAGGTGTCGACGATTGCCGCGCCCAGCGGCGAATCGGCTCCTATGACGATGACCGGCATGGGCCGGAGGATACCGACACCGAAATCGACCGAACAGGGGTTCGACGGAATCTGACAAAATTGGAACTAATAGCGGTGGGTTCGTGTTGTAATGGTCGTAGCGGGGCGCCGGACACGGGTCGGTCTTCCCCCCACTCCCCACACCGTTTCCGGCGCACCGCTCTTTTTGGAAGTCCCGGGTCGGCCCTACAGAGGGCCGGTCCCGGGTACACAGACCGCTGATTCGGGACGCTCGTGACTGGGTACCATCCCGCGGCGAGCGCGCATCGAGGGGATCTCCATGGCAAAAGTCGACATCGACCTCGGCAAGTACCAACTGGGTTGGGCTGACACCGAGGCCGACTACGTGTTCAAGCCCCAGAAGGGGCTGAACGAGGAGATCATCCGCTCCATATCGGCCATGAAGAAGGAACCCGACTGGATGCTGGCGTTCCGGCTCAAGGCGTACCAGCGCTTCCTTCGCAAGCCCATCCCCAAGTGGGGCGGCGGCGGGATGCTCGACGAGATCGACTTCGACGACATCTACTACTACATCAAGCCGATGGAGGGCCAGGCCAAGGACTGGGACATGGTCCCGGACTCCATCAAGGAGACCTACGAGAAGCTCGGCATCCCCCAGGCAGAGCGCAAGTACCTGGCGGGGGTCACCGCGCAATATGAGTCCGAGGTGGTGTACCACCGCAACCGCGAGGACCTCGAGGAGCTCGGGGTGCTGTTCTGCGACATGGACACCGCCCTGCGCGAGTACCCCGACATCGTGAAGCAGTACTTCGGGACCATCATCCCGCCCAACGACAACAAGTTCGCCGCCCTCAATTCGGCCGTGTGGTCGGGCGGATCGTTCATCTACGTACCGCCGGGGGTGCACGTCGATCAGCCGCTGCAGGCCTACTTCCGGATCAATGCCGAGAACATGGGCCAGTTCGAGCGGACCTTGATCATCGTCGACGAGGGTGCCTACTGCCACTACGTCGAGGGATGCTCGGCCCCCACCTACTCGACCGACTCGCTCCACTCGGCAGTGGTCGAGATCGTCGTGAAGGAAGGCGGCCGCTGCCGCTACACCACGATCCAGAACTGGTCGAACAATGTCTACAACCTCGTGACCAAGCGCGCCGCGGCGTACCGCAACGCCACCATGGAGTGGATCGACGGGAATTTGGGCTGCCTCGCAGAGGGGTCACGGGTGACGACGCGCTCCGGTGTGAAGCCTATCGAACGAGTCGTCCCGGGCGAGGAAGTCCTCTCGTTTGACGAGGATGCCGGCGAACTCGTCTGGCGACCGGTGGTCGCCAAGCGGTTCTCCGGAGTCCAGCCGGTGCGTGAGGTGCGGATCGCCAACCGGCGGCTTCGTGTGACGGACAATCATCCGTTCTTCTCGTACAAGTACCACCCCACCCACGCCAAGAAGTCCGGTCGCTACGAACTCGGCTATGTCCGAGCGGACGAGGTGCAGGAAGCGATCGTGCCGATCAGCTCGACAGACTTCGGCGTTCCCAAGAAATTGGACACCCCCGCCACGACATCCGTCTTCTGGGGCTCGAACCAGTATGCGGAGAATCTTGAGTCGAGTCGCGAGCGAATCTCTCGCCTGGCGCTGCCTGAGGAGACGACCGACGATCTCATGTGGCTCTTCGGGCTGTATCTCGCTGATGGATCTACCGATTCACAAGCAGCGGCGAACGGTGGGCGTCGTTGGGCGAAGGTCACGTTCTCCGTTCCTGACGCTGACCGGGCTCGAGCGCGTCTGCTGGAAGTGATGGCCCGTCTGATGCCTGGTGTCAGTCGTACCCGGCGGTCCGATGGCGTGACGGTGACCTGGAGCAGTGTTGAATTCGCGGAACTACTCGATGGCTTGGGGCTCACCGGAAAGGCCACCACGAAGCGGGTTCCCGAGTGGGTTCTCGACCTTCCGGAGTCGCAGCGGCTTTCATTCGTAGCCGGGTTCTTGGATGGCGACGGCTGCGCGGCGATAGGGCGCAGAGGCGTGAGCGCCAAGTCCGTGAGTCGCGAGCTGCTCGACGGCGTCGCCGACGTGCTGCTGACGCTGGGCATCACCGCTCGGGTCCGCACGGAGTTCGCTGAGCCCAGAGAGGTCGAAATCCTCGGCGTCCAGGCGACCGCGAGGGGCAGTCACCAACTGGAGTGCGTCGCAGATACCAGGCTCGTGCTGCATCTGGCGCCCGCGCTGCGACAGGCGATCACACGACAGGAGCCAGCAAGTTTGCGGTACTTCCGGCGGGTGGGGCGGTCGTCGATAGAACTTCCCGAGACCGTGGAAATCCGAAGAGTCGACCGCGATGAGTCCGTGGAGAGTGTTCCCACGTGGGACATTGAAGTGGCCGGCACCGGGAACTTCGTGTCGGAAGGCTTCATTGTTCACAACTCCAAGCTCACCATGAAGTATCCGGCGGTGTGGCTGATGGAAGAGGGCGCCCATGGTGAGGTGCTCTCGATCGCCTTTGCCGGCGAGGGTCAACATCTCGATGCCGGTGCCAAGATCGTCCACGCTGCCCCCAACACCACGTCGCTGATTACCTCCAAGTCGATTTCGAAGGACGGAGGCCGGGGTGGGTACCGCGGACTCGTCCGGGTGGAGAACGGCGCCGAGAACGTGAAGTCCTTCGTTCGGTGCGACGCTCTGATCCTCGACGACAAGAGCCGATCGGACACCTACCCGTACATGGAGATCGAGGAGTCCGACGCTCAGATCGGCCACGAGGCCACGGTGTCGAAGGTGGGCGACGACCAGTTGTTCTACCTGATGAGCCGCGGCCTCAGCGAACCCGAGGCGACCGCGATGATCGTCGCCGGCTTCATCGAACCGATCGTCAAGGAACTCCCCATGGAGTACGCGGTCGAGTTGAACCGTCTCATCGAGCTGCAGATGGAGGGTTCTGTGGGTTGACCGCCACAGGCGGTCAACCAACAGAACCTTGGGAGTTCGTCCTTCGGCCGAACTCCAGGGCTCGGTCGGCTGAGCCGAAGGCTCGGCTTCAATCCGTCAGCAGGAAGGCGAGCCGGGCGACGCCCGGCCTGTAGCCTGGCTCGATGGACATCGATCTGGTCAGCCGTGGGTTCAAGCGCAACGTGCAGATCGTCGAGGCCCAGGCGGCGGGGCTGACTCACGAGGATTCGTTGATGCAGTCTCCCTACAACGTGAACTGCTTCAACTTCGTGGTGGGGCACATCGTCACCAGCCGCAATGCCTTGTTCCGCAACATCGACGGCGAAGGGTTGTGGAGCAGCGACGACGGTCTCGAGCGATACCGCCGGGAGGCCGATCCGATCCACGAGGACGGGGAGGGCGTCTGGAAGCTGCCCGACCTGCTGGAGGCTTTGCGGGTGACCCAGGCGAAGATCGAGGGACGCATCGGCGCGGCTACCCCCGAGTACCTGGCTGAGGAGATCGAGGTCGAGGGCCGGTCGGCCTCGCGCGATGCTCGCATCCTCTTCGCCTACTTCCACGACACCTATCACACCGGCCAGACCGACATCCTCCGCCAACTGTCCGGCAAGAGTGACCACTTGATCTAGCCCGCCTGCGGCGGTCTAGATCAGTCCCCAGTCCCCAGTCTCCAGTCCCCAGCAAGAAGGCCCTGGATCGACGCCAGCAGTCGGGCGAGTCTTCGCCTTGCGGAAGCCGGAACGCCATCCTCTTCCTGGAGACTGGCGACTGGAGACTGGTGACTAAGTAGCCTCCCCCTAATGCGCCTCGTTGTTGCCCGTTGCAGTGTCACCTATACGGGGCGACTCGATGCTCAACTGCCATCGGCGGTTCGGCTGCTGATGGTGAAGGCGGATGGCTGCGTCGCCATTCATGCCGATGGCGGGGCGTACAAGCCGCTGAACTGGATGAATTCTCCCAACCACCTCGACGAGCAGGAGGGCCGGTGGCTGGTCACCAACCCGAAGGGCGAAGCGCTCGTCATCGACATCGAGGAGATCATCTCCGACACCGCCCACGATCTAGGGGTCGACCCCGGCTTGTCGAAAGATGGGGTCGAATCGAACCTCCAGGAACTGCTCGCCGACCGCCCCTGGGCGATCGAGGACGGCCTGGAGATGCTCGAACGAGAGTACTTCACCGATATCGGGCCGGTAGATCTGCTGTGCCGCGACTCCGACGGGCAGGTGGTGGCCGTCGAGATCAAACGCAAAGGCGAAATCGATGGTGTCGAGCAACTCGCCCGCTACTTGGAGTTCCTCAACCGCGAACCCGCCCTCGCCCCGGTTCGCGGAATCTTCGCCGCCCAATCGGTGACCCCCCAAGCCCGCAAACTCGCCGTCGACCGCGGCATCACCTGGGCAGAGGTCGACTACGAGGCCCTCAAAGGGATGGAGGGCAGGGCGCCGAGGTTGTTCGAGGTGTGAGTCGGCCGCCCTTTGGGCGGCCTCCGGCGATGGTCGGCCCGCCTACGGCAGGCCTCCTGCGATAGGGCATTCGCCGGAACCGCGAACAGGTGCTCTTTGACGTTCACGACTCTCGCCAATCGCTAATCGCCAATCGCGGAGCGAGCGCAGCGAGCCCCTCTACAACAGACTCTCAAGATCGAACTCACTGCTTGGATGCCGCAGTTTCGCCAGGGCACGGCCTTCAATTTGGCGGATGCGCTCGCGGGTGAGTTCGAACTTCTTGCCGACGTCGCTCAGGGTCCGCGGGGGTGAGCCGTCGAGGCCGTAGCGGAGCACGATCACTTCGCGTTCCTGGTCTTCGAGCATCTTCATTGCTGCCTCGAGCTGCAGCCGGGCGGATGCCTCGGCGGCCGCTTCGAAAGGGTCGAGGGCATCGGCGTCTTCCACGAAATCGCCGAGCTCGGCATCTCCTTCGGTGCCTACCGGCCGTTCGAGCGAAACGGTGTCGCCGGGCGCCGTCAGGGCGATCTCAACCCGCTCGAGGTCGAGACCGCTGGTGTGTGCGATCTCTGCCATCGTCGGCTGTCGGTGCAATTTCTCGGAAAGGGTGAGCGCGGTCTCCTGCACGGTGCGGACCACGTCGACCATGTGGACGGGGAGTCGGATGGTTCTTCCCTGGTTCCCCAACCCCCGCGTGATCGCCTGGCGAATCCACCAGGTGGCGTAGGTGGAGAATTTGAAGCCTTTGCGCCAGTCGAATTTCTCCACCGCCCGGATCAGGCCGAGGTTGCCTTCTTGGACCAGGTCGAGGAGATCGAGGCCGCGGCCTGTGTACCGCTTGGCGATCGAAATGACGAGACGGAGGTTCGACCGGATGAACTCCGCCTTCGCCTCGTCGGCGGCGTGGACCTCCCGATAGAGGGTGGCCCGCTCGGTCGGGCTGAGTTTCGCGGTGGACTCGAGCCGGGCCTGCGCCTTGCGGCCGACTTCCATCGCGCGGGAGAGGCGGACTTCGTCCTCGGCGGTGAGCAGCTCGTGCGCGGCGACCGATTCGAGATACATCCCGATCCCGTCAGCCAGTGGCGAGACCTCACGCAACCGCTTGACCAATGCCCCAACCCCTTCCAGCGCCGGAGGGGCGGAACGGTATCACGGGGGGTCGGCCCGCCGCAAAGGGTGTCCACAGGCGAATGTGGATAATCCCCTTGGCTGAAAGTCCAACCGTTTGGCCCACTGAGCAGGGAGAGGCTGATGTGGGGAGACTTGTCAACGCCGGAGTTACCCACTTGTGGACAAGTGGTTGTGAACAGGCGCTGTGGACTACAAGACCAAGGAACTGGGTTCTAAACGGTTCTTGCGGGAGGCGGGAAGCGGGAAGCGGGCCCTCACCCGATCGGGGTGAAGGGCCATACGCGAGGTACGACCAGCATCGTCACCGCGAAGATCAGCACGGTGAGCGGTGCACCCACCTTTGGAAAGTCGCTGAACCGATAGTTGCCGACGCCATACACCAGCACGTTTGCCTGGTGGCCGATCGGGGTCAGGAAGGTGGACGAGGCACCGATGGCGACAGCCATGAGGAACGGGTACGGCTCGAAGCCCAACCCGACAGCGATGGCGATGGCGATCGGTGCGACCAGGACCGAGGCTGCGGCGTTCGACATCACCGACGTGATGATCGTGGTGAACACGAAGAGGACCGCGAGCAACACGAGCGGACCGGAGTCGCCGGCGATGTCGACCAATCGGTCCGCCAGCCATTGGGCGGTGCCCGTGTGGTCGTCATCCATGGCGATGCTGAGAGGCAGCATGAAGGCGATGAGGAAGATGACCCGCCACTCCACGTCGCGGTACATCTCGTCGGGGCGTATGCAGCCGGTGGCGACCATGAGAAGCACCCCGAGCATCCCCGCGACCGAGATGTGCAGCAACCCGAACGCTGCGGTGACGATCGCCACGGCCATGCTGGCCAGCGCGAGCGGGACCTTGCGGGGGAAGCGACGCTTCGAATCGATTCGGTTGACCATCAGAAAGTCACGGCTTGCCGCCATGTCCGCGATGGCACGCTCCGGGCCCTGGACCAGAAGCACGTCCCCGACCTCGAGGGGTATCGATATGAATCGTTCGCGGATCGTCTCGCCGCGTCGCCGCAGCGCCAGCACGAGCACGCCGTAGCGGCGGCGCACCTGGCCCCGTTCGATCATGGTGCCGATGAGCCACGATCCTGGTGCGATCGCGGCTTCGCCGAGGATGGTGTCCTCGGGGGTCAAGGCCGCAGCCGTCAGCTTCGTCTCGGCGTAGGGCACCAGGGGTCGCGAGGTCTCCCCGACGAGATTGGTGATGCTTCCCTCGACGACGAGGCGATCGCCCACCCGAAGTACCAGGTCGGGGGTGGGTGACAGGAAGATTCGGCCCTGATCCGTCTGTCTCATCACGCGGAGCACCGTGAGGCCGAGCTTCGCGGGGATCCTGCTCTCGGCGAGTGGCTTGTCGGCAAACTCTGAACCCTCGGGGACGATCAGTTCGGTCAGGTAGTCCTGGAGTGCGTACTTCTCCGTGAGGTCATTCTGAAGCGCGCGATCCGGCAGCAGATGGCGCCCGACCAGGGCCATGTAGACGGCGCCGACTGCCATCACCGCCAGTCCCGTGATGAGAAAGTCGAACATCGCGAAGCCCTCCCACCCGTGGTCTTCGAGCGCGATCGACACCAGGAGGTTCGGCGGCGTCCCGATGAGCGTGGTGAGGCCACCCAGCAGTGACCCGAACGCCAGTGGGATGAGCAGCTTTGTCGCGGGGTAGCCGGTATGCCTGGTGATGAGGAACATCGAGGGCAGTAGCACGGCTACAGCGCCGATGTTGTTCATGAACGCCGACATCACACCCACGGCGATCATCACGACGAGGGTGAGCAGGATCGGGCTCGATCCGCCTCCCTTGGCGACGACCTTGGCGAGCCAGTCGGCCACCCCGGCCCGAACCAGCCCGGCGCTGAGGATGAACATGGCGATCACCGTGATCACCGCAGGGTTCGAGAAGCCGGAGAATCCCTCGGCGATCGTGACGGTGTCGGTGAGGAGCAGCACGAGGGTCACCCCGAGGGCCACGATGTCAGGTCGGGTCACCTCGAGGGCGAAGAGCACGAGGGCGCCGATGATCAAACCGAGGACCAGGGCGTGTTCCATGGGGTTGGGCGAGTGTAGGAAGTGGCCCGGGGACAAGCGGGCACCCGCTTGCGGGCGCCGATTCGCCCTACCGTCGGGCCTCGATGGACCTCGACACGCTTTCGGCGAGGATCGCGCAATGCCGACGCTGCCCCCGGCTGGTCGCCTGGCGCGAGCAGGTGGCGGTCGAGAAGCGAGCCGCCTATCAGCACGAGAACTACTGGGGCAAGCCGGTGCCAGGGTTCGGCGACCCGAACGCTCGACTGCTTGTACTCGGCCTGGCGCCGGGCGCCCATGGCGCCAACCGCACCGGGCGGATGTTCACCGGCGACCGATCCGGCGAATGGCTGTTCCGGGCGATGTTCGCCAGCGGTTTCGCCAGCCAGCCCGCATCTGAACACCGTGGAGACGGTCTGTACCTGACCGATGCCTGGGTAACCGCCCCGGTGCGGTGCGCCCCGCCCGACAACAAGCCGCTGGTCTCGGAGAGGGACAACTGCCGACCCTGGCTCCACCAGGAACTCGACTTATTGCCTCAACTTCGGGTGGTCCTCTGTCTCGGAGGTTTCGCGTGGGTGAATGCCCACCAGGCGCTCGAGCAGCGCGGCATCACGGTTCCCAGGCCGAGACCGCCATTCACCCATGGCGCGAGGTCCCAGACCAGCGGCCCCCTGATCCTCGCCTCCTACCACGTGAGCCAACAGAACACCTTCACCGGAAGACTCACTGAGAGCATGTTGCGCGAGGTGTTCGAGAGCGCCAAGGCTGAACTGGTTTCAGGCTGAGCGCTGCGAAAGGCGAAGAGCGAAAGGCGAAACCCGGCTGGACGCGATCTAAGGGTCCGGCGGGGTTTCGCCCATCGCCTTTCGCTTTTCGCCTTACTACCAATACCATCCGCCACCCCTACCGAGGCCTCTGTTGCTCCCACTCGACCGCTCGACGCACCAACGCGTTGCCAGCGCCCTTGACGCCGCCGTCCAGGAGCGGGCGGCCCGTGCGTTCGAGCAGTTCGAGGCGATGCCGCATCCCACGGAGAAGGACGAGGACTGGCGCTACGTCGAACTCGACTTCGACCTTGCCGACTACGCCATTGCCGACGCGCCAGGAACTGCTCTGGGCAGCCATGAGATCGAGCGTCTGCTGGGCCCTTTGGCCGGCAAGGCGGTCAACATCGACGGCCACACCATCTCGGTCGACGGCGGCGACGGCGTCGAGGTCAAGGCAGGTCTCGGTGCGGTGAGTCCCACCGGGACCGTGCTCAGCGACCGGTTCGCCGCGCTCCACGATGCCTTTGCCCGTGACGGGGTGATCGTCTCGACCAAGGCGGGGGCCCAACCCGAAGCCCCAGTGCTGATCGACCTGCAGACGGTGACCGACGGCGGACTGGCCTTGCCGCGGATCTCGGTGGTCGCCGGTGAGCAATCGTCGGTGTCGGTAGTCGTGCTTCAGCGGTCCCCTGACGGCATCGCCTCGCTCGTGGTGCCCGCCTTCGAGGTCTCCGCGGGTGCGGCGGCCCGGGTGGAGGTGACCGTGATCCAGGAATGGGGGGACGACACGGTCTCGATCGCCGCCCACCGAATGGCCTCAGGCCGCGACGCCTCGCTCTACCTCGCCGAGGCGGGGTACGGCGGCCGGTACAGCCGGCTTCGCCTTGCTGTCGACCTGGTGGGGGCGGGCGCCGGAGCAAAGATCGTCGGCGTCTACTTCGGAGATGGCGAGCAGACCCTCGATTACCGCTACTACATGCGCCACGCCGCCCGAAGCACGACCTCGGAGATGTTCCTCAAGGGGGCGGTCGCCGACCATGCCAAGTCGGTGTTCTCAGGGCTGATCCGGATAGAGAAGGAGGGGCAGAAGACCAACGCCCACCAGACCAACCGGAATCTGGTGCTATCCGACGGGGCGGAGGCGCACTCGGTCCCCAACCTGGAGATCCTCGCCGACGATGTCCGCTGCGGTCACGGCTCGGCGGTGGGTCCCCTCGACGAGGAGCAGCGGTACTACCTGCAGAGCCGGGGCCTCGACCGTCCCCGGGCCGACCGGCTTCAGGTGAAGGGGTTCTTCGAGGAGGCGATCCAGCGCTTCCCCTACCGGGCGCTCGATTCGCACCTGCGCGACATCGCGCTCGACAAGTACGCCGCGGTGGCATTGTGATACAGCGTTTTCCGATCGCCCGGATCGAAGAGTTGCCGCTGGGCACCGGCCTTCTGGTCGAGGTTGCCGGCCACCGGATCGCCCTCTTCCGCATCGGCGACGATGTCTACGGCATCGGCGACCGCTGCAGCCACGCCGAGGCGTCTCTCGCCGAGGGCGAGTTGTTCGACAACATGGTCGAGTGCCCCCGCCACGGCTCGGAGTTCGACGTGACCAACGGCAAGCCGCACACCCTTCCGGCGACCCAGCCCGTGCCGGTGTACGAGATCATCCGTGATGGCAACGACCTTTATGTCGACGTCGAGCCGGTGGAGGAGAACGAATGAACGCTCTTGAGATCTCCGGGCTGGTGGTCCGCTTCGGCGAGTTGACCATCCTTGACGGGGTCGACCTCGCCGTTCCCTTCGGGGAACTCCACGTGCTGATGGGTCCCAACGGCTCGGGGAAGTCGACGCTGTGCCATGCGGCGATGGGCCGCCCCGGATACGAGGCCGCCGGCTCGGTGAAGGTCAACGGCGTCGAAGTGCTCGGCAAGCCGGTGGAGGATCGGGCCCGCGCCGGGTTGTTCGAAGGCTTCCAGTACCCGGTCGAGGTAGCGGGGGTGACGCTGCGGGAGTTGATCGCGGAGATGGCCCTCGTCGGTGGACCCGAGGTGGGGGAGCGGGCACTGCAGGCGGCGGTCGACCTCGACCTCGAACCGTTCATCGACCGCTTCGTCAACGTCGGCCTATCAGGGGGCGAGAAAAAGAAGTCGGAGATCGTCCAGTTGCTCGGGCTGAGCCCCAAGGCGGCGATCCTCGACGAGATCGACTCTGGCCTCGACGTCGACGCAGTGCGCGATGTCGCCGGAGCGGTGCAGGGGATGCGCGGGCCTGAACTCGGCGTGCTGGTGATCACCCACTACGCCCGGGTGCTGCGCTATCTCGACGTCGACCGGGTCCACGTGATGATGAAGGGCAAGATCGTCCGCAGCGGAGGCCGCGAACTCGCCGACGAACTCGACTCGGTCGGCTACGAAGGCATCCGCAAGGAACTTGGCCTGGAGGCGGAGCAGGAGGAGTCGGGGGACTTCCTCAAGGGGTTGTGATCCCCGTTGGGGTGGAGGTGGGGGTCGGCTCGCCAACGCAGCATCCGGTGGTCAGGTTCCCCAACCCTCAGGAGGCTCGAATGAGCCGGGTTGGTAGTGCCAGTACTCGCGGAGCCGCCGGCATCGGCCGTCGGGGGCGAAATCGAGCAGCAAGGCGCCGGGGAGGGTGACCGGATCGCCGTCGACCTGCATGTTGGTCCAGAACTCGACGGTGACCCGATCGCCGTCGGCGAACGGGCGGCCCATGCGGACCCGGACTTCGCTTTGCGCCGCGGTCACGGCCGTCCAGTAGTCGGCGACGCCCTCCTGGCCCCGATGAGGTTCCTCGAAGATGTTGGCCCGGTAGGTGGCGTCCTCCGTGAACAAGGCAGCCGCGGCGTCGGCGTCGAGTTCCTGCCAGGCGCGGCGGTACCCGTCGATCCACTCCTGCAGGCTCGCCATTTCCCCTCCTCACTCCGGGTCTGCCCGCAGGCTACGTGTTCCAAGGGTGCTCGCAACGGTGGCGCCGCCCGGGAGCCCTCCGCCCCTACCAACCGCCGTTCCGACACTCCTACCCTTGATGCCGTAGCCGACAAGGAGCCCGTGCGATGAGGGTCGAGAAGGATTCGATGGGCGAGGTCGAGGTTCCCGACGACGCCTACTACGGGGCGTCGACCCAGCGGGCTGTCGACAACTTTCCGATCTCGGACCTTCGGTTTGGTCGCCGGTTCATCGAGGCGTTGGGGATGATCAAGTCGGCGGCGGCGTCAGTGAACGGCGAGGCGGGGCGTCTCGACGGTGCGATCGCCGGGGCGATCGTCAACGCTGCCGAGGAGGTCGTGGCCGGGGTCCACGACGGCCAGTTCGTGGTCGACATCTTCCAGACCGGTTCGGGCACTTCCACCAACACCAACGCCAACGAGGTGATCGCCAATCGGGCATCCGAACTGCTCGGGCATGGCCGGGGGAGCAAGTTCGTGCATCCCAACGATCACGTCAATGCCGGGCAGTCCTCCAACGACGTGATTCCGGCGGCGATCCATGTGACTGCCGTCTCCACCCTCCGCCGCGAGACCATCCCCGCCCTCGAGCGCCTTGCGGTCGCCCTTGAGGCGAAGGCATCTGAGTTCGATCACATCCTCAAGTCGGGCCGCACCCATCTGATGGATGCCACCCCGGTGCGTCTTGGCCAGGAGTTCGGCGGATACGCCGCCATGGTGCGCAAGAGCGTCGAGCGGCTCCAGGCGGCCCTCCCCGGTTTGGAGGAACTGGCTCTGGGCGGCACCGCGGTGGGTACCGGAATCAACGCTCCCGAGGGTTTCGCCGCCGCGGTTATCGGCAAGATCGCCGAGCGCACCGGCTACCCGTTCCGGGAGGCCGACGACCACTTCGAGGCCCAGGGCTCGAAAGACGCCGCGGTCCACGCCAGTGGGGCGCTGCGTACCGTTGCCGTGTCGCTGTTCAAGATTGCCAACGACCTCCGCTGGCTCGGGTCGGGCCCCCGCACCGGCATCGGCGAGTTGCGGCTCCCCGAGACCCAGCCGGGGTCGTCGATCATGCCGGGGAAGGTGAACCCGGTGATGGCCGAGATGGTGATGCAGGTGGCCGCCCAGGTGATCGGCAACGATGCCGCGGTGGCGTGGGCGGGTGCCAACGGCAACCTCGAACTGAACGTGATGATGCCGGTGCTCGCCCACAACCTGGTCGAATCCGCCGAACTGATCGGATCTGCCGCCGACGCCTTCCGGGAGAAGTGCATCGAGGGCCTCGAGGCCAACGAGGAGCGGGCGGCGGCGCTGCTGGCGCAGAACATCATCATCGTCACCGCCCTGGCCCCCAAGATCGGCTACGACACCGCCGCCAAGATCGCCAAGGAAGCGTTCGCCTCAGGCAGGGGCGTGCGTGAGGTGGCGCTGGAGATGGGCGTGCTTCCCGAAGAGGATCTCGACAAGGCCCTCGACCTCCGCGGGATGACCGAAGGCGGCGTCGCCGGCTAGTTCAGGTCGCGGCGGTCCAGTCGATCCAGAACGCCGCGACGTCAGCCGGGTCGATCTTCACGGTCAGCCGCGACCCCGGCGTGAGGCGGGCGAGTTGGGTCAGCTGCACGATCTGGCTGGCCGTCACCGGATAGGGCGGCCGGCCGGTCGGGAAGACCAAGAGGTCGATTTCAACGACTGGTTGCCCGTTCACCTGCTGCCCGGTGTCGCGTAGCGCGGTGACCTGAGCCGTGGCCGACTCGCCGGTGGATGCGAGCCGGGCGCCGAGGGTTTGTTGCTCCATCATGTGAGTCATCGCCGCCATGGCGGCCGATGCTTCCCGCATCTGGGCGGCGGGGTCGAAGCCGGCGGATGCCTCCTTCGACACCTTGTTGAGGTTCTTGAGGTCCTTCAGGAATCCCATGTTCGCCTCCCGCTCACAGCGCCGACGTCTGTTGGAATAGGGTCCCGAACTGGACGGCGAGCGCCATGTTGCCCTGGAAACGCGAGTTCCATCCGTCGTACGCGGCCTGCCAATCCTCTGGCGTGTGCCCGTGCTTCCGGACCAGTGCTTCGGTCCCTGCCTGGTCGAGCGTCTTCTCGCCGACCGTCTTGGCGATCTGCGCGTAACGCTCCATCGAAATGCCGCCGATTGGCTCCAGCATGGCGGGATCGATCGATCCGGCGCTGCCCGCAGTGGCCGCCTGTGCCACTGCGGCCTGCGCCATCGCCGCCTGCGCGACCTGCATCTCCTGGGCCTGCGCGGACAGTTGCTGGGCCTGCTCGATCATTTCCGGCACCCCGGCGATGGTCTCCTTGACTTCCTTGATCTCCTTGAAGAAACCCATGACCATCCTTCGCTCAGGGAGGCGAACCATACCGGTCGTCTGGCGGAGCGTGCTTGAGTTGGCAGTGGCCGGGGTAGAAGGAGGGGCACTTTGACCCGGATAATCTGGAGCAGAAATGACATTTCGTAGGGGAGCAAAGCTCGATCCCGGGCAGGTGCGTGATCGTCGTGGAATGGGCGGCGGTCTCGCCGTCGGCGGCGGACTCGCGGGACTCATCGGTGTTGTGCTGTTCCTAGTGATGGGCGGCGATCCATCTCAGGTGCTGGGTTCGCTCGGGGGAGAGACGGTGGGAGGCGAACAGACCACCGACCTCAGCGAGGAGTGCAAGACCGGCGCCGACGCCAACGAGCGCGACGACTGCCGCATCGTCGGGTACGTCAACAGCGTCCAGGCCTACTGGCTGGGTGCCCTGGAGGGGTACCAATTGGCTCCCACCACCTTCTTCGAGGGGAGCGTCAACACCGGCTGCGGAGTGGCGTCGAGTGCCGTGGGTCCCTTCTATTGCCCGCCCGATGCCGGGATCTACATAGACCTGGGCTTCTTCGAGGAGATGAAGAAGCGCCTCGGCGCCGAGGGCGGTCCTTTCGCCCAGGCCTACGTCATCGCCCACGAGTACGGCCATCACGTCCAGAACCTGATGGGCAACCTGGGCTCGGGAAGCAGGGGTGCGGGTGAAGAGAGCGACTCGGTGCGCACCGAACTGCAGGCCGACTGCTTCGCAGGCGTCTGGGCCCATCACGCGGTGGCGACCGGGTTCCTCCAGCCGCTTACGCAGGACGAGATCGGCCAAGCGCTGGATGCGGCTGCGGCGGTCGGCGACGATCGGATCCAGGAACAGACCCAGGGCCAGGTGAATCCCGAGACCTGGACCCACGGCTCATCCGCGCAACGCCAGGAGTGGTTCCGGGTCGGGTTGGACACCGGCGACCCCGGGGCTTGTGACACCTTCGAGGCGGACCTCTAGGTCGACCTCACCCCCCGGCCTTGGCGATGAGGTAACCCTCGGCTCGTTCGGCCATTTCATACCGGCTCACCAGCGACTTGAACCGCTCGCCGTGGTTGGCGACTTCGAGGTGGGCCAACTCGTGCACCAGCACCCAGTCGAGCACCCATCCCGGCATTGAGGCGAGCCTGCTCGAAATTCTGATCGTGCCGTTCCGCGGCGAGCAGGAGCCCCACCGCGAGTTCTGCCGCTCAGACCACACGATGCTGGTGGGGGCGCGGAGGCCGTACTTGTTGGCGACCTCGCGGGCACGAGTCTCGAGGTCGACCGTCTCTTGCGAGAGCTTGCGGGTGACCTTCCCGACGAGCTCCGTGACGACGGCGGCTTCCTCATCCTCGGAGAGGTGGGCGGGGATGAGAACCCGCAACCGCCCGTTGGCCTCGTAGGCCTGGGCGGTTCGGGTGCGTTTCCTGCTGCGGATCACATCGATTGGCAGATCACTCATGTCCGGGATCGTAAGCGCGGGGTGCGACAGAGTTGCGGAGTCAAGCGCCAGGAAGAAGGTGCCCGATTCCGCCGAGCGACGGGGATGACCGTCGAGTACACCCTCGGCTACACGGTGCGATCCGTCAACGACGACCCGCTATGCGATGCGGTGGTGCGCCATGTCTTCAGCAGATCAGGTACGGCACAAGGTGGGGTCGTTGAGGTGGTGCTCGCTGCCGATCACTTCGAGATCGTGTCGCTGGAGGGGCCCGAGTGCGGGACCGGGCCAAATTGGGACACGACCGGTCGTGACGACATCACCGCCGAGTGGGCGCGCCAGGTTGCGGTCACCTTCCACGGAACGATTGCGAGCGGCGTTCTCACCGGGACCGTCGCTGAGGAGGGGGCGGGGAGTTCCTCGAGATCAGCGCGACGAAGAGTTGATCAGTCAGGTACAGAGATCCTGGTGCGCCTTGAAGTCGAGGTAGGCGGAGCCCAGCAGGCTGGAGCCGAAGTCCTCTCGATACTTGAAGAAGGCGATGCAGTACACGAACTCCATCCGATCGCGAGTTTCCGAGTCCTCCGGGTAGGTGAGCATCACCGCGGCGGTGGCGTCGAGGTAGAACTCGGCGTAGCGGCGTTCGGCGGTTGGACCGCCGCCGTAGGCCTCCTGAGCCAGGCCATACGCCGCGGCCAGGTCGGCTTTCGCTGCCTCATCGTCTCCGGCGATCCGGTTGAACCATGATCGGTACATCAGATAGCGCGGATCGGCTGGTCTCGACTGCACCGCGTCATTGGCCAGCCCGATCTTCGTACCGATCCCGAGGTCAGGGTCGAGAGCCTGGGTGATCTCCGCTTGGGCTTTCTCGTCGTCACTTCGGGCGTCAGTGGTTGACCCGGCGGCCTGAACGTCGGTCGGGTTCTCCGGCGCGCTGAGGTCGCCTCCGCCCGCTGACCCTTCCACGAACTCCAGCAACTCCCCGTAGCTGCACGCACTCAGAAGCAGCGACGCCAGGAAGACAGGGATCACTCGTTTCATGGCTCCGGCCTCTCCAACTCGAACTGCGCTTCGCCTTCCTCCAGCGAGGCTCCCGTCGAGAGGGACCGCAGCATGTCTGCGACGAGCGCCGTCATGGTGAAGACGTAGGGACCCTCCTCGTCGGCCCCCGCGATCCTGAGGACCATGCGGGTGATGTTCTGCTCGGCGATCACCGGATGAGTGAGCACCGAGTTCACGAGGAGGGTCGCCTGGTCGTCATCCTCCGCATACAGCCCGGCCGAGTCGCCGAACTCGATGACTACGAGGGACGACCCAGTACCCGAGATCGGCCAGACGAAGATCTCGATCCCGGTGAGGTCGATGCCGGCATCCTCCAGGTCCGCAAGGATGAGCAGCGTGGCGATCTCGTCTGGTGGACCGCCGAGAACCGCGTTGACCCCGGTCGCCGGCTCGGAGGGGGGCATCGGTTCAATCGAGAAGATGTCTACCAAGAACGGGTCGAGTGTGGTCGTCGTGGTGGGCGGAAGAGTGGTGGTCGTCGGTCCGCTTGACGTGACGGTGGTCGCACTGGCAGCGGTCGATGTGGTGGCGATCGGATTGGACGATCCGTCACCTCCGCCGCAGGCCGCGGCGACAAGGGTGAGGATGACCACCAGGCCCCTCTGGCGCATCAGGGAACGCTAGCGGGGAAGGCGTCGTGGTGGAGGTTCACCCCACCCCGGCGAGCGCCTCCTGCAGGGTGGCCCAGGGGAGGTCGGCACACTTGATCCGCACCGGGAAACGGCGGACTCCGGCCAGTGCCTCGAGGTCGCCGAGGACGGCACCGGGACGCTCCGGATCTACCCCGGAATCGCCGGGCTCGATGTCGAGGAGACGCTTGACCTGGTGAACCAGTTCGTCGATCTCCGTGGTGGAAAGGCCGATCAACTTGTCGGCCATCATCGACCCGGACGCCTGGCTGATCGAGCATCCCCGGCCCCTCACCGCCACATCGGTCACTTTGCCGTCTTCGATCCGCAGTTCGACGGTGACCTCGTCGCCGCAGAGTGGGTTCACACCCTCGGCCCGGGCGTCGGCTCCCTCGATGTGGCCGGCGTGTCGGGGCTTGCGGTAGTGGTCGAGGATGACCTGCCGGTACAACTCGTCAAGCGACACCGAAGATCCTCCTCGCCTCGTGCAGTGCCGCCACGAGGGCGTCGACCTCTTCGGGAATGTTGTAGACGTAAAAGGATGCCCGAGCGGTCGCCGGCACACCGAGCACTCGCATCAACGGCTTGGCGCAGTGGTGACCGGCCCGAATCGCCACCCCGGCTTGATCGAGAATGGTGGCCAGGTCGTGGGGGTGGATGTCGGCGAGGGTGAACGACACCGCCGCCCCCCGCTTCTGGGGATCCATTGGCCCGTAAATCGTCAGGTCGGGGATCTCCGAGAGTTTCTCCAACGCGTATGCGGTGATCTCGATCTCGTGGGCGCGCACCTCGTCCATCCCGACTTTGGATAGGTAGTCGACGGCGGCACCGAACCCGATGGCCTGGGCGATCGGGGGGGTACCCGCCTCGAACTTGTGGGGCACTTCGGCCCAGGTGGATGCTTCGAAATCGACGTCGCGGATCATCTCGCCGCCGCCCTCGGCGGGCTCCATCTCCTCGAGGCGCTCCATCCGTCCCCACATCGCCCCGACTCCGGTGGGGCCGAGCATCTTGTGGGCGCTGAAGGCCACGAAGTCCGCGCCCATCGCCTGAACATCGACGGCCGAATGCGGGATGAGCTGGGCGCCGTCGACGACGGTGAGGGCGCCGACGGCCTTGGCGGCGGCAACGGCCTCGGCGACCGGCCCGAACGAGCCGAGCACATTCGACATGCCCGAGATCGACACGATCTTTGCCCGCTCGTCGACCACTTCCCCGATGCGAGAGATGTCCACCATGAAGTCCTCGGTGAGCGGCAGGTAGACGAGTTCGGCTCCCGTGTGGCGGGTGATCAACTGCCAGGGCACGACGTTGGCGTGGTGCTCCATATGGGTGAGGACGATGCGATCGCCGGGCTTCAGGTGGTAGAGGCCCCAGCCGTACCCGATGTGGTTGATCGCAGACGTGGTGCTGCGGGTGAACACCACCTCGCGTTCGGTGGTGGCGTTGATGAAGCGGGCGATCTTGAGGCGGGCGCCCTCGTACAGGTCGGTCGCCTCCTCGGCGAGTTTGTAGGCCCCGCGGTGGACGTTGGCGTTGTGCTTCCGGTAGTAATCGTCGACCGCGTCGAGCACCTGCACCGGCTTCTGGGTGGTCGCGGCGCTGTCGAGGTAGACGAGCGGCTTGCCGTTCATCTCCCGCGAGAGGATGGGGAAGTCGCTGCGGAGGTGGGCGAGGTCGGTCATGGGGCCGCCCTACGGGCGGCGCGATGCGCGATGCGCAATGCGCTACCGGCCCAACCTGTCTGAAAACCTCCGACGCGCCGCGCATTGCGCATTGCGCATTGCGAGTCGCGCATCGCGCATCGCGCATTGCTGGGCGCCGGTAGCGCCCTCACGCCTTCACCTCCCGGAACGCGTCGTACCCCTCTTCCTCGATCCGCTTGGCGAGGTCGGGGCCGCCGGTCTCCACCACCCGGCCGTCCACGAACACGTGAACCACGTCCGGGGTGATGTAGTCGAGCATCCGTTGGTAATGGGTGATGATGAGGAAGCCTCGCTCCGGTGAAGCCAGCTGGGTGACACCTTCGGCGACGATCTTCAGGGCGTCGATGTCGAGGCCCGAATCGGTCTCGTCCATGACCGCCAATTCGGGCTCGAGCACCGACATCTGCAGGATCTCGTTGCGCTTTCGCTCGCCTCCTGAGAAGCCCTCGTTGAGGTACCGGTCGGCGAATTCGACCTCCATACCCAATGCCTTCATGGTGTCTGCCACCTTCAGCCGCAGTTCGAGCACCGTGTATTCCGTGCCGGTGCGGTTGCTGAGGGCACTGCGCAAGAAGTTGACCACCGAGACGCCCGGGATCTCCTCGGGATACTGAAAGGCGAGGAACATTCCGGCCCGGCCCCGCTGGTCGGGGGTCCATGCGGAAATGTCCTCTCCCTTGAAGAGGATTCGCCCCCCGGTCACCTTGTAGCCGGGGTGGCCCATCAGGACATTGCCGAGCGTGGACTTCCCCGAGCCATTCGGGCCCATCAACGCGTGGATCTCGCCCCTCTCGACGACCACCGATACCCCCTTGAGGATCTCGGTCCCCTCGGCAGAGGCGCGCAGGTCTTCGATGACGAGCAACGGGGGGGAGGACATCGTCACAGGGTAAAGGCGGATCGCCAGGTATCGAAAAGATTCAAGATTCAAGAATCAAGAATCAAGAACAAGCCCGCTGGCTCTTGGCTCTTGACTCTTGGTTCCTTCTCAGCCCCGCAGAGCGGCGAAGAGCTCTTCGAGCACCTCGTGGTCGAAGGGGCCGAGATGTTGGACGTAGAAGCGGTCCACCCCGGCTTCCTCCAGTGCGTGGACCTCCTCGCGTACCTGGTCGGCGGTTCCCATCGGGATGTTGCGCTCCTTCATCAGCTTCTCGAGCGTCTCGGCGTCTCGTCCCATCGGGTCGGCCTCGGCGATCCGGGCGAGAACCCGTTGGAACCCCGCCTCGTCCATTCCGGCAGCCACCGAGGTCATGACGCTGATCCGCAGCGCGTCGGGGTCTCGTGCCGCCTTCTCGGCGGCGGCCCGGGCACGCCCGATCCGCAGCTTGATCGCCTCGATCGGTCGATGGCCAAAGTTGTACTCGTCGGCATAGGTTCCGGCGAGGCGGGGGGTGCGCTTCTCTCCGCTGCCGCCGACGATCAGGGGAATCGTCCCGGTAGGACGGGGGTGCACCTCGGTGCCGTCGAACCGGTAATGCTTGCCCTCGAACGGCCCCGCCTTCCGGCCGAAGGCGTGCCACAGGTAACCGAGGGCCTCCTCCATCATTTCGAAGCGGACTCCGAGGTCGGGGAAGTCGAGCCCGTAGGTGGCGTGCTCGTCCTCCATCCATCCGGTTCCGACACCCAGCGAGAGCCGCCCGCCGCTCATCTCGTCGATCGTGGTCGCCGCTTTCGCCAGCACCGCCGGGTGGCGGAATGTGATCGGTGAGACGAGCACGATCAACTCGACCCGGCTCGTCTCGCGGGCGAGCCCTCCGAGAGTGGCGAATGCCTCGGTGGCGGGCGCAGCGGTGTTGCGCGGGAACAAGAAGTGGTCGGAGCGGGCGAACCCTTCCAAGCCGGCCTCGTCGGCGAACTTCGCCGCGCCCAGCAGGTCGGCGTAGCTCATACCGAGATGGGGTTCTGTCATCAACACGAACTGCATTGGCGTTTCCCTTCGGTCGCTCTCCGACACTACCTGCGACCAAAGCCCCTACCGCCGATACGCCCGGCGGTCCTTACTACCCTTCACCAACCCAACGGACTCGGGAGGTCCGCCCGATGAACTTCGCCGTCAGCGAAGAGCAGGAGATGCTGCGAGACACCGCCCGGCGGTTCCTCGAAGCCAAGTCGCCGTCAGAGGTCGTTCGCCGTCTGATGGAGACCGAAGAGGGCTTCGACGCCGCCCTGTGGGCCGAGATCGCATCTCAGGGTTGGCAGGCGATGGCGATTCCCGAGGAGTACGGCGGCGCCGGCTTCACCTTCATGGAACAGGCGATCCTCATGGAAGAGATGGGCCGAGCATTGTTCCCGTCGCCGTTCCTGTCGACGGTGGTCCTTGGCGCCGACCTCATCCTCACCGCCGGCACGGAGGAGCAGAAGCAGGCGCTCGTGCCCGGTATCGCCGCCGGGGAACGAACCGTTGCCATCGCCCAGGTCGAAGCCAACGGGTCGTGGGGTGCGGACGGCATAACGATGGTGGCCAAACGGGACGGTTCCGAGCTCATCCTCGACGGAACCAAGTCCTTCGTGGTCGATGGTCATACTGCCGACACCATCATCGTCGTGGTGCGCACCGACGACACCACCGGCGGCGAGCAGGGGATCAGCCTCGTAGTCGTCGATGCCGGGGCGGGGGGAATCACCCGGCGGCGCCTCGAGACGATGGACATGACCCGCAAGCAGGCCGAGATCACGTTCAGCAACGTGCGGGTGCCGGCGAGGGCGGTTCTCGGCACCGAGGGGGCGGGGTGGGGAGCCCTCCAGGACACTCTGAACAGGGCGATCGTGGCCCTCGCCTTCGAGCAGGTGGGCGGGGCGCAGAAGTGCCTCGAGATGTCGGTGCAGTACGCCAAGGACCGGGTGCAGTTCGGTCGTCCCATCGGATCGTTTCAGGCGATCAAGCACAAGTGCGCCGACATGCTGGTCGACGTCGAGTCGGCCAAATCGGCCGCGTACTACGCCGGGTGGGCGGTCACTGCCGACGATGCCGAGGCGAAGATCGTCGGTCCGCTGGCGAAGTCGTATTGCTCGGAGGCGTACTTCCACTGTGCCTCGGAGAACATCCAGATCCACGGCGGGATCGGCTTCACCTGGGAGCACGACGCCCATCTCTACTTCAAGCGGGCCAAGACCGACGAGTTGCTGTTTGGAAGCCCCGCCTTCCACCGGTTGGTGCTGGCGGACCGGTTGGGTATCTAAACGGGTGAGCGAATAGGTCGCTCACCCGTTAGCCATCGAGCAACGACTCGGCGATCTGGGTGATCGCGTCGGCCGGCAACTCGCCGGTTAGACGGCTGGCCACAGTGCCGTCAGCATTCACGAAGACCCAGTAGGGGAATGCGTTGAGCCCGAACACGTCGCCGACCGAGTAGTCGCTGTCGTCAAGGATTACCGGGGCGGTCCAGCCCTCCGAGGCGAGCCACTCGGACGGCGGGAAGTTGGGGCGGCTTTCGGCGGTGCTGGTCGCAACCGAGTAGAGGTCGACCCCATCGGGCTTGAGGCCCGCGTCGACCCACGCCTGCACAACAGGGACCTCGGCCTGGCAGTGCGAGCACCAATGCGCCAGGAAGATGATGATCTTCGGTCGGCCGTCGCTGGTTATCGAGACAGACTGGCCATCGAAGTCGGCGCCCTCGACCGTCGGGGCGGGCATGCCGGCGGCAGGATCCGTGGCTGAGTCGTCGAACCGCGGCAGGGCGGCGCCGGTGATCGTCGGCTCCCCGAACTCAGCTGCCCCCGACCCTCCCGAGTCGAAGGTCAGCACCACGACGGTGATCAGGACGATGGCCACCAGCCCGCCGAGGACTGGCAGCCAGGGAAAAGGGCGCGCGGCAATGCTGCGGTTGGTCATGAATCCTCCTCGGAATCGGAAACTTCGTCGATCGACGATCGGCGCGCCCGGGCCGAAGGACCATCGAGGGCCAACGCCGTGACGATCGAGGCGAACGCCACCAGCGCCATGAAGGGGATCGACACGAAGTCGAACTTCCACACGTAGGCCGCGCTGCATGGCGCGAAAAGGTCGCATGTGCCTCGGGCCAGGCTGGGGAAGTGCTGGATCATGTAGTGGTAAGCCGAGATCACCCCACCGGCCGCGGCGACGGGTATCGCGTAGATCCGGATGGCGCGGTCTCGGCGAAACGCGGCGATGCCGAGAATGATCGCCAGGGGATACATGGCGATCCGCTGGTACCAGCAGTATTCACAGGGCGTGAAACCGGCGACCTCGGAGTAGTAGAGGCTCCCCAGAGTGGCGACGACGGCCATGAACCAGGCGAGCCACAGACCGTACCCCTGTACCGAGTCCGCGAGGCGCTGCAACGCTCGGGATGCGCCGGCGGACACTCGGGCCACCACCCACAGGCCGGCGATGCCGAGGACGAGGAGACTGAGTGCAATCGCCCCGACGGCGAGAAACGTGGAAACGGTGTTGACGGACAGGTGGATACCTCGAGAGGTGGGCACCACCGAGGTTAACGGCTCCCCGCGTGCTGCCCGTGGGGCCGGTGGCGGTTCCGGCCGGAGCTTTCTGGCACGTTACGCCCCAACTCCTCCCCAAGTCATGGCTGTCCCAATCGCCAATCGCCAGCTGAGAGAAGCGAGGCCCTGGGTACCATTCCCTCATGGGTGCAGTTGCAGTTGGAGCCCTCCTCGCCGCGGCCCTGGTCGCGATCATCGCCCTCATGGTGTGGCAGGCCGCCAGACGGAGCGGCGCCGACGACCCGGCGGAGTATCTGGTGCCCGAGGCGGCACGATTCGTATACGAGCGGCTGTCGGACCGGGCAATGGAGTCGCTCGATCTCGACGACGTGAACCTTCTGCTCGAGTGGCAGGTCCACTTTCACCAGGTGGTCGCGCCGCGCGAGGGCAAGGAGCGCCCGATCGTCGGTAGCGGCGATTCGATCGAGTACTTGATGGAGCGGTCCGCAGAGTCGGGTCGATCGTTCGATGTCCTCGACATCGCAGAGGTGATCGCGGCCGACACCGAGTATCTGGTGTCGATCGGAGCGGTGGGTGAGGCGGTGAACCAATGATCGTTCGGTGTGGGAGGTGCGGGTCGCAGTTCGATGTCCCCGGCGTGGGCCGCCATGTGTGCCCGACGTGCGGCACCCCGAACGACGTCCGCGCCACGACCGGAGCCAACGGGTTGCAAACGCCCCCGCCACCACCGCCTGCTCCGGACCGCCCCTCCCCCCGGGTGATCTGTCCCGGCTGCGGCTACAAGTTCATCGTCGGATCGGTCGAGGTGGCACCCTGCCCCAACTGTGGCGAGGCGGTTACCGTTTCGTCGGACGAAGGTGAGGAAGAGTGAACCGCGATCGCTGGGAGGAGCACTACCGCAAGGCAGCGAAGCGCCGCGACCGCTGGGTCACGCTGTCGTTCGAAGACCTTCCGGCGGTCGGACTGCCTCGTGACGAGCCGCCCGAGGCGATCGGATACCCGGGCTTCTTCCCCTACACCCGGGGTATCCATGTCACCGGCTACCGGGGCAAGCCGTGGACCATTCGCCAGTTCGCCGGGTTCGCCGGAGTCGAGGACACCAATGCCCGGTTCCGTCACCTCCTCGAACAGGGCCAACACGGCCTGAGCGTCGCCTTCGACATGCCGACGCTCATGGGGTACGACAGCGATGACCCGATTTCGCTTGGCGAGGTGGGTCACTGTGGGGTCGCGGTCGACTCTGCCGACGACATGGCGGATCTGTTCGCCGAAATCCCGCTCGGCGAAGTCTCGGTGTCGATGACCATCAACGGGCCCGCCCAGATCCTCTTTGCATTCCTGCTGGTGGCGGCCGAGGAGCAGGGCGTCTCCTGGCAGGCGTTGCGCGGCACGCTGCAGAACGACATCCTCAAGGAATACATCGCGCAGAAGGAGTGGATCTACCCGCCCGCACCACACCTGCGGCTGACCACGGACATGATGGAGTTCTGCACGATCGAAGTGCCGCAGTGGAACACCATCTCGGTGAGCGGGTATCACATCCGTGAAGCCGGGGCGAACGCCCACCAGGAGCTGGCGTTCACCCTGGCCGACGGCTTCGCCTACGTCGAGGCGGGGATGCGGCGGGGGATGGCGGTGGACGACTTCGCCCCGCGCCTCTCCTTCTTCTTCGATGCCCACCTCGACTTCTTCGAGGAGATCGCCAAGTTCCGCGCATCGCGGCGCATCTGGGCGCGCTGGATGCGGGATCGATATGGCGCTCAGGATGAGCGGTCGATCAAGCTCCGGTTCCACACGCAGACGGCGGGCGTGTCGCTCACCGCCCAGCAGCCGGACAACAACGTGGTGCGAACCGCGATCGAAGCACTAGCCGCCGTCCTTGGCGGCACCCAGAGCCTGCACACCAATGCCCTCGATGAGGTCTACGCCCTGCCGACGGAGCGTGCCGCCGAGATCGCCCTCCGCACCCAGCAGGTGATCGCCGAGGAGACCGGGGTGGCCGACGTGATCGATCCCTTGGGTGGGTCGTGGTTCGTCGAGCAGATGACCGACCGGATGGAGGCGCGGGTCGAGGAGATCCTCCAGCACGTCGACCGCATGGGGCGCGGGTCGATGCTCGACGGGGTGCTCGCCGGCATCGACGAAGGCTGGTTCCAGGGTGCCATCGCCGACTCGGCCTACGAGTTCGAGAAGGCCGTTGGCTCTGGCGAGCGAGCGATAGTCGGCGTGAACAAATACGCCAGCGAGGATCACGAGGAACTGGACATCCTCCGGATCTCCGACGAAGTAGAACGTTCCCAGCGAAGTCGGGTTGCCGCCGTCCGCCGGGCACGCGACGAGGCTGCGGTCACGTCCGCCCTCGAGGGGCTCGTCGAAGGGGCCCGGGGCGAGGCGAACCTGATGCCTTTGATGATCGACGCGGCTCGGGTACGGGCGACCGAGGGCGAGATCGCCGCGGCGCTCAAGGGTGTATTCGGGGGGTATCGAGAGCCGCCGCGGGTATGAGGGCCAGTCGCGAGTCGCCAGTCTCCAGTCCCCAGTCATACGCCTCCGGTCCCGACTTCCTCGCCAATGCGGCTCTCGAGTTGCCGACCGGGAAGACTTCGCGGGACGACCTTCGGAACCGCCTCGCCGTGGCTGTGGTGTCGACCGCGCTCACTTTCTCTCCGTCGACGGTCCCGTTCCGCCGCCTCGACCCGGCGCCGCCACCGGCGGCGGTGCTGCCGGTGGGCGACCCGACGCCGGGCATCGGGTCGTGTCGTGGCTAGGGCGGCTTCGATGGCGCTCGTCGGACTATTGACGATCGCGGTCGCCTGCGGCGACGACGCCGGTGGTGAGCCGATCGAAGAGCGCATTCCCCGTTCGGTTCCCGACGGGTTCCCCCTACCGGCTGCTGGGGTGATCTCCGACGCGGTGATCGATGCCGAGAACCACCGCACCGAGTTCACGGTCACGGTGGAGTCGGATTCGCTATCCCTGATCCAGTTCTTCACGATCGAGTTGGTGAGCCAGGGCTACGTGATCGATGGGGCAGCCCGCGTCGACGACTCCACATGGGAGATCGAATTCAGCCAGGGAGACCTTCTCGGAACGATCCTTATCACCGACGGAGACGGCCTCTCCCGGGCCGTCGTGACCATGAATGTGAGTTGATCATGGGTCGTCTGCGTGCCTTTCCCGCCCACCGCTTCGTCGGCACTCGCGACGACATGCGGGTCCACGACTGCGACAACGACCTGCAGTTCACCCGCCTCTCGGCAAGGGTCGAAGCCGAGGCCCTGCTCGGTTCCAAGCTGCTCGCTTCGTTCGGGCCGGACACGCTCGCTGAGGCTCGCAACCGGGGGTTTTCCCCCGCGGGCTAGGAGGCCTGGACCTCATTTGAAGTGCTCTACCAGGGCCTTCCCCACCACCGCTTCTCGAAAGTAGAAGAAGTGGTCGCTGCCCGAAAGCACTTCCATGCGGGCTCCGATCGAATCGGCATATCCGCGCAGGTCGTCGACCGAGGTGTACTGGTCGCGGTCACCGATGACGAACAGGCGCCTGGCCGGAGCGAGACCGGAGGGTTCGGGCAGCAGGCCGCCCCTCGCGTCGGGGAACCACACCGGCGGAGCAACACCGGCGTATCGGATGGTGGAGCTTGCCGCCGCCTGCCATCGCAGGGCGACGACGGCACCGAACGACCAACCGGCCAACCCGACCTCCACCGCCGGGTGCGTCTGGACTGCGAGCGCAACAGCAGCGGCGACGTCGGCGATCTCGTCGACACCCTCGCCGTGAGCGCCCTCGGACCGTCCGACTCCCCGGAAGTTGAACCGCAGCACCGCGAAGCCGGCGTCGCTCAGGGTTCCCGCCAGGCTCTTGATGAGGGGGGCGTTCATCGTGCCCCGCTGCCTGGGGTCAGGGTGACACAGCACGACGGCGCAGCGGGGTGCTTGGAGGGGATTCGACCAGTCGCCTTCGAGGGTGAGCCCGTCGGCGGTTTCGAACGAGACCGTCAAAGTGCGCCCATCAAGAACCAGACGAGCGATGCGGCGAGTATCACCATCGCCGTCACCAGTGCGGCGATGATCAGGTACCGGGTCTGCACCCGGTGAGGGTACGGCAGTCGAGGGGCGATGGAAGTCGACGCCGGTTCACGTCTCCGGGAGTCCCAGGGCGGGTGACAGTGACCGGGGAACTAACCTCGTAGGGCACCGAGCCCGGAGGATTCTTGTACGACGTCGCCATCATCGGGGGTGGGCCAGGGGGCTACGCAGCCGCCCTATATGCCCACAATTTCGGGCTCTCGGTCGCTCTGGTCGAGAAGGACAAGGTCGGCGGCACTTGTCTCCACCGCGGGTGTATTCCCGCCAAGTCCTGGCTCAACACGGCCGAGGTGTTCCACCAGGTCGCCCATGCCGCCGACCACGGAGTGATCACTTCGGCTCCCAGCCTGGATTGGGCGAAGGCCCTGGAGCGGAAGGGCCGGGTGGTGGATCAACTGTTCACCGGGCTGCAGGGACTGCTCAAGAAGCGTGGAGTCGAGGTCATCCAGGGGACGGGCCGCCTCGCCGGCCGGGGAACGGTCGATGTGACCCTCGCCGATGGCTCATCGAATCGGATCGAGGCGCGCAATGTGATCATCGGAACCGGGTCGGTCCCGCGGTCGATCCCCGGCTACGACTTCGACGGCGAGCGGATCGTCAGCTCCGATCATGCGCTCGACTGGACCTCGCGGCCCGAGCGGGTCGCCATCATCGGTGCCGGGGCGATCGGGGCGGAGTTCGCCAGCATGCTCATCGACCTCGGGTCGCAGGTGCATCTATTCGAGGTGGTCGACCAGGTGCTTCCGGGAGCGGAGCCGCGGGCGGCGCGCCTCTTGCAGAAGTCGTTCACCGACAAGGGAATGCAGGTGCACACCGGGGTGGGGGTGGGGGCACCCCAGATCGTGTCCAGCGGCGTGGTCGTGCCATTCGGTGACGAGTCGGTCGAGGTGGATGTGGTGCTGGTGGCCGTCGGACGGGCTCCGGTCACCTCGGGTATCGGCCTCGAAGAGGCAGGGATCGTTCTCGACCGGGGCTTCGTGGTGGCAGATCTGGAGACGATGCTCACCGGAGCCCCCAATGTGTACGCGGTCGGTGACATCGTCGCCGGGACACCACAGCTTGCTCACGCCGGTTTCGCCGAGGGGATCTCGGCCATCACGCACATCGCCACCGGGACCGCAGCCCCCACCGACTATCGGGCGATCCCGTTGGTCGTCTACACCCACCCCGAAGTGGCGTCGGTGGGCCTCACGGAACAGCAGGCGAAGGATGCGGGTTACGACGTCGTGGTGACCGATCATCCGTTCGCCGGTGCCGGCCGGGCCATCATCAAGGGAGAGACGGGCATGGCCCGGGTGGTCGTCCAACGAGACGGGCCGATTCTGGGGGCCACCGTCGTCGGCTCGATCGCGGGGGAGACGATTCACGAGTTGATGTACGCCGTCGGGTGGGAAGCGCTGCCCTCCGAGGCGGCGGCGTTCATCCACGCGCATCCCACGATGGCGGAAGCGGTCGGCGAAACGCTGCTCGCCGCTGCCGGTAGGAGCCTGCATTGATCGGGTATGGGAACATTGCTGGCGCCGATGACGACGAGCGGCCCGGGTCGGGCTCGAGGGGACGACGTTGATCGAAGCAAAGGGCCATGCCGCCGAACTGACCGAAGCCCAGCTCATCTCGATGTACGAGTTGATGCTGACCGGTCGTACTCTCGAGACGCGCCTCCACACCATGTACCGCGGTGGCCGCCTCGCGGGCGCGGTGTACCCCGGTGTCGGGCAGGAAGCCGCTCAGGTGGGCTTTGCGTTCGCTCTCGAGAAGGACGACGTCTTCGGGCCCACCCACCGGGATCTGCTCGGCCAGTTGACGAAGGGCGTCACTCTCGAGGAGACCCTCCTCAACTTCTATGGCAAGGCCGCCGCCCCGACCAAGGGCCGTGACGGCAACAGCCACTTTGGGGTGGTCGACAAGGGCACCCTCATGGTGGTCTCGCCCCTCCCCGACGCGTACCCGGTGGCGATGGGATGCGCCCTGGCGTTCAAGCAAAAGTCGGAACGCCGGGTGGCGCTCGCCAACTGCGGCGAGGGTGCGACCGCAACCGGTACCTGGCACGAGGCCGTGAACATGGCCGCGGTGCTCCACCTGCCGATCGTGTTCACGGTGCAGAACAACCAGTACGCCTACTCCACCCCCAATGACCTGGAGTTCAACCTCTCCTATGTCGCCCACCGAGCCGACGGGTACGGGATCCCAGGAGTGGTGGTCGATGGAAACGACGTGCTCGAGTGCTACGCCGCCGCCAAGGAGGCGGTCGAGCGGGCCCGCAACGGCGAAGGCCCCACCCTCATCGAGGCGGTGACTTTCCGCCACTTCGGCCACGCCGGGCATGATCCCGCCGAGTATGTGAAGCCCGACGAGCGTGAGGCCTGGATGGCCAAGGATCCGCTTCCTCGGTTCGAGGAATTCCTCGGCTCGCGGGGGCTGCTCGACGAGACACGCCGCGCCGACATCGTCGGGCGGATCGAGGACAAAATCCGCAAGACGATCGAGTGGGCGCAGGAGCAAGCCGACCCGTCGCCCGAGTCGGTCTCGATGGACATCTTTGCGGTCCGCACCACCTCTGCTCCGGCCCCAACCGCGCCCGCCGGTGAGCCGGTGACCCTGCTCGACGCGGTGGCCCAGGCGCTGGACGAGGAGATGGAACGCGACGAGCGGGTCTTCATCCTGGGCGAGGACGTCGGACCTTTCGGGGGCGCGTTCAAGGTGACGAAGGGTCTCCACGAGAAGTACGGGCCCAATCGGGTGATCGACACGCCGATCGCCGAATCGGCCATCGTCGGCGGCGCGGTCGGGGCGGCACTGATGGGCCAGCTGCCGATCGTGGAACTCCAGTACACCGACTTCATCTATCCGGCCTTGGACCAAATCACCACCGAGGCCGCCAAGTACCACTGGAAGACCGGCAAGGCGGTCCCGATCGTGATCCGCGGCCCAAGCGGAGCGGGGCTTCGCGCCGGGCCGTTCCACTCCATCAGCCCGGAGGGGATGCTCGCCCACCACGCGGGCATCAAAGTGGTGGTCCCCAGCACTCCGACGGCCGCCAAGGGCCTGATGCTGGCGGCGATCCGAGATCCGAATCCGGTGATCTTTCTCGAACACAAGAAGCTCTATCGAAGTGTGAAAGAGGCGATCCCGCCGGGCGACTACGAGATCGCGATCGGCAAGGCACGCGTGGCTCGCGAGGGCGACGACGTGACGATCGTCACCTGGGGAGCAATGCTCCACACATCGCTGGAGGCTGCCGAGCGGCTCGCCGCCGAAGGCATCGAGCCTGAGGTCATCGACCTGCAGTCGGTGTCGCCGATCGACTGGGATGCGGTGTTCGCGTCGGTCGCCAAGACCTCGCGCCTCGTCGTGGTGCAGGAGGACGTGCCATTCGCCAGCATTGCGTCGGAAGTCGCCGCCCGGGTGGCCGCCGACGCATTCTGGGACCTCGACGCGCCAGTGATCCGCGTCACTCCGCCCCAAGCCCACATACCCTTTGCCGCAGTCCTTGAGGATGCGTTCGTGCCCCAGGCGGACGACGTCTTCGAAGCGGTCCGCAAGCTCGCAGACGTCTAGGAGGATCCATGTCGCACACGGTCACCATGCCCCAGTTGGGCGAGACGGTCACCGAGGGAACCATCCTCCGGTGGGCGAAGCAGGCCGGAGACACCATCAGTGAGGACGAGGTGCTCCTGGAGATCTCGACCGACAAGGTGGACACCGAGGTGCCTTCTTCGTGGTCCGGCACCGTGCTCGAGATTCTCGTGCCCGAGGGCCAAACGGTCGCCGTCGGCACCCCGCTGGCGATAATCGGTGAAGCGGGCGAATCGGTGGCCCCCGCCGCCACGCCTGCTGCCGAGCCCGCGGCGGCCACTGCCGAGCCTGCACCGGCGGCCGCAGCGCCGCCGGCGGTAGAGGCCCCTCCGCCGGTCGAGGTGCAAGATCCGCCGGCGGCGGCGCCCCCGGTGGTGGCACCGGCGACCAGCACCGCGCCCTCCGCCCCCGAGGCTCCGGCTGCCGGGAAAGTGGGGATGCTCTCACCGGTGGTGCGACGGATCGCCGCCGAGGCCGGGGTCGACCTCTCCCAGGTGGTCGGCACCGGCCGCGGGGGCCGGATAACTCGCAAGGATGTCGAGCAGTTCGTGGCGTCAGGCCCGGCGGTCGAGGCGCCGGCCGCTCCGGCTCCGGCTCCAGCCCCGGCAGCGGAGGCTCCGGCACCGGCCCCCGCCGCCCCGGTTGCCGATGTCGCCGCGGCAGAGGCTCCTGCTCCAGCGCCGACAGAGGCTCCGGCATCCACTCCCGAGGCTCCGGTGGCTCTTCCGGCTGCGGAAACCCCGGTGCCGGCGGCTCCCGCCGCCGTGCCCGCCGCCCCTGCGGCGGCTCCGACTCCCGCTGCGGCCCCACAGGCTCCGGCGGCGAAACCGGTGTCCGTCGCCGCGGCTGCTGGCGATCAGGTGGAGGATCTCGATCGGCTGCGGGTTCGTATCGCCGAGAACATGACCCGCGCCAAGCAGACGGCGGCCCATGTGTGGACCTCGGTAGAAGTGGACTACGAGGCCCTCGAGCGGGTTCGCCAGCGCCATCGGGACGCGTTCAAGGAGCGCGAGGGCTTCTCGCTCACCTACCTGCCGTTTATCAGTCGGGCCACCATCGACGCGCTCAACGCGTTCCCGGTGGTCAACTCGTCGTTCGATCTCCCCAACAAGAAGCGGGTCCTGCACGGGCAGATCAACCTGGGCTACAGCGTCGACCTCGATGAGGGCGGCCTGGTGGTGATGACCCTGCGGGGCACCGACGGCCTGCGGATGAAGGGCATCGCCCGCGGGGTGAAGCAACTCGCCGACAAGGCCCGCAGCGGGAAGATGGAGCCCGACGACCTCGCCGGGAGCACGTTCACCATCACCAACCCGGGGCCGTTCGGTTCGTTCATGTCGGTGCCCATCATCAATGTGCCCAACGTGGCGATCCTGTCGACCGACACCGTCGCCAAGCGGGCGGTGGTGATCACCGACAAGGACGGCAACGACGGGCTGGCGATTCATCACGTCGGGTACCTGGGGCTCACCTGGGACCACCGGGCGTTCGACGGATCGACCGCGGTGAAGTTCCTCGCGCGAATCAAGGAGAACCTCGAGACCTGGGATTGGGAACAAGAGCTGACATGACGCTGCTCCGGTCCCGCTGGTTGGGCCGCCTCCCGTACGAGGAGGCGTGGGACCTCCAGCGGGCCATCCACGAGGGTCGGGTCGAGGGGCGCACTACTGACGACTACCTGCTCCTGCTCGAACACCCGCCGGTGTACACCGTGGGCCGATTCGCCACAGGTGGCAGCATGCTCATCTCCGAACCGCAGGCGGCGGGGCTGGGGGCCGAGTTGTTCCGGGTGGATCGTGGAGGCGATGTCACCTTCCACGGCCCCGGCCAGCTCGTCGGCTACCCGATCTTCGGACTCGGGCCGAAGCCGGATGTGGTGGGCCATGTGCGACGGATCGAGGAGGCGCTGATCGGCGTCCTCGCCGACCTGGGGATCGAAGCGTGGCGCGAGGACGGATTCACCGGGGTGTGGACCGCCTCGGGCAAGGTGGCCGCCATCGGGGTGCGCACTGCCCGTCGGGTCACCATGCACGGCTTCGCGCTCAATGTCACCACCGACCTCGCGTGGTTCGGCCACATCGTCCCATGCGGCATCCCCGATCGTCCCGTCACCTCGATCGCGGAGATCCTCGGACGCAAGGTGTCGATCGAGGAAGTGGTCGACCTGCTCGTGACCCGTTTCGCCGCGGTGTTCGGGCATGACAAGGTGGAAGACCATCGGGCCGCCTTCACCCGGGGCACCGGCCGGGTCGCCCCCGCCTTCGATGTCGACGAGCTGGTCGCCTGCGGCACCTTCTCTCCGGAGAGCCGCAACCTGATTCCGATCACGGTCAAGGGCCGGCTGCCCGGCGAGCCCGAGAAGCCGCCGTGGATGAAGGTGCGGCTCGACCTGGGCCCCGGCTACCGCGACCTCAAGCGGCTGGTCGAGGGCCTGGACCTCAACACCGTGTGCGAGGAGGCGGGCTGTCCCAACATCTACGAGTGCTGGGGGAGTGGCACCGCCACCTTCATGCTGCTCGGCGACGTGTGCACCCGGGCGTGCGGGTTCTGTGACGTCAACACCGGGCGACCGGGGGCGGTCGATTGGGACGAGCCCAAGCGGGTGGCCGAGGCGGTGGCGTCCATGGCCCTCGAGCACGCCGTGCTCACCTCGGTGAACCGCGACGACCTGGCCGACGGCGGCTCGGAGATCTTCGCCGAGTCGATCAAGGAGATCCGCACCCGGCTCACCTGCGACGTCGAGGTGCTGGTCCCCGACTTCAAGGGCGATCGGGCCGCACTGCGGACGGTCATGGACGCCGCCCCCGAGGTGCTCAACCACAACACCGAAACCGTACTCCGCCTCCAGCGGGATGTGCGCACCGCCGCCAACTACGGGCGATCGCTGGCGCTGCTGGCCCGTGCCCGGTGGATGCGACCCGAGTCGCTGATCAAGTCGGGGCTGATCGTGGGAATGGGGGAGACCAGGGAAGAGGTGCTGTCGACGCTCGCCGACCTGCGGGCAGTCGGGGTCGACATCGTCACCATCGGCCAGTACCTCCGCCCCACCGCCCGCCATCGCAGGGTCGACCGCTACGTGCACCCCGACGAGTTCGCCGAGTACGCCGCGTACGGCCAGTCGGTTGGCCTGCGCCATGTGGAGAGCGGACCGCTGGTGCGGTCCTCCTATCACGCCAAGGAGTCGGCGCGAGCGGGTTGACGACCGCCGGTGAACCTGGAATAGTTAACCCGATGGTTAACTCTCGCACCCTCGACCGACGCCTGGCAGCCCTGTCGGATCCAACCCGGCGAGCGATCGTCGAGCGCCTTTCCGAGGGCGAGGCGACGGTCTCCGACTTGGCGTCCCCGTTCGCCATGTCGTTGCCGGCGGTGCTGAAGCATCTCGGCGTGCTCGAAGGTGCCGGGCTGATGCGGTCCCGCAAGGTGGGCCGGGTCAAGACCTGCCGGTTGGAGCCGGCGGCGCTCGTCGCGGTCGTCGCGTGGATCGACGACCGCCGCGCTGTGTGGGAGCAACGCCTCGACGCCCTGGAACACCACCTGGAGGAAGCATGACCGACACGATCGATGCCAAAGGGTTCGTCCTGCGCCGCCGCTACCGGGCCACCCGGGAGCGCCTGTTCCGGGCGTTCACCGACCCCGACGAGATGCGCGGCTGGTACGCCCCCGTCGTCGGTTGGGAGGTCTCGCACGCCGAGGTCGACCCCAGAGAGGGCGGCGGATACCACCTCGAATTCGGCCCGCCGGGCGGCGACCAGATCATCGAGAAGGGGATCTTCCGAGAGTTCGACTCACCGAACCGACTGGTGTTCGAGGTGGCGCTGTCGGGTGGGATCGACGAGGCCACCCGGGTCACCGTCGAGTTCCTCGACCACGGAGACGAGACCGAGGTAGTGGTCAGCGAGACCGGCTACTCCAGCGAGGAGATCTCCCGGCGGCACGCGGGCGGATGGACCACCATGCTCGAGCAGTTGCGCGGGGTGGTGGGCTGACATTCGTCTCGACGCTGTCACGGCTCCTGGTACCGCTCAAGGGGCGGCACCAGGAAGCCCTCGAACACCGACCGGCTAGGCGAATCACGAAATCTCCCCGAGTCTTGCGGCATGGACCATCATCGGGTATTCATCCGACCTTGTAGAGAACGCGGGACTTCCCTGTGCCTCGCAACTCATGGGTCCCGAACTCGACGAGAGCGATGTCGGCGTCGCTGACCAGCCCTGCCGTCACGTCCGAGATCAGAGTCTCTCCGGGGCCGGCCAGAGCGAGGATGCGGGCCGCCTCGTGGACGGTCACGCCGGAGATGTCTTCGCTGGCGAGGTCCACTTCGCCCGTATGGATGCCGATCCTGATGCGGAGGCCCAACGATCCCAGGGCCTCGTGGAGGGCGGGGGCGCATCTGATGGCGCGCGCCGCCCCGTCAAACGTCGCCAGGACGCCGTCGCCCGTGGTCGACACCAGGCGGCCCCGGAAGCGAGCAAGGGTGTCGCCAACGATGTTCCCATGCTGGGCGAGAAGCTCGCCCCATCGGGTTGGCCCGAGAGACGTCGCCGTTCCCGTGGAGTCGACCAGGTCGGTGAAAAGCACGGTGAGCAGGACCCGTCGGCTCAAACTGTCGAGCGGCGAGAGCCAGCTGCGTACCCCCGTCCAATCGATCGTCACGCACTCCTCACCGCCGACGATCCAGCCGTCGTGGTGGGCAGGGATGTCGAACACCTCCCCGGGGCCCACCTCGAACTCTTCGCCGGTCGCCAACTGCACATGCATTATTCCCGATACCAGCAGGCCGATGTGTCGGACCTCACACCACTCCGTTCCCACCAAAGGTGCGACATGGGTCGACCACCGGAAACCAGCGGCGTGGACCGTGCGCGCCAGCCCGAATCCGCCGATTTCGAGAATCTCGGAGTGCACCAATCCGGGCACGTCGACGACCTCGTCGGGTTCTGAGAAACGCCTTACGACTGGTTTCGAGTCCACGCGCCCCCTCGGCTCGCTCCAAGTCTGCCATCTAGTCGAGACGGCGCGCTGGTTGCTCGACGGTTGAGGGTCAGGGCCCGACCAGCGGGTAAAGCCACACCGCCGGATCGCCTACCGGTCGGGTTCCGTCCGCACCGGCCGCCACCAGGCCGGGTCCACCGGTGGTGACGGTGTTCATCCACCGATGCCCCGGCTCGGCGAAGGCGGCGGCTTCAATCTGAGCCCAGGTGGTCCCGTCGGCCGACAGCCAGACGGCCGGGATCCGGTTCCCGGCGATCGTCGTGTCGTAACCCACGGCGACGAAGCCTTGGGGGCCGTAGGTCATCGCCGACACCCGTTGCACCAGGGGAAGGGCAAACGTCTCCTCGGCGACCCGGGTCCACGCCTGCCCGTCGGTGGACACCCACACGGCCACGTCGTTGTCCACGCCGGGCCGGCCGAGGATGTTGGTACCCGCCGCCACGTACCCCTCGGGGCCGGCGCTCACCGCACTGACGAACTGCCAACCCGGGCCCTCGAAGATGGGGTCGTCGACGAGCGACCAGGAGAGCCCGTCAGGCGACACCCAGACCCGGGCGTCCATGTGGAAGAGCCCGAACTGGTTGGGCCAGTAGTTGGATCCAGCCGCGACGAGTCCATGCTCGCCCACCGTGATCGAGTAGATCCGCTGGTGGCCGAACCCTCCAAGGGCGGGATCGAACACCCGCCTCCACTGGAGGCCGTCGGGCGACACCCAGACGGCGGCGTCCACCTGGTTGCCCGACATGTCGTGACCCGCTGCGACGAAGCCGGAGTCGGTGGCGACGACCGTGCGAATCTCCTGGTCACCGTCGTCGTTGAATCCGGGATCCAGCACTCTGATCCATTCCGTTCCGTCGACCGATGCCCACACTGCGGCGTCGAAGTTCCCACCCGAGCCGTCGAAGCCGACCGCGATGATCCCCGGCCCGCCCCAGGCGAGGTCGTGGATCCCCTGGGCCTGCGGCCCCCCAAACAGGGGGCTGAGCACCCGGGTCCATGAGGTGCCGTCGGGGGAGATCCAGATGACGGCATCGGGGTCGGTCTGTGAAGAGTCGATACCGCTGGCGACGAGCCCGTCACCGGCCTCGATCACGTCGGTTATCCACTGGTACCCGTTGTCGAGCAGGGATTCGTCGTCGGTGCGGATCCACTCACCTACCCGCAGCGCCGGGAGCCCGGCGGTCGTCGTCACGTCGACCTGGATAGGCGCGCTGCGGCTACCCCCCGAGCACGAAGCGAGGAGCGTGGCGGCGAGGACGAGCGATCGGCGGACCAGGATGCCCTCCTGTCCACGGAGCTGGACCCGACCAGGATGCCAGATGTGGCGTCGCCGTGTGCCCCGGTGCCAGTTAGCCTCGATGACGATGTTCCCTGACTTCGACTACTCGTCTCGCCTCGACCGTTTGCGTGCCCTCATGGCGGGCCAGGCCGTCGAGGTCGCCCTTCTCTCCGTGGGGGCCGACCTTCCCTACTTCACCGGATATGAGGCGATGCCGCTCGAGCGGCTCACCATGCTGGTGGTGCCTGCCGACGACGAGGCCACCTTGGTCGTGCCCCGTCTGGAAGCCCCCCGAGTGATGGATCGCGGCGCCTTTTCAGTGCGGGACTGGGGGGAGACCGACGACCCGGTTGAGATCGTGGGCGGCATCGTGGGTCCCCGCACTCGTGCGGTGATCGCCGATCCCACCTGGTCGATCTTTCTGCTCGGTCTGCAGTCGCTCATCCCCAAGGCGTCGTTCGCCTCGGCGACCCCGCTGACGAGGGAGCTGCGGATGCGCAAGGAGCCCGAGGAGATCCGCTGGCTCCGCCATGCGGCCGAGGCCACCGATCGAGTGGTCGCACGGCTTGACGAGGTTTCCTTCGCCGGACGGTCCGAGCGGGCAGTGGCCGGCGACATCGCGGCCATGACCGTCGCCGAGGGGCACGACGTCTCGACTTTCACGATCCTGGCCTCTGGCCCCAATTCGGCATCTCCGCACCACGAGACCGGCGATCGGGTTGTCACCGAAGGCGACTCGATCGTGCTCGACTTCGGGGGCCGGGCGCACGGATACCACTCCGACACCACCCGTACGCTCCATGTCGGTCCGCCCTCCGCTCGGTACAGCGCGGCATTCGACGTGCTCGAGCGGGCGCAGGCTGCGGGCCGGGCCGCGGTGGTCCCCGGGGTGCCGGCCCAGGAGATCGATCGGGCCACCCGGGCCGCGATCGCCGACGCCGGATATGGCGATTTTTTCATCCATCGCACCGGGCACGGGATCGGTATCGAAGGTCACGAGCACCCGTACATCGTCGAGGGCAACGAACTCCCGGTCGAGACGGGCATGACCTTCTCGATCGAGCCCGGGATCTACGTGCCCGGCGAGTTCGGCATGCGGATCGAGGACATCGTGGCGGTAGGACCTGATGGCATCGACGAACTGAACCGGTCCGATCGCAGCCTGCGAGTGGTGGCATGACCACCGACCAGCTGGCCGTCGACACGATCAGAGCCCTGGCCATGGACGCCGTCCAGCGCGCCGAGAGCGGCCACCCGGGGATGCCGATGGGAATGGCCGACATCGCGGTGGTGCTGTGGACCCGCCACCTGATGGTGGACCCAACCGATCCGCACTGGCACGATCGCGATCGATTCGTGGTCTCCAATGGGCACGGCTCGATGCTCCTCTACTCGCTGCTGCACCTCGCCGGCTTCGACATCTCGATGGATGACATCCGGAACTTTCGGCAAATCGGATCACCGACCCCGGGGCACCCCGAACGGGACCAGGACCGTGGGATCGAGACCACCACCGGACCGCTCGGCCAGGGGTTCGGCACTGCAGTCGGGATGGCGATTGCAGAAGCCCACCTGCGTGCGGTCCTGGGCCCCGAGCTGGTGGACCATCGCACCTACGCCCTCGTCAGCGACGGCGACCTCATGGAGGGGATCTCATCCGAGGCAGCGTCGTTCGCCGGACGGCTGCGGCTGGGCCGGCTCGTCTACCTGTATGACGACAACGAGATCTCCATCGATGGCGACACCGACATCACATTCACCGAAGATGTCGGTGCCCGATTCGCCGCGTACAACTGGCACGTGCTCGATGTCGACGGGCACGACCGGGAGGCGGTGGACCAGGCCATCACGGCCGCCAAGGCTGACGATCGACCCAGCCTCATCGTCTGCCACACCAAGATCGCTCATGGCGCACCCACCAAGGAAGGCACCGCCGAGGCTCACGGCAACCCGCTCGGTGAGGAGGAGATCGCGGCCACGAAGCGGGGGATGGGGTGGCCGGTCGATTCCAAGTTCGAGGTACCCGACGAGGTTTACGCACTGTTCCGTGAAGCCATGGTCAAGGGCACAGCTGCCCGGAAGGAGTGGGAAGGACGGCGGGCCTCGGCGTCGGACGAGGAGTGGGACGCCTTCTTCGCTCCGCCACCGGTGGAAGTCGGCGACCTCGGATTCGCAGTCGGAGCATCGGTGGCCACCCGCAAGGCGTCGGGCAAGGCGATCAACGCCATCGCCCCGTTCTACCCGGGGCTCCTCGGCGGGTCGGCCGACCTCGCTCCATCGACCAACACCCTCATCGAAGGGAGTCCCGAGTTCCAGGACGACTACGCCGGCCGCAACTTCCGATTCGGGGTGCGGGAACACGCGATGGGGGCAGCCGTCAACGGGATGGCAATCCACGGTGGGCTACGCCCCTACGGAGCGACCTTCCTCACCTTCAACGACTACATGCGTCCGGCGACCCGGCTGGCCGCGCTGATGCACGCCCCCAGCATCTTCATCTACACCCACGACTCGGTGTTCCTCGGCGAGGACGGCCCGACGCATCAGCCGATCGAGCACCTGGCTTCGCTGCGGGCGATGCCGAACATGTGGGTGATCCGCCCGGCCGACGCCGGCGAAGCCGGGGAAGCGTGGGAGATGGCGCTGCGCCGCACCGATGGGCCGTCGTGCCTGATCCTGACGCGCCAGGGCCTGCCGGTGCTGGAGCGGCCGCAGGGGTCGCTGCATCTGGGTGGATACGTCATCCGCCAGGGTGACGATGCCGTCCTGGTCGCCACCGGATCGGAGGTGTGGGTCGCCCTTGCCGCCGCCGAGCGCCTGGTCGACGCCGGCATCTCCTTGCGAGTCGTCTCACTCCCGTGCTGGGAGGCGTTCTTCGAGCAGGACGCCACTTATCGGGAGTCAGTGCTCGGCCCGGACCTTCCCCGGGCGTCGCTCGAGGCTGCCGCCACTTTCGGCTGGGAGCGGATCGTCGGATCGGACGGCCTTGCCATCGGCATCGACCACTTCGGCGAATCCGCCCCCTGGGAGGATCTAGCCAAGGCCTATGGATTCACCCCGGAGGCAGTCGCGGCGCGCGTGATCGAGTGGTTGAAGTCGAGGTAGAGACGGCCATGCTCCGACGGCCGTAGGCACTCAGTCGCGCGACGCGTCGATGTATCCCTGTGACTCGAGGTGGAGGATGATTCGCTGGGCGGCGTGCTCGGGGGTGATGTCGGAGGTGTCGATCACCACGTCGGCGTCGGCAGGTTCCTCATAGGGATCCGAAATCCCGGTGAACTCCTTGATGATCCCGGCGCGGGCCTTGGCGTACAGTCCCTTGCGGTCGCGGGACTCGCACACGTCGATCGGCGTCGAGATCCACACCAGTTCGAACCCTCCTACCGGCTCGATCGTCTCGCGAACCAGGCGGCGCACCTCGTCATAGGGGGCGATGGGGGCGCAGATGGCGATGCCGCCGTTCTTGGTGATCTCCGACGCCACGTAGCCGATGCGGGTGATGTTCAGGTCGCGGTGCTCCTTGGAGAATCCCAACTCCGACGAGAGGTTCTTGCGGACGATGTCGCCATCGAGCAGCGTCACCGGACGGCCGCCCATCTCCAGGAGCTTGATCCGCAGCACGTTGGCGACGGTCGATTTGCCCGACCCCGACAAGCCGGTCATGAAGATCGTGAAGCCCTGACGGCTACGCGGGGGATGGGTCTTGCGAAGCTCATCGGCGACCTGAGCGAACGTGAACCACTCCGGGATCTCACGACCGTCCTGGAGCCGATCACGCAGGTCGGTGCCGGATATCGAGAGTGTCTTGGTGCCGTCGGCCACCTCGTCCATCGGGCGGTATTCATCCTCATCCGGGAGGTACACCATCATCTTGAACGGCACCATGCCCACGCCGAGCTCCTCCTCGAACTGGGAGAGCATCTCCTGGGCGTCGTACGGCCCGTAGAAGGGCTGGCCACTCGAGTCGTCGCCCGGCCCGGCGTGGTCGCGGCCCACGATGAAGTAGGTGCAGCCGTGGTTCTTGCGGATGATGGCGTGCCACACCGCCTCGCGCGGTCCGGCCATCCGCATGGCGAGGGGGAGCAGTGCCAGCTCGGCCGTGTTATTGGGGTACCGCGACATGACGGCTTGATAGGCGCGCACCCGGGTGTAGTGGTCCACATCTCCGGGCTTGGTCATCCCGACCACGGGGTGGATCAACAGATTGGCCTTGACCTCGCGGGCAGCGCGGACCGTGAGTTCGAGGTGGGCCCGGTGCATCGGGTTGCGGGTCTGGAACGCCACGATCCTTCGCCAGCCTCGTCGGGCGAAACGCTGACGGACCTCGGCCGGAGTCATTCGCAGCGTGGCGAAGTCGTAGTGGTGGGGGAGGCCGACGGCTTCGATCGTGCCTCCGACGTACCAGGGGTGGGTGCGGTCGAGCAGGTGGGCGACGCCGGGGTGCTTGCGATCGGTGGTGCCGAACACCTGGCGGGCTTCCTCCTCGCGGTCCGGCTGCCACACATCCGAAACCCGGAGCGCGCCCAGCATCACTCCCTCGTCGTCGCGGAGGGCCAGCATGTCGCCCTCCGCGAGTGATTTCGCCAATTCCTCGGGCACGTCGAGCGTGATCGGGATCGGCCACAACGTGCCATCGGCGAGTCGCATCTCGTCGCGCACCCGCTCGTAGTCGGCTCGCCCGAGAAATCCGGTCAATGGCGAGAACCCACCGTTTGCCAACAACTCGTAGTCGCAGAGGTGCCGGGGCGACAGGTCGAGGGACGGCCAGTCGCGTGACTGTTCTTTCATCTCGTCGGCGCGAGCCTGGTCGACGATCAGGTCGACGAGAGAGCCGCCGTGGGGCGCGATCAGGCTGTCGGACACGATGCGGTTCCTTCCGGACGAGGGCCGCAGGCGATGGCGCCGCGGCGGGGCCCCCAGTGTACCGGGTCGCGTTTCAGCCCCCGGAGGGGTCAGGAGGGGCTGCCCTAGACTCGCCCGCCTTGGATCCTTCTCTCGTCCTCTCCGCGTGGGCCAGCGGCATCGCCGCGGGGTTGGCGCTGGTCGCAGCCTGGCGTGTCGTCGGATCCGGGTACGCCCTCCTCGCGGCGGGGGTGGCGCTCCTCTTCGGTATCCCGGCGGCATTGGCCGGCGGGGGTCCGGCGGCGTGGGCGGGCTGCGGGCTGGTGTTGATGGCGGCGGCGATGTCGCGTCGCCCTCCTGCGGTTGTGATCCTGGCGGCGGCGGCCGCCTGTTCGTTCGGTGCCGCCGCCGCGCTCGCCGACCGCCCGCTCCTTGCCATCTCCGGGGGGTTGTTTCTCGGGGCGGTGACCAGCGAGATGATGCTCGGGCACTGGTACCTGGTCGACCCGCGCCTGCCGCGGCCCGCCCTTCGGCGGCTCGCCATCATCGGAGCGGCCGGGGGTGTCATCGACGCGGCGCTGGTCGCGGCCCACGGAGGCGTGCCGTGGGCTCCGGCCGAAGCAGTGACGGGCTGGGCGTTCGTGGTGCTGGCGGCCACCACGGTCCTGCTCATGGTGGCCGTCGGCCTGGCGCTACGGGAGCGGGGCTACTCGGGGGTGATGGCCGCCACCGGCCTCTCTTATCTCGCCATGCTCACCGCCGCCGGCGCGATGGTCCTGGGAAGGATGCTGTAGAGAGTCAAGAGCCAAGATTCAAGAATCAAGAAGCGCGACTCGCAGTCGGAGATACGACGGATCTCGGATCTGCGATTCGGACGAGCTCTTGGCTCTTGACTCTTGGCTCTTGGCGGAGCCCGGCGAAGCCGGGCGACCCCTTACACTCCGCCCCGCATGAAGATCTACACCAGGCGGGGTGACGACGGGTCGACCGGGCTGTTTCATGGGGGCAGGGTGGCGAAGGACGAGACCGGGCCTGAGGCTTACGGGACGGTCGACGAGGCGGTTTCGGCACTCGGGGTGGCCCGGGCCCTCGCCTCAGGGGACCTGGCCGACCAGATTCTCAGTGTTCAGCGTGACCTGTTCGTCGTGGCGGCGGAGCTGGCCACTTCGGCGGAGCGTCGCGGCTTGCTGGAAGCGGGGGTGTCGCTCACCACTGCGTCGATGGTGGTCGCCCTCGAGGCGCGGATCGACGACATCGAAGCCGAGCGCGGCCTGCCGAACGAGTTCATCGTCCCCGGCGGATCGCCGGTGGCGGCGGCGCTCGACCTCGCCCGGTCTATCACTCGCCGGGCCGAGCGGCGAGCGGTGACTCATGTCCGTCACTCGGGCATCGAGGACTCATTCGTGGTGCCCTACCTCAACCGGCTCGCCGACTATTTGTATGTACTCGCCCGCTCGGCCGAGGCCGCGTGGATACCCAGCCGAACCGAAGCAGAGGAGAGCGGATGATCGAGATACGAGGCAGCCTCGACGGGGAGGCGTTCGCCGACGCCGTCGTGTTGGGTGTGGGCGCCAACAAGGCACTCGACGATGCGGGGCGCTGGGTCGCGGAACGGATGCCCCGTCTGGATCGGCTTATGGACGAAGCCGAGTTCACCGGCAAGCCCGGGCAGACGCTCTCACTGGCGGGCTCCGGGGACGTTCCCTACAACCGGGTGGTGTTCGTCGGTCTCGGCTCCAAGCCAGACGCCGAGATCATTCGCCGGGCTGCTGGGTGTGGAGCTCGCTCGCTCCCGAAGGCGGTGATGGTGGCCACCACGCTGCACGCGGTTCCGGTCGATCGAGCAGCCGAGGCGACCGGGCTGGGGTTCGTTCTCGGCGCCTACACCTTCACCCGTCACAAGACCGATCCAAAGCCTTCGCTAACCACCTCGTTGGTGCTGCTCGGGGCGGATGACGCGTCCGTGGCGGAGGCACAGTTGGGTCGATCGATCGCCGGGGGAGTCAACCTCGCCCGCGACCTGATCAACACCCCAGCGATGGACAAAGCTCCGGAGGTGCTCGCCCAGGTAGCCCGCGACCTGGCTGCGCGCGTGGGAATGAATGTCCGGGTGCTCGACGAGAGGGAGATCGCCCAAGAGCGCCTCGGGGGGCTGTTGGGTGTCTCGCTCGGGTCGACCAAGCCCCCGCGCCTCGTAGAGCTTCGTTACGAACCCAAGGGTGCCAAGGGTTTCGTGGCGTTCGTCGGCAAGGGAATCGTGTTCGATTCGGGGGGCCTCTCGATCAAGCCCGCCGATGGCATGGAGACCATGAAGACCGACATGTCGGGCGCCGCTGCCGTCTTCGGGGCGATGCAGGTGATCGCCGAGATGGGCCTTCCGGTGAGGGTGCTGGGGATCGCCCCACTCACCGAGAACATGCCGAGCGGATCGGCCGTGAGGCCGGGCGACGTCCTCGAGATCCGCAATGGCAAGACGATCGAGGTGCTCAACACGGATGCCGAGGGGAGGCTCGTTCTCGCCGACGGCCTGTCGCTGGCGGCCGAAGAGAAGCCGGATCTCATCGTCGACATCGCCACCCTCACCGGTTCGTGCAAGGCGGCACTGGGGGAAAAGATCGCCGGGCTGTTCGGGGGCGACGACGCTGCAGCCATCGTGTCAGCCGCAGCGGAGGCGGCGGGCGAGCGCACCTGGCGGCTCCCCCTGCCCGACGACTACCGGAAGCTGATCGACTCGGAGGTCGCCGACATGAAGAACACCGGCGGCAAGTTCGGTGGGGCGATCACCGCGGCCTTGCTGCTCAAGGAGTTCGTGGGCGACGTGCCGTGGGTCCACCTCGACATCGCCGGCCCCGCCCGAGCGTCCGAAGCCGAGCACTACATCCCGAAAGGGGCGACGGGATTCGGCGTCCGCACCATGGTCGAGATCGTGCGACGGATGGCCGGTGGCGGCCCCGGCGAATCCCCTGACGGCGGCTGAAGTAGCCTGATCGCCTAATGGCTCGCCGCACGCTCGTTGCAGCCGTCCTGCTCGACCTAGCCGCGCTGCTGGTTGCGATGGAGATCGCCTCACTCGTCATCTTCGGCGATCCAATCCCGTGGCGGGCGCGGCCACAGTCGGGCACGATGCTCGCTTCGATTGTCGGCGGGGCATTGCTCGGGCTCTTCATCGCCTTCCGTCCGGCGGCCACCGGAGTCCACCGCCCCTCGTACGGGCGTGCCCTGTCGATGTCGTTGATCACGCTCGCGACGGCGTCCGTCGGCCTGGTGTTCTTCCGGGGCTTCTGGTCCCGGGGGTTCGTGCTCGTCACGGTCACCGCGTGGCTCGGGATCGGGCTGATCCATCGTTGGATTCGGCGTCGACGGCCATGGACGGAGACCCTGGTGCTGGTCACGTCCGAGAAGGCACTCGTCGAGGACCTGCTGGCGGCTCCCCACGCCGATATCGCTTCTGTGCTCGATCCGTCCGGTATCGCGCCGGATCGGCTGGTCCCCGGCGCCACACTGGCGGTGGACCTGCGCTCGGTGCTGAGCGACGAGATGGCCCGCTTCGTGTCGTCCTGCAATCTCGCCGGCCTTCCGGTGCGGTCGATGACTTCTGCCTACGAGGATCACACGGGCCGGCTGCCCATCGTTCACCTGCACGAAGGTTGGGAGTTGACGGTGCCGTTGTCGGGCCGCACGTTGTATGTGCAGGTCAAGCGGATCGTCGACACTGCCCTGGTCCTCGTCACTCTCCCGCTCTCCCTCGTCCTGGGTTCTCTGATCGCTCTGGCCATCAAGATCGAATCGCGCGGCCCGGCGATCTACCGACAGGAGCGCATCGGGCTCGAGGGCAAGCCATTCCGGCTCTACAAGTTCAGGACCATGCAGGTCGCCGAGGACCAATCGGCGCGGTTTGCAGAACGGGGTGACGGTCGGCTGACCCGGGTGGGGAGGGTGTTACGGCGCGTCCGCATCGACGAGCTCCCTCAGCTGTGGAACGTGCTGCGGGGCGACCTGAGCCTGGTCGGTCCCCGGCCCGAGCAGGAGCCGTTCGTGAAGGTGTTCTCCGAGTCGATTCCCTTCTACATGCACCGGCATCTGGTTCGCCCTGGTCTCACGGGGTGGGCTCAGGTGAACTTCGGGTACGCCGACAACGAGGCGGACACGGTAGAGAAGCTCTCGTTCGACCTCTACTACGTGAAGCACCTGTCGGTGTGGCTCGATCTCGAGATCCTCGGCCGGTCGGTGTGGACGGTGGTGTCGGGCTTCGGGGCTCGCTGACCGTCAGGCGGTTGACCTCGAGCTCCTGACGATCATCGTCACGATCAGGGCGAAGGCGACGGCTTCACCGACGAGAAAGCCGGCACCCACCCGGGCGCTGGGGCTTCCCTCGGCGACCATCACTGTGAGGGAAGCCGCCGCCAGTCCGAAGGCCCAGGAGACGGCGAGCTTCCCTGTCGCCCGCATCGCGATGAGGATCTGCTGGGCGAAGAGGGCGATCGTTGCGATGGCGACGCCGGCAGCGGCATAGGCGGCGAGGGTCGCGGTTGGTCGGAACACTTCGCCGAGGAGGAACGCCACCAGGTCGGGTCCCACCGCCCGACCCACCGCGTAGCCGAGCGCCCCGCCGACTGCTCCGAGTGCGCCGAGGCGCCATGCCCAAAGGCGGATCGTTGCCTGATTTCCACTCTGCACGAAGCGGGTGAAGGGGGGAAGGACCCGGGCGATGAGGCTGTAGGAGACGGTCAGCGGCGCCCGAAACAGCAGGAACGTTTCGAAAAAGACGCTGACTTCTGCCGACGATGCCCGGAGAGCGCCGACGACCAGGGGACCGGCGGCAACGATCGTCTGCGATGCGGCGTTGGCGGCAACGAACGTCGCCAGCCCCGAGCCGGAACCCCGGGAGTTCTCCCCGGTGCGGCGGAACGGCTCCGCACGGAACGGCAGCCAGATCCACACCACCAGCGAACCGGCGACCAGCGTCCAGCCGAGCCCTACCGCGCCGACCCCAACGGCCAGCAGGGTCGCGGCTAGAACCAGGCGGAACACCGATTCGGCCAGGGTCGAGAGCCCGTACTCCTTGAAGCGGCGGTGCCCGGCAAGCATGCCCCGGGCGAGCGCGAATCCGCCATAGCCCGCGATGAGGGCGGCGATTATCACGAGGTAGGTGGTTTCGCCGTGGAGCAGCCGGTCGAGCGCCAGCGCAGTGAAACCCGTGGAGACGATCACCGAAAGGACGATCACGCCAATGAACAGCCGCCAGGGCCCGGCGTCGGGATCATCCGAGCTCAACCGGCGGATCGTCAGCTGCTCCATGGGCACGAACACGATGGTCAGCACGAGAAACTGGATGGTCCACAGGACAGTGATCGGGGCGAATTCGGTGGGGCCAAGGGCTCGGCCCGCGATCAGTTGGAACAGGTAGGCGGAGAGCGCGGCCACCAGGGTGCCGACGACCATATAGGCGGTGCCCGAGCCAGGGGCTCGGGCGGCGAGGGGCGAGGTCGTGTCGGTGGGGTCGGTCATTGAGGGAGCGCTGTCGTCAGCGAAACCGGAGCGTAATCCGGGGTTGTCCGATTACTGAATAGGCTGCGTCGCCGTGGACATCATCGAACGCCCCCTCGAGCCAGTTCAGCGCGATCGCTCGCGGTGGTGGTGGCTCTTTCTGGTGTTCACCGCGGTGCCTTTGATCATCTGGTGGGTGGCGTGGTATCCGGGAATCCTGTCCATCGAATCACTGACGCAGCTTGCCGAGGTCGACTCCGCCGACTTCACCAACGAGATCCCAGCGATCCATTCGATCCTGGTGTGGCTCATCACTCGCATCTGGGATTCGCCGGCAGCAGTGACGCTGGTACAGGTGGCCGCGATGGTGGCGCTGCTCGGCGCGTACATCAGGCGGAGCCATGGCGTCGGCGTCCCGTGGTGGCTGGGGGGCATCACGATCCTGGTGTTCGGATGGCTCCCCGCCGTCGGGGCCACCACGATCGCCCTCGAAGTACAGGTTGCCCAGACCCTCGTCGCCATCTGGGTGCTCGTCGAGTTGATGGCGCTTGCGCCCGATTCCGTCCGCTACCTGCGGGATCCGTGGGCCTTGGCCCGCCTGAGTACTGCCCTGGGGATGGCCTGGTTGTTCGACCACGCAGGTCTGGTGGTGGTGGTCCTGGTGTTTGGCGCCCTCGCATTGGGTTTCCGGCGGTCCGTCGGGTTGCTGGGGGCGCCGGTCGCGGGAGCGGTGGCACTTTTCCTCCTCGTCCAGGGCCCGCTGTACGCGGCGTTCTCGGTGGATCGCGCGGTGGCACCTCTCGGTGAGGCGTACGCCCCGGAGGTCGCCGCGGTATATCACCATGATGCTGGCTGGTTCAGCGACGCCGACCTGGCGTTGCTCGCCGCGGTGGCCGATCTCGAGGTGTGGGACGCCGCCTACACCTGTGTCGATGGCGCGGCCCTGATCGGCGACCGCGAGTTCGACACCTTGGTGATCCGGGCCGACCCCGGGGCCTACCGCGGGTTGCTGTTCAGGGCCGCTGGCTCGCACCCGACCACCGTCGCCGGTCATCGGTGGTGCGCTGCCGGGGTGCTGTTGGTGCCCGGACAGCCCTTTGGCGAGAGATTCTCGACCTACGTCTACAACGTCCCCCCCAACGAGTTGGGAATCGTCCGGGACTCACTGTGGGTGCCGGGGTTCAACGCCACCAAGGCGATTTTGGTGCGCACCGATCAGCCCGACCGACTCTGGATGTTCTGGCGGGCAGGCACCATCGTGTGGCCCGCACTGGCGGGTATCGCCGCCCTGGCCGTGCGGCGAAGGCACTTGGCATGGCCGGGGCTGGCGCTCGTCGCGTTCTTGGTCCTGGCAGTGCTGACGGTGAGAGAGCCGTCCTTCAGGGAGTCGTTCGCGGTGTACTCCCTGTCGTTGCTGAGCCTCCCGCTGTGGTGGTCGGCGTTCCGTGAGGCCAGGACCCGCAGCACCGGCCCACCCGGAGGCGAACCGGTCAGCGACAGTCGGTGAAGCTCTCGAGTCCGACAGTGCCAGCGAGGGTGCGCCTGGTTTCGGAGCCGACGACCCCATCGATCATCAGACTGCTCCCCTTCTGGAAAACCTTCAGCGCCTTCTCGGTCTGCGGGCCGAATACCCCATCGGCGGAGCCGGGGTTGTATCCGATGAGCTTGAGGAAGTGCTGGAGTTGGCGCACGTCTGACCCCGAGACACCCGCCTTGAGAACCCGGGCCTCGAGACGGAGGAATTCCGCGTACTGGGCCGCGGTGGCGATGGTGGCGACCTCGGATCGCGTAATGCTGCCCACGATGCCATCCGCCGGGAGATTGCGGGATGTCTGGAACTTCCTCACGGCGTTCACCGTCTTCGACCCGTAGACACCGTCGACGGGACCGGGGGCGTAGCCGATCGCCTTGAGGAACGCTTGGAGCTCCCTGACCGATCGACCCGAGGCGCCGGCCCACAGGACCACCTGCTGGCGGACGAGGCTGTCGACCACAGGTGGCGCGATGCACGCCGTGGTGGTCCCGCCGGAGGGTGAGGTCGTCACGGTGGTGGCGGGCGCGGTCGTCGAAGTCGTGGTGGGGACGGGCAGTGTGGTCGCGCCCGCAGTGGTTGTCGTCACCGCCGGCACCGTTGTGGTGGTGGGGAGGGACGGCACCGTCGTGGTGGTGGGGAAAGGCGGTTCGGTAGTGGTGGTGGTCGTCGGGAAAGTGGGGAGTGTCACCGGCGATGTCGTCGTCGTGGTCGTGGTCGTGGTCGTGGGCGGCGGGCTGGGCGGCGCCGGCGTGGCGCACCCCGTGGGCGCTCCACCATCCGAGACCGAGATCACCTGCATCGATCGGAGGCTCAGGATCCCGCGCAGGTCCCTCGTCTTGTAGGCCCGGGGCCCGCCGGACCCGTAGAAGGTGATCTCGAGGGCGGCACCGGTGGTCGAGCACTTGGTGATCGCCAGCCCGGTGACGGAGGTCATCCCGGGGAGCAGGGAGGCGAGCTGGCTTCCGGAGAACTGACGGGTCCACCGGGCGTGCGAGTTGCCGACCTCGGGCAGCTGGCTCCAATGGTCATCGACCGAGCGCAGGTAAGGCGCCGAGCTGGAGAACCCGTCTTCGGAGTTCTCGGTCCAGCCGAAGGTGCTGGAGGAGTAGTAGGTGGGAATCGGGGTGAGCTGACCGCCAACCTTCACCGACGGGTGGGTCATCACCTTTCCTTCGGTGTTCCGAACGGCGTCGATCCATGCCTGGGTCCCATGCCCCCAGCCGACATAGCTCTGGTCCACGGTCGTGTCGTAAAGCGAGCACCAGCACCAGGGTCGATCCTCCGGCGCGGCCCGGGCAATGATCTTCGAGTATGCGTAGGACCGGGCCGCCACCGCCTGGGCCTCGAGCGCCGCCATTCCTCCCGAGTTGCCCCAGTAGTAGGGCATCTCGGAGATGCCGAGGATGTAGTCCTCGATGCCGAGCTCGACGGAGAGATTCACCGTGTTGGTGTTGTTGTCTGGTCGGATCCGGAGCCCACCGCGGGAGTAAGTGCATGGCTGCGCCCGGCTGCCGGTGGTGAGATTCCAATTCATGAGTGTGCAGCCATCGAGGATCACGCCCGCGGTTGGCGAGTCGGCAAAACCGTCCCATTCGGCGTCGATGGTGCAAGGGCCGGTGAAGCTCCCGCCCGGAGCGTCGACACGGCAGCTCCCCCCGTTGAGGCGGGTGACGGTCACGATCTGGCCCGCGCTTGCGGCGACCGAGCCGGCAGTGGAGGTGAAGGTCACGGGGGAGTTGGGTGCCGCCCCGATCGAGCGAACCGTCAGCGAGAGCACCTGCCGCTCCATCGTCAGATTCACCCAGATGGGCTCGTTCCCCAGGGCAGGGGACACGTTGCCGGGAGTGGCGCCGGTGAAGTAGTGAGACATGATCTCCTGCCATGAGTAGCCGGCGCGGGCCATCCCGTAGGCGCCGAACTGGCTCATGCCGACCGAATGCCCGAACCCACCACCTTCGAGGGTGAACGTAGGCGCGGCGCGGGCGGGTAGTGCCGGCAACAGCGCAAACACGATGGCGACCGCCCCGGCCACCAATATGCGGCGCTGCAACGACGGCGAGTAGCCATCATGCATACCCTCCGCATCGGAGGGTCTCTTGGGTGGGTTGACTAGTTTCTTTGGGTGGTGACGAGCCGCGCCACCAGATCAGGGACCACCTCGCCGGCGGCCCCTTCGACGATCACCGTCGCCAGGTCGTCGAGCTCGGTGGGTCCCCGGTTGACGATCACCATCGGATGGCCCGCCTCGACGACCTCGATGGGGAACGAGGCGGCGGGGAATACCGAAAGCGTGGAACCGATGGCGAGAACCCCGTCGGCATCGCCCGTGGCGATGGTGGCTCGCATCAGCGCTCTACGGGGCAGAGCCTCACCGAAGAAGACCACCGCCACCTTGAGGATGCCCCCGCAAAGGAGACATGCGGGATCGTCCTCCCCGGCGGAGACGCGTGCGGCGACGACCGCGGTCGCCTGGCCATCGCCGCAATCGAGGCAGACGGTCTCGCCGGCGTTTCCGTGGAGTTCGATCACCATGTCCTCCGGGAGGCCGGCCGCCTGATGGAGCCCGTCGATGTTCTGGGTGATGCACGCCTCCATCAGATCCGCCCGCCACAGGTCGACGATCGCCCGGTGAGCCGCGTTGGGAACGGCCCCGAGCACGCCGGACGCGGTTCGCATCCTCCACGACGCCCGCCGGGTCTCGGGGTTCTCGAGATAGCGGGAGTAGGTGAACTCTTCGGGATCTACCTTGGTCCAGACCCCCTCGGGCCCGCGAAAATCCGGGATGCCCGATTCGGTAGAGATCCCCGCTCCGGTGAAGACGAGGAGTCGACGGCAATCGAGGAGAGCCGCGGCCGCGGCGAGAGCCTGCACCACCCTCCGATCGTAGGGCGGTCAGCCTTCCAGCAGCCTCCGGTATTCGGCGCGGAGAGCCGGGTGGAGCCGGCGCAACTGGCTCGCCCCGAGGTACGGCACCCGCGGCCTCACCAATACGATCGGCCCCTCGCGTTCGATCAACCCCTCGGCGGCGAGGATGCCGAGATGGAGGGGCTCCCGCAGCCTTCGCCCGCTTCGGGTCGCGGCGATGAGTCGGAGGAGGTCGGCGACCGCGCCCGGTCCGACGATGGCGGTCCAGAATCGCCGAACCGCCGGGTCGGGTGGCTCGTGCCCGGGTGTGTCGTGCTCGAAAGCCAGGGCGGCGATGATCGGCCGGGGGAGGGCGGTGGGGCGGAAGGCCGTCGTGGTGCCCGGGGCTGGCGCGGCTTCCATCTCGATGGGAGGACGGGCATCTCGACGGAGGATCCCGGGCACCACGGCGGTCATGTCAGGTTGATATCAAATAACAGCAGTTGAATGCAATAGCATCGACTAGGAGCGCGAAATGATTCCCTGCGCTAGTCCTCGGCGACGTAGACCCACACCGATACCCGGACCACGGTGTCCTCGGTGATCGGCGACCCCGGTGACGGGTTGGTGTCGATGACCTCGTTGTGGTCGGCGGACACCGAGGTCTCGATCTCGATGTACACCCAATCGAAGTCGATTCCCGTCTGGTTCCGGTGAGCCCGCAGGGTGTCGCCGGCCACGCCGCGCTTCATGCCGGTCACATCCGGCAGGGCTGTCGTCGGCGACTGGGCGTTGGAGACCTCGACTTCGATCGTCGTCCCCTGTGACACCCTGGTGCCCGGAGGCGGGTTGGTGGCGACCACGCGGTTGCGCGGTTCGTCGGAGTTCACCGACCGGATTTCGACTCCCAGACCCGCGGCGAGGATCTCGTCTCGCGCTCGATCGATGGTCAGTCCGATGACATCGGGGATCTCTACCCGCGGCAAGGTGTAGTAGACGTCGATGCCGGGCGGATCCTCGGGGAAGTTCTCCACTGGGACGTCCTGAAGCACATAGGTCATGAACTCTTTCCAGATCGGCGCGGGGGCGCTGCTCCCGAACATCCGGGGAATGAATCGACCCTTGATCGTCAGGTTCAGCATCGCGAGTTGCGCGTCGGGATAGCCGACCCACACTGCGGTGCTGAACTGCGGGACCGAGCCCACGAACCAGGCGTCGGAGTTCCCCTCGTGGGTCCCCGTCTTGCCGATCTGGGGACGGCCGATGTCGGCGGCGCCACCGGTGCCGAGGGTGATGACCTTTTCCATCGTGTTGATGGCGGATGCCGCCAGCGCCGGTTCGAGCACCTGCCGGCCCTCGACCTGATGTTGATAGATCACGTTGCCGTCGTTGTCTTCGATCCGTTCGATCAGGTAGTTGGCGACGTAGACGCCCTGGTTGGCGATCGTCGAATAGGCGCTGGCCATCTCGAGGGGGCTGACGGCGGCCGCACCGAGCACGATGGCGGGCACCTCGGCGATCGGCGAGCGGATCCCCATGCGGTGGGCGACATCGACGATGTTCTCGGCACCCACCGCGATCGCCACCTGGCAGAACACGGTGTTCGTCGACAGGTAGAGAGCGGCTTCGAGCGTCCGGACCCCCGGTGGGTTGTTACCCGCATTGGCGCACACCCAGGGCTCGATTCCCCCGAAATCGAGCGTCTGCGGTGTGCTGTAGTCCCAGTAGGAGTTGAGGACGATGCCTTGCTCGAGGGCGGCGATCATCCCGAACGGCTTGAAGGCGGAACCTGGGTTGCGGCGTCCCTTGGTGGCGAGGTCGTACTGACGCTGGCCGGCCTCGAGGTCGGTGCCGAAGTCGAGTCCCGATGCCATCACGACGGTGGCACCCGTGCGATTGTCGACCATGGCGATGGCGCCGGTGGGGAGATCCTGGCCGGGGGGGAACCAGTCCTGAAGAATCGATCGGGCGTACTCCTGCAGTTCGAAGTCGACGGTGGTGTACACCTTCAACCCGCCGCCGCCCTCACACTCTGTGTCGTGGGCCGGGCAGCCGAAGAGCGCTCGCTTCCTCTGCAGGTAGGACGACCCGAGCCCGAAGCGGGAGTCGTTGAGCAGCGCGTCGCGGGCGGCAATCAGCACCTGCGGCGCCGGGTCCTGGAAGTCCTCGTGTACCACCGTCGTGATCGGGGTGTCCTTGGCCCGCTCGCCGTCCTGCTCGGTGATCCAGCCCTCCTCGACCATGTTGTCGATCACCGCGTTGCGGGCCCGCAGGGGGATCTCGCTGTCGTTGCGCAGGTTGTACAGCGAAGGGTTGCGGATGGGCACCGGGAGCGCGGCTGCCTCGGCGATGGTCAGCTGATCGAGCTCTTTGCCGAAGTACTCCTGCGCGGCCGCCCTGATGCCGTAGGCGTTCTCGCCGAAGAAAACGGAGTTGAGATAGAACTCGAGGATCTGTTCCTTCGTGTAGCGGCGTTCGAGTTCGATGGCGATGGTGGCTTCCGCCACCTTGCGCTCGAGGGTCGGCTCACTTCCGACAAAATTCTGTTTGACGACCTGCTGGGTGATCGTCGAGCCGCCCTGGGTCTGCCCGCCGGTCAGGTCGGCGAACAGCGCCCGCATCACTGATTGGTAGTCGACTCCACCGTGGTCCATGAATCCGTCGTCCTCGGCGGCGAGCACGGCGAAGATCACCAGGTCGGGGATCTCCTCGATCGGCACCGGCTGGCTGTTGCGTTCCGTGAGCTGGCCGAGCACCACGCCGTCGGCCGTATAGACGGTCGACAGACTGCCGAGGTCGGGGAAGTCGAGCTGCATCGCCTCGACGTCCGGGATCCACTCTTCGCGCAGGTCGAGCAGGGTTCCGTTGGCGCTGTTCGCCCCGAGGAACACGAACAGGCCCATCCAGGTGGAGGAGATCAGGACGATTGCAGCGAGCACGGCGAATGCCACGAAACGCCGGCCGCTTCGCTCGAGACGCTCCGCCTCGTGGATGGAGATGTCCATGGGTGTCCTCAACGAGAGACGTAAGGGGAGGGGAAAGAGTTCCGGGGTAGCATCCGCTCGACCTCAGAGGGGAAGCCTGACCGCTTGTCAGTGTAACGATGGCCGATATATCCGATACCCCCCGCCACACCTCGAGCGGCATCGAGATCGAACCGATTTACGGCCCTGAGACCCTCGAATCGTGGGACGCCGATGTCGCTCTCGGTGCTCCTGGTTCCTTCCCTTTCACGCGCGGTCCCCACCCCACCATGTATCGCGGTCGGCTGTGGACGATGCGCCAATACGCAGGTTTCGGCACGGCCGACGCCACGAATGAGCGTTTCCGGTCTCTCCTTGAAGCGGGCCAGACCGGGCTCTCGGTTGCGTTCGACCTGCCGACCCAGATGGGTCTCGATTCCGACGCTCCGATCGCGCGCGGTGAGGTGGGGAAAGTGGGTGTCGCCATCGACTCGGTGGACGACATGCGCCGTCTACTGGCCGGGATCCCCCTTGGGGACGTGTCGACCTCGATGACGATCAATTCGACCGCGGCGATCCTGCTGCTCCTCTACCAGATCGTCGCCGAGGAAGCCGGGGTGCCGGCCGATCGGATCCGCGGCACCGTCCAGAACGACATCCTCAAGGAATACTCGGCTCGGGGCACCTACATCTATCCGCCGGGTCCGTCCATGAGGCTGGTGACGGACCTGTTCCGGTACTGCGGAGCCGAGCTGCCCGCCTGGAACACGATCTCGGTGAGCGGTTACCACGTGCGCGAAGCGGGCTCAACCGCGGCGGAGGAGATCGGAATCACGATCTCGAACGGGCTCGCCTACCTGAAGGCGGCGTCCGCCGCCGGCCTCGACATCGACACCGTCGCCCCGCGGGTGTCCTTCTTCTGGAACGGGCATTCGAACTTCTTCGAGGAGATCGCCAAGTACCGCGCCGCCCGCCGCATCTGGGCACATGAGATGCGCGACACATTCGGCGCCACCGACCCCGACTCGTGGAAGATGCGGTTCCACACCCAGACGGCGGGCAGCAGCCTCAGCGCCCAACAGCCCGAGAACAACATCGTCCGCACCGCGCTCGAAGCGTTGGCCGCGGTGCTCGGGGGCACCCAGTCGCTGCACACCAATGCGTTCGACGAGGCGCTTGGTCTCCCGACCGACCACTCGGCGCGGATCGCTTTGCGCACCCAGCAGATCATCGCCTACGAGTCGGGAGTCGCCGACACGGTGGACCCGCTGGCCGGGTCATACTTCGTCGAGTCCCTCACCGACGCGGTGGAGGAGGCGGCACGGGCGGTCATGCGCGAGATCGAGGCGGCCGGGGGAGCGGTGGCCGCCCTCGAGGCGGGAGTGGTACAGCGCATCATCGAGGACTCGGCCTACCGCGAGGCCCGCCGGGTCGAGTCGGGCGAGTCGGTGGTGGTGGGGGTAAACCGCTTCGTCGACGGCGCGCAGTCAGAAGTGCCGGCGATGGCCGTCGACCATTCGGTCGAGAAGGACCAGGCCGCCCGCCTGAATGAACTGCGCGCCAACCGGGACTCCAAGGAGGTCGAAGCCGCCCTCGACGCGGTTCGCACCACCGCCGCCAACGACGGCAACCTGCTGTACCCAATGAAGACCGCCCTGGAACGAAACGCCACCCTTGGCGAAGTGTCGGCAGCACTGGCGGATGTGTTCGGTCGGTATCGACCGGGATGAGTCTCCTGAATGCCCCTCCTCCTCGCCGCTTTCGCTTCCGTGACCTTTGGCGTCGCCGACTTCGTCGGTGGGTTTGCGTCCCGCCGCACGGCTGCGGTCACCGTGGTCGCCGGGTCGCAGGCGGTCGCGCTGGTGGCGATCTTCGCCGCGGCGCCGCTGTTCAGCGATGGGGCGCCCCCATTCGCCGACCTCGCCTGGGGCTTTGGGGCAGGTCTCGCCGGGTCGGTGGGGCTAGCGGTCTTCTATCACGCGCTGGCGACCACCCGGATCGGGGTGGCCGCCCCGGTGGCGTCGGTGGTGAGCACGCTGGTGCCGGTGGTTTTCGGGATCGTCACCGGCGAGCGTCCCGCCGCCCTCGCCTGGGTGGGGATGGTTTTGGCGCTGCCGGCGATGCTGCTGCTCCCGGCGAGCGGTTCTGCGGATCCGAGTGGTACCAGAGGCCATCGGGCCGCCTACCTCGGGGCGGTGGCGGGCTTCGGCTTCGGACTATTCGGCATCCTGATCTCCCGCACCGCGGCCGAGTCAGGGATGTGGCCGCTGGCGGGAGCAAGGGTGGGATCGCTGGCCCTCATGGCGGTCCTGGTGCCGTTGATGAGGGCGCGCTACCTGCCCCGGCGTGACGCCTGGCCCACGATCGCCACGGCGGGCATCCTCGACATGGCCGCCAACGTGCTCTTCCTGATCGCGGTGCGGAAGGAGTTGCTGTCGGTGGTCGCGGTGATCATGTCGTTCTATCCGACCTCGACGATGGTGCTGGCGAGGATGGTGTTCGGAGAACGAACAGTGCGAAGGCAGTTGGCCGGCCTCGCGCTGGCGGCCGTGGCAGTGACTTTGATCGCGGTGGGGTAGCGCCGGAGGCCGGCCCTACCGGCTCCAGCTACAGCTCCAGTCAGAAATTCGCCTCGCGATTACGCACGCCATTGGCGATGAGCAATTAGGCAAGAGCCGACCGCGACCGGGATCATTCACCGTTCTGGCTGGAGCCGGAGCCGTGGCCGAAGCTTTTCGGGCTGGAGCTGGAGCCGTAGCCGGAGCCGTCTACCGGACGATTGCTAGAACGGCCCCGCCGGCGACCTTGTCGCCGGCGGTCACACGCATGTCGACGATCTCGCCGTCGATGGGGGACTTGATCTCGTTCTCCATCTTCATCGCCTCGAGAATGAAGAGGGGATCTCCCGCTGCCACCCGGTCGCCCGCCTTCTGGTGAACCTTGACGATGGTGCCCTGCATCGGTGCGGTGATCGCCCCTTCGCCGTCGGTTGGCGGTCCGGTGGTGGTGAGCTTGGGTGGACGCCGCCGGGGTGCCTGCCGCCTGCCCGAGGCGGAAGGGAGCGGCATCTCCGGCGCCCACAGCCTCACCACGAATCGGCGTCCGCCGACTTCGACCGTCATTTGCCGCTCGGCGAGCTCCTCGTCTTCGGGGAGTTGTGGTGGGGTCGGTTGGGTGATCCCCGCCAGATCGAGGTCCTCCTCCACGGTGCGGGTGTGGTGGGTGCCGGCGCGAAACGCCGGGGTGTCGAGCACCAGCTGGTGGAACGGGATGGTGGTGGCGATGCCGGTGATCCGGTACTCGGCGAGGGCACGCTTCGATCTCGTGATGGCTTCATCCCGGTCACGGCCCCACACCACCAACTTGGCGACGAGGTTGTCGTAGTACTGGCTGATCGTCGACTTGGCGCCGTACCCGCTGTCGACCCGCACTCCGAAGCCGCCTGGCTCGCGGTAGTCCACGATCCGCCCCGGTGTGGGCATGAAGTTCCTGGCCGGGTCTTCGGCGTTGATTCGGAACTCGATGGCGTGCCCGCGGGGCGACACTTCTGATATCGACAGGGGCTCGCCCATTGCCACCCGAAGCTGCTCCCGCACCAGATCGACGCCGGTGACCATTTCGGTGACGGTGTGTTCGACCTGTAGCCGGGTGTTCATCTCGAGGAAGTACAGATCGCCCTTCTGATCGAGCAGGAACTCGACAGTCCCGGCATTCACATACCCCGCCGCCTTGGCGACTGCCAGCGACGCCTTGGCCAGCGCCTTGCGTTGCTTGTCGCTGAGTACCGGCGAAGGGGTCTCCTCGATCAACTTCTGGTGGCGGCGTTGCAAGGAGCAGTCGCGTTCGCCGAGGAAGATGCCATTGCCGTGGGTGTCGAACAGGACCTGGGCCTCGATATGGCGAGGGAATTCGAGGTACTTCTCGACGTAGACCTCGGGGTTCTTGAAGTAGGCATCTGCCTCGCGACGGGCCGCCTCGAACGCGGCTTCGAGCTCGTCTGCGGACCGCACCACGCGCAGTCCTTTACCCCCGCCCCCGTGGGCCGCCTTGATGGCGATCGGATACCCGAACTTGGCGGCAACCTTCCGCACCTCGTCGACATTCGCCAGCGGTTCGTTGGTGCCCGGAACGCTCTCGACCCCGGCCGCGGCGGCGGCGACCCGGGAGGAGATCTTGTCGCCCATGATCCTGATCGCCTCGGGAGGGGGGCCCACCCAGGTCAGCCCGGCTGCGATCACGCGGGTGGCGAAATCGGGATTCTCAGCCAGGAATCCGTAGCCAGGGTGGATGGCGTCTGCGTTGGACTCGCGGGCCACCCGAAGGATGCTGTCCATGTCCAGGTACGACTCGGCGGCAGGGGCGGGCCCGATGTTCCAGGCCTCGTCGGCGTGCTGGACGTGAAGGGCATCGCGGTCCAGCTCCGAGTAGACGGCAATGGCCCGCAACCCCATCTCCTTGACGCCCCGGATGACCCTTACCGCGATCTCCCCACGGTTGGCGATCATTACGGAACGCATGGAGGGCATCCTAGAGAGGGATGTTTCCGTGCTTCTTGGGCGGGAGGTTCACCCGCTTGTTGCGAAGCATCTCCAGGACCTGGATGAGGCGGGGGCGGGTCTCGCGCGGCTCGATGACTTCGTCGACGAGCCCCCGCTCGGCGGCGACATAGGGGTTCGAGAACGCCTCTTCGTAGCTCTGTATGAGCTCTGCCCGGCGGGCCTCCGGTTCCTCGGCCTCGGTGATCTCTCGCCGGTGGATCACATTGACCGCGCCCTGGGCGCCCATCACCGCGATCTCGGCGGTCGGCCAGGCGAAGGCGATGTCGGCGCCGACGCTGCGCGAGTTCATGACGACGTAAGCCCCGCCGTACGCCTTGCGGGTGATCACGGTGACGCGGGGCACCGTCGCCTCGCAGTAGGCGTACAACAGCTTGGCGCCGTGGCGGATGATGCCGCCGTGCTCCTGATCGACGCCCGGCATGAACCCGGGGACATCGACGAAAGACACGATCGGGATGTTGAACGCGTCGCAGAAGCGGACGAATCGAGCCGCTTTCACCGAGGCATCGATGTCGAGGGTGCCGGCGAGGGCGGCCGGGTTGTTGCCGACGATGCCGACCGTGTAGCCGTCGAGGCGGGCGAGGCCGATGACGATGTTGGGGGCGAAGTGCTGATGCACCTCGTAGAACTCGCCGTTATCCACCACCAACTCGATCAGGTCGACCATGTCGTACGGCTGGTTGGCGGAATCGGGGACGATCGTGGTGAGGCCCTCGTCCATCCGATCGGGCTGGTCGGTGGGGGTGAAAAATGGCGGTGCTTCCAGGTTGTTCTGGGGGAGGAACGAGATCAGGTATCTGACCTCCTCGAGTGCGTGTTGCCCGTCGCTGCTGACGAAGTGGGTGACCCCTGAGGTCGTGCTGTGGGGGCCCGCCCCGCCGAGCATGTCGAACGTGACGTCCTCGCCGGTGACCGCCTTGATCACGTCCGGCCCCGTAATGAAGAGGTGCGAGGTGCCCTCGACCTGGTACACGAAGTCGGTGATCGCCGGTGAGTAGACGGCCCCGCCGGCGCAGGGGCCCATGATCACCGAGATCTGCGGGATCACTCCGGAGGCCATCACGTTGCGGCGGAAGATCTCCCCGTAGCCGTCGAGTGCCAGCACCCCCTCCTGGATCCGGGCGCCGCCGGAGTCCTTGAGGCCCACGACCGGGGCACCGGTGTCCATGGCCAGGTCGAGCACCTTGCAGATCTTCTGGCTGACGACCTCGCCGAGGGAACCGCCGAAGACGGTGAAGTCCTCGGCGAAGACGAAGACGGTGCGGCCGTCGATGGTGCCCCAGCCGGTGATCACCGCATCGCCGGGCGGACGGCGGTCCTCGATGCCGAAACCGGTTGCACGGTGGCGGACGAACATGTCGAGTTCGACGAACGAGCCCTTGTCGAGCAGGGCGTCGATCCGCTCGCGGGCGGTCATCTTTCCCGCCTCGTGCTGCTTGTCGACCGCGCGCTGGCTCCCGGCGTGGGCGTGTTCCTCACGGAACTCGCGGAGGCGCTCGATTTTCTTCTCTGTGCTGCTCATTCTCGTTTGAGTATGGTCGTCTCAGGGGTTCGACTCGCGCCCCCCCACCATGGCTACACCTTTGACCAAAGTGCACCTCGATACGACTGCGTCCACCCAGGACGACGCTCGCAGGCTGTTCTCGGGCGATCCGATGCTGGTCACCGCGGCCTCACAAAGCGCCGGCAGGGGGCGATCCGGGGCGAAATGGGTCGATTCCGACCGGTCGCTCGCCGCATCGCTGGCGTTCCGGCCCGGCTGGCAACCCGACTTGTGGTCGCTCATCCCGCTGGTGGCGGGCCTCGCCGCGGTGGACGCACTGGGGAATGTTCGACTCAAGTGGCCCAACGATGTCGTACGCGGCAAGGAAAAGGTGGCGGGGATCCTCTCCGAGTCCGACGGGGAGGTGGCGGTGGTCGGCATCGGGGTGAACCTGTGGTGGTCGAAACCAATGAGCGGGGCCGGCGCTCTCTGGGTCGAGGATCGGGGAGCGGAGGCTGCCCGGTCGCTCGCCTCGGTGTGGGCGGAACGCCTGCTCGATCGACTCGACGCCGATCCGAACGACTGGGGACGCGACGAGTACCAGTCCTACTGCACCACGATCGGCGAGGAGATCGCCTGGGAACCGGCAGGCGCCGGTACCGCAGTGGGTGTCGACGAACGGGGACGACTCGAAGTAGAGGCGGCGGACGGCCTGATCGCGCTCGACTCGGGGGCCGTCCGCATGGTCAGGGAATTCAAGAGCCAAGAGCCAAGAGCCAAGAGCCAAGAGCAGAATCTTGACTCTTGATTCTTGCCTCCACGTTCTCTAAGTACTCTGTCTAATCCACATGGACGCAACTGCACAATGACCGTCCTCACCGGTGAAGGCCGGGTGACCATCCTCTACGGATCGCAGGCCCTGCCGATGCCGCCGTATCGGTCGGTGTACCTGGCCCGTCCCGACATGGAGGGCCGGTATCCGGCGGTAGTCGTCGCCCACGGGGTGGCGGGGCTGACTCCGAGCGTGAAGGCGGCGTGCCGTCACCTGGCGCGCTTCGGGTACATCGGCGTTGCCCCGGATCATCGTTCCAACGCTCCATCGACCGCGAAGGAGCCCGGGCGTCCGCACGACGATCTCGAAGACGTCGTGGAGGCGCTTCGCGAGGATTGGCAGGACTGGGCCGACGCGGGCCGGCTGGGCGTTCTCGGCCTGGAGCAGGGCGTCCCACCGGCGGGCCGGTTGGCCGCGGCCCACAACAGCGCCCTGATCGTGGTGGGAGGGCCCGAGGCGGTTGATGCCGCCCTTCTCGGTGGCTCCGATGGGCCTCTGCTGTGCCTGGTCGCCACCGATCAGGCCGACACGATGAAGCGCCTTCACCAGGACGTGGGGCGCGGTGAGTGGGTGCGGTACGGAGATGTCGGGCCTGGGTTCCACGACGAGGGCTCTCCCGACTACCACGCCCCTTCGGCGAAGGATGCCTACGAGCGGGTCATCGCATTTCTCGATCGACACCTCGGAACGCCGGCGATGGCGTGACCGGCGGATCCGGGTAGCGCGGGGCTGCTGCTAGAAAGGCACAACCTCGATGACGCAGCCCACCCCGCCTCCGCTTCCGTCGCCCTCGCGCGTCCCGGTGCCCCCACCGCCGCCGCGCACTTGGGTGAAGAAGGCGATCGTCACCTTCCTCATCGTCGCCAATCTGATCGTCTTCGGGGTGCTCGGGGCGGTGTGGCTGGCGGCGCGCAAGGTCTCGGGGGCGGTCTCGACCATCCCGGCCACCGATCTCAGCCTGCCCGATCGTCCCGGCCAAGTGGGCGATCCCCGGACCTTTCTCCTCATCGGGTCGGACAGCCGGGCGAACCTCGACGACCTGACCAACTTCGGCAACTTTGGCGGCCAGCGCGCCGACGTGATCATCCTGATCAGGGTCGATCCCGGCACGGACTCGGTGCAGATGCTCTCGTTGCCCCGGGATCTCAAGATCGTCCACAACGGCGTCACCACGAAGATCAACGCCACCTTCACCAACGGCCCATCCGGCATCGTCGAGGCGGTGAGGAACTTCACCGGATCCCCCATCCACCACTACCTCCAGGTGGAGTTCTCAGGATTCGCCGGCATCGTGGACGCCATCGGCGGGATCGAGATGACCTTCCCCTACCCGGCCCGGGACATTCGGTCGGGCTTCGAGGCCGATGCCGGCAAGCAGGTACTAGACGGGCGAAACGCCCTCGCCTTTGCCCGTAGCCGTAACTATCAAGAGTTTCGCGACGGCTCGTGGGTCTCGGTCGCCGGCAATGACATCAACCGGACCCGGCGGCAGCAGGATGTGCTGATGGCGATCCTCACCCAGATCGACCGTCCTTCTTCGATCGGCGGCTTCAACGACTTGCTCGATGCGCTCGGCAGGTTCGTGGTGACCGACGAGGGCTTCAACGAGGAAGAGATCATCGAGCTCGCCTGGACGATGCGCAATGTCGGGTCGGAGGATCTCGATGCGATGACCCTGCCGGTGCGAATCAGCACCGAGGGGGGGACCTCCTATGTCATCCCGGTGGAGCCCGACTCCAGTGCGGCAATCGCCGCCTTCCTCGCCGGACAACGGATGAGCCCGGAGCCGGGCCTCGCCGCGGCGATCCAGGTGCAGAACGGGAACGGTCGCGAAGGTTCAGCGAGCCAGGTGGCGGAGGTGCTCGGCGGCGGCGGCTTCAACGTGGTCGACACCACGGACGCGGGTCGGGCCGACTTCGCGGTCACCCAGGTGGTGGCCCGTCCCAACTTCCTTCACATCGCCGAGGAGATCGTGGACTTCCTCGGCTACGGCGAGGCGGTGGTCGGCGGTATCCGCGACGGCGTGGACATCGTGGTTATCGTCGGGCTCGATGCCCCCTCCGCCTGAACAAACTTCCCCGCGATGACCCCGAGGCAAGCCGTGCTCCTGGTGGGTGGCCGCGGTACTCGCATGTGGCCGTTGAGTGCCGAGGTACCTAAGGGTCTGCTTCCCCTCGCCGGGGTGCCCTTCGTCGATTACCAGATCGCCCGCCTGGCGGAAGTCGGGGTCGAAGAGGTGTTCCTCGCCGTCGACACCGAGCATCTCGCGGCCTGGCAGGCGTACGCCGCCGGCGTCGATTCGTTGGCGGTCCATCTCTCGGTCGAGGAAGAACGCCTCGATACTGCCGGGCCGGTGCGGGCGGTCCTCGACAGGCTCGACGGCCTGTTCTTCGTCCTCAACGGCGACGTCGTGGTGCAGGCGGACCTCGGTGAGCTGGTGGCGGCCGTCCCCGATACCGCGGCGGCGACATTGGCCCTGGTCGAAGTGGTGGACACGAGCGCATACGGAGTGGTGGTCACGGATGCCGACGGCATGGTCGAACGATTCGTCGAGAAACCCCCTGCCGAGAATGCGCCGGCGAAGACCGTGAACGCCGGCATCTATTTGATGCGACCCGAGGCGCTGGACATCTACGAGCCGGGGTCACTTTCGTTCGAGCGGGTCGTGTTCCCCGACCTCGTCGCCGCCGGGCGGCTTGCCGGGGTCGTGGTAGACGCCGGCTGGATCGACATCGGTACTCCGTCGCTGTACCTCGACACCCATGCCGCGGTGCTGCTCGAGGCAGGGCACGCTCATGTGGCGCCTCCCGGCGTCGCCACCAGCGGCTCCTGGGCCTGGGTGGCCCCCGACGCCACGGTCGCGGAGGGCGCCGTGGTGGCGGAATCGGTCATCCTCGGCGGGGCGACGGTCGATGAAGGGGCGGTGGTCCGCCGGGCCGTCGTTGGTTGGGGGGCCCACGTCGGTTCGGGGGTGAGTGTCACCGGCGACAGCGTGGTGGGGCCACGGGCGACGATCCACTCGGGGTGCGAGCTGGATCACGGGATGAGGATCGGCCCTGACGTGGTACTCACCGAACGGGCCGTGACATTCACGCCTCCGAAATGAGAGGGTCATGACCAGGAAGGCAATCGTCACCGGCGGGGCCGGATTCATCGGCAGCCACCTCGTCGAACTGCTGGTCGACCGCGAATGGGAGGTGCTCGTCGTCGACGATCTGTCGTCGGGCCGCATCGACAACCTCGCCGACGCCCGGCGACGGGGCATTGCCAACATCCACGTGACTGGGATCGATGAGCCGGAGCTGGCCGACCTGGTGGCGCGGTTCGCCCCCGAGGTGATCTTCCATCTGGCCGCCCAGTCGAAGGTGCGACCGTCCGTCGACGATCCGCTCAACGACGCCCGGATCAATGTCCTGGGGACGGTGAACCTGCTCGAGGCCGCTCGCAAGGCCGGGGTCCGCAAGCTCTGCTTCGCCTCGACTGGCGGGGCGATCTACGGCGACGGGGTGAAGCTCCCCGCCAAGGAGACTTCGGCGAAGGCCCCCGAGTCGCCGTATGGCATCTCCAAGAAGGTGGTCGAGGATTACTTCCGCTGGTACTCGGAGATGTACGGGGTCGACTACACCCTGCTGGCGCTGGCCAACGTCTATGGACCCCGCCAGGACCCGGGCCTCGAAGGCGGGGTCACCGCCATCTTCTCGCTTGCGATGCTCGAGGGGCGTCGGCCGGTGATATTCGGCAACGGCACCCAGACCCGCGACTTCGTCTACGTCGAAGACGTGTGCGACGCCTTCCATCGCGCCGCCGACACCGCCGGTGGCCAGTTCATCAACATCGGCAGCGGGGTCGAGACCTCGGTGCTCACCCTCTACGAGGTGCTCGCCGGGATCACCGGCTATCCAACCAAACCCGAGTTCGCGCCCGCCAAGCCCGGCGAAATCCAGCGATCGGTACTCGACGCGTCGCGCGCCAAGAAGGAACTCGGATGGGAGGCGTGGACTTCGCTCGAGGAGGGTCTGGCGAAGACAGTGGAGTGGTATCGGGGCAAGGGCGATTAGCGATTGGCGATTGGCCAAGCGAATCGCAATGCGCAATGCGCGAACCGGGAAATGTCTCACGTGCTGGTTTGGTCGCGTCGCGCATTGCTCATTGCGCATTGCTCAATCCTCATTCCTCTTCGAGAGTCCTCGGGAAGTCTTCCTTGAGCAGCCTCGATAGCGCTCGGTCGGCCAGCACTCGGCCTCCGGTTTGGCACTTGGCGCAGTAGTTGGTTTCGTTGGAGGCATAGACGATGCGCTGTACCGGCTTGCCGCACACCGGGCACGGCTGACCGAACTTGCCATGCACCGCCATCTCATCTCGGAAGGCGGTCACCTTCTCGGGGAAGCCGTCGCCGGCTTCGGCGCGGAGGCGGTCCACCCATTCGGAGAGCACCTCGGTGGTGGCGGTGTGGAGGCGGGCGATCTCCTCGTCGGTGAGGCGGTCGGTGCGTACTACCGGCGACACCTTCGCCCGGTGCATGATCTCGTCGGCGTAGGCACCGCCGATGCCGGAGAAGAGGTGGGCGTCGGTGAGCGACCGCTTAAGGGTGTGGCGCTCCCGTCCTAGCGCCTCGGTGAACTGGTCAAGAGTCGCCGCAAATGGCTCCACCCCGCCCCGGTCGTGCTCGGCAAGGGCAGGTTCGCCCCTCACGACATGGATGCTGGCGCGCTTCTTGGTGCCCTCCTCGGTGAGCAGGAAGGTGGCACTCTCGAAGTCGAAGGCGGCCAGCCCCCGCTTCTTGGGGATGGCCGCGCCGGGCTCCCGCATCCGCAGCCGTCCCGCCACCATCAGGTGGACGACGACGAACAGGTCGTCCTCCAACTCGAACACCAGACGCTTGCCGATGCGCCTGAACCCAATGACCTTCTTCCCCTCGACTGCAGAAATCGGCGGGTCGTAGGTCCGCAACACCCAGGGGCTCCCCAGGCGGACCTTCTGCAGTGTCGACCCACCCACCAACGCTTCGAGCCGTTCGAGGTAGATCACGACATCGGGGAGCTCAGGCATTCGGGGAAAGTCAAGGGCTCGCTTCGCTCGCCCGCAATTCGCAATTCGCAATTCGCAATGCGACAGAGACCGCCAGCGCTCTCGAATCAGAGGTGAACGGTTCCTTCGTATCGCGAATCGCGTATCGCGTATCGCGTATCGAGCACGCCGGGGCCCTGTAAGCACAAACCCCCTCCTAACGCGTTATACCAACTGGATGGAACGGGAAGGCCGGGGAGACCATGAGTCGGATGATCGGCAGGTCGTCGGTCAGCCTGGGTCGTTTGACGACTTCTACCGGAGCGAGGTGCGATCGGTGTTGGCGGTGACGATGGGTCTGACAAAACGCCGGGGCGAGGCCGAGGAGGTCACCCAGGAGGCGTTCTACCGCGCCTATCGCGACTGGGACCGGGTCGGTCTCATGGCACACCCGGGTGCCTGGACCCGCCGGGTCGCCCTCAACCTCGCCGTCGGCCGATGGCGCCGCCTCCGTTCTGAGGCCCGTGCCGTGCTGCGACTCGCTCCGGCGACCGAAACACCGGGGCCCTCCGATCCCGTGGCCGACCGCTTCTGGGATGAGGTGCGGGCACTGCCCGACCGGCAGGCCCAGGTGGTCGCCCTCACCTTCGTCGAGGATCTCGATGCCGATGGGATCGGCGAGATCCTCGGCATCAAGGCTTCGACCGTCCGGGTGCACCTGTCCCGCGCCCGGGCGACGCTGGCGACCCGCCTCGAGGTGGAGGAATGAGTCTCGACGACCTTGCCCGCCAGGCAGCCGAACAGGCTCGGTCCGACGCGGCCACGGGCGGCCACCTCCATCCCGAGGCGTATCGGACCAGGCGGCAGCGGCGCACCCAACGGCGGGCACTCCTCTTCTCCGGCGCCTTTGTGGGAGCAGCACTGGTCGTGGCGATCCTGGTGTCGCCACCGGAGGAGGACGAACTGGCGGTCCCCACCACGACCATCCCTGGGGTCGCCACGACCCTTCCGTCGACGACGACCACTGTTACGACCACCGGTCCGGAGCCGTCGATCGGTCCACCCCCGCTTGGCGTCGGCTGGGAGGAACTCGACCCCGGCCCGATCGCCGGGCGGTATCGGATGGCAGTCGCCTGGACCGACTACGGGTTGTTCGTGTTCGGGGGGCACGACAACTACAGGCAGGAAGACCCCTCGCCGGTCCTATACCACCAGAACGCCTACCTGTTCGATCCGGTCGATGGAGCGTGGCAGAGCCTGGCCGAGGTGCCTCAGGAGGTCTTCGAGATCGCCGAGCCGCGGGCGGTGGCGATGGAGAGCGACGTCTTCGTCTACGGCAGACCTCGGGCGCCCAACTCCGGGAGGGCGGCGATCTACGACCTCGAGGCCGATGCCTGGGTGCCGGTGGCGCCGGAGTTCGGTGACTCGCTGGGTCCCGGCGTGCAGGTGGTGTGGACCGGTGAGCTTCTGGTAGCAACCAACATCGCATTGGCGTACGACCCCGTCACGGGCACGACGCTCACGCATCTGGACGACGGGATGATGGCGACGCCCGCGGACGCGGACGCGGCCGTTCACAGCCCGCAGCGGGCGCATTGGAGCGGTTCTGAAATCCTGGTCGTCGGGTCAGGCCCGGTCTACGCCTGGGTACCCGGCGAGGAAGCGGAGTGGCGAACGCTGGCCCAACCACCGGTGCCTGATCGTGCCCGCGACAGCGTGTGGACCGACCAGGGGCTCCTTGTCGTCAACTACCAGGCGGCGGCCGCGGTGCTCGATCGGGACACCAGCGTCTGGTCGCGGCCGGGTGATCTCCCGTTGCGCTTCTACGAGTGCCTTCCTGAGGCCGTATCTGCCGGGGGGACACCGGTGGTGCGGATGTGCTCGGGTATTGGGATCTGGGACGAGGTGCGGTCCTCGTGGATACCGGTGCCGCTCGACGGCGGGAACTCCGGGGAGCTGGTGGGTGCCGACGACGCGATCTACACGGTTGGAGGTGACACTTTCCGCCGGTTCGAGATCGAGCGCGCTGCCGACGGCTCGATCGAGCCGCCACCGACGGTGCCGATCGGCGTGGCGGAACTCGACATTCCTCCGGGATGGGAGTTGGTCTCCTCGTTTGCCCCGGATCAGTCGCCGGACGGCATCATCCCGGACGACGAGACCATCGGGTTGGTCTTTCTCAGCCCTACCGCAACCTGCTCGGTGACTTCCACCTACGCCTCCGAGGGGTGGTCACCTGAGGGGTTCATCGAAGTCGGCCCTGGCATTATTGACAGTCCGGGTCGCCCGGTGCTCCCCGCTACCTACTACCGCGGCGCCGATCACGACGGATGGGCGGCGGCCGTTCCTACCAGCACCAGCGACGTGGTCTTCATCCACTGTCAGAAGGGGCCGGATCCGAGCCATTTCCCCGGCGCCGTATCCGATTTCCATCTCGGCCTGAGGTCGGCGCTCGTGGAAGATGTGGAGATAGCGCCGCCGTCACCCGAGATCATCATCGGCACCGGGTGGGAGGAGATCGCGGGGAGCCCGGTGGCCGGAAGGATGCGGACCGCGGTGGTGTGGACTGGGTCCGAGATCTTCGTCTGGGGCGGCCACGACGGGTACTCGCAGGAGACCCCCAACTTCGCCAGGTTCCACCAGGACGCCTATCTGTTCGATCCCACCACCGGGGTTTGGCGGATGGCATCCGATCCGCCCGACGGCCTCTGCCCGTTGACTGAGGCCACTGCCACGTGGATCGGCGATGCGGTGTTGCTGCGCGGCGCCGCCCTCGTCACCCCCAACTGCGTGAGCGGAGCCGCCACATACGACCCGGTGGCGGACTCCTGGACGGTCCTGGAGGGCGAGTTCTTCGACCGGGTGCCGTTCCGGGCCGAGGTGGTATGGATCGGGAGGTCGCTGGCAGCGCCGGTGTTCGGTCTCGCCTGGGTACCTGACGAAGATGGGGGCGAGACCATCGAGATTCCCATCGTCCCGGACGCGGGATCACAGGTCGGATCACCGAGCGTGTTCCACCAGTGGGGCGGGGAGCGGATCACCGCCATCGGAGCAGGCGACCTCTACTGGCTGGTCCCCGGAGCGGAAACCTGGGAGAGCGTTGCCTCACTCGGTATCGGCGAGGCGGGGCGCCTCAGCGTCCTGACCGAGCACGGCCTGTTCGTGGTCACCCGGGACGGTGAGGTGGCCCGGGTGGTGGACTTCGCTGACGTCCACCTCGGGGAGAACCTGCCGCTGCGTCTCTCCGAGTGCGACGCGTTCCTCGTCGCTGTCGGCGATCTGCCGGTGGCCCAGGTGGGCTGCTCCGGGATGGCGATCTGGGATCCGGTGCGGTCCCTTTGGGTACCGATCCCGATGGATGTACTCAGCGGCTGGTCTTGGCAACCGACGCTGATCGGCACCGACAACGCCATCTACTCGTTCGGCGAGAAGGTGCTTCGCTACCCGATCGAGCGGCTCGGCGACGGCAGCGTCGCCAACCCACCGACGATCCCGGTCGGCGTGATGCAACTGGACATCCCAACCGGGTTTTGGCTCCGCTCCACGGTGGGTCTGACGCAGACTGAGTGGCCGGACGGGTCCTACGGCGAGGTGGTGGCCTTTGCGTTCGAAGCGCCCCGGGGCTCATGCCAGCTCTCGGCACGGTACGGCGGTCCCGAGATCACGGTGGAAGCGAGCGTGGACGTGGATGGGACCGAGGTTCCGCTTCCGTGGTTCACCTTCAGGCGCCAGGAAGGCGAGTCCGACACATGGGTGATCGTGGTGGGCGACGGCGTCGACTCGATCTGGATCAATTGCGACTCGGAAGAAGACGCCCAACTGCTGATCGACGGGTTCTGGTTGCCGTGAGCGAACGTCTTCCCCAGGTATTCCGGGGGGAGTGGCCCGAAGGGCCGAGGGGGGCAGCTGACCCTGCGGGCGGGGCTGGACCCGTCGTCTGACCGCACGCTGTCTCAGCTGCCCCCTCCCTCACCACCGAAGCGGCGGCGCCACCTCCCCTGGAAGCCGGAGGAGGACGGTGCTTCTTGCGTCTCCCCCCGGTATTCCGGGGGGAGTGGCCCGAAGGGCCGAGGGGGGCAGCTGACTCTGCGAGCAGGACTGGACCCGTGAGCGCATCTTCGGTTTGGGGGGGGGGGGGCCCCCGCCCTACAGAAACAGATCTTCCTCCGCCGACCTCACCAGGTCGCGCGCCCGCCCCTCTCCCGGTGAGAACTCCAGTCCCCTGAGCAGAGCCGCCGGCACCGAAGTCGCTTTGCCCATGACCAGGTCGGCGGCGGCGGCGATTTCGTCGATTACGGCGATTTCGGTGACATGGAGTTCGCGGCCGTTGGCGTCGACGGTGCCTTTGAGGTCGAGGATGGCGTCCATGCCGGAGAGGCCGATCGCTACGTCGACCAGGCCTTTGCGCCAGGGGCGGCCGAAGGTGTCGCTGATGATGACTGCCAGGTCGACGCCGGTGGCGGCCTTGATCGCCATGCGGATGCCGTGGGCGGAGCGGTCGGGATCGTGGGGGAGGAGCACCGCGGTGCCGGGGGCGGCGTTGGAACGGTCGACGCCGGCGTTGGCGCAGATGAAGCCGTGCTTGGTGCGGGCGATGATGAGGTCGCCGCGGCGGCGGATGATGTCGACCGCCTCTCGCATCGCCAGCGCCCGGTAGGCGGGTTCCTCCTCGCCTTCGAGGTCCACTACGGCACCTTCTGCCTTCGAGACCGCCTTGTGGGTGACCACCAGCACATCGCCCGGCTCGGGTTCGAGGCCGGCGCGGCGGATGGCGTCGAGGAGCATGGTGGGGAGATCGTCCCCCTTGGTGACCTCAGGGATTCCGGGGAGGGGGGTGATGACGAGCGTCATAGGGCAAGTACCTCGGCGGCGAAGCGGGCGGCGGCGTCCGGGTGGGCGATGCGAGTGTCCATGTGGTGAATCTTGACCTCTCCGGAGTCGACCTCCTCGTCGGCGTCGCCTTGGTCGACGATCAGATCGCTGAGCAGTGCTCGGTAGGCGGTGAGCACCCCGGCGGTGCCTGCGGGCAGGCCGAGGGAGGCCATCACCCGATCGGCGGGGCCCTTGAGCGCCTTTCCGCCGAACAGGGGGCTCACCGCCACCACCCGGGGGGCGGAGAGGACGGTGTCGTGGATCTCCCGGATCGCCAGGATCGGCCAGATCGAGAGCGGGGGGTTGGAGGGGGCGATCACCACCAGGTCGGCCTCTTCGATCGCCTCGACCACTCCGGGAGCGGGTTTGGCGTGCTCGGCTCCTTCGAAATCGACCTCGGCGACCTCGTCGCGATTGCCGCGCAGCACGAAGTACTCCTGGAAACCGCACCACTCCCCCTGGGCAGTGCGCACCTTGGTGCGCAGTTGATCGTCGGTGGCCGGCAACACCCGGTGCCGCACGCCCAGCACTCGTGCCGTCCGATCGGTGATCGACGAGAGGGTCTCCCCCGAGTCGAGCGCCTGGGTGCGGGCGAGGCAGGTGGCTAGGTCGACATCGCCGAGCCGGAATGTGGTGTCGACTCCGAGCCGCTCCAGGGCCTCCATCACCGTGAAGGTGTCGTCTGCCCGGCCCCAACCGTGCGGTCCCTCGACCCCGGCCAGCGTGTAAACGACGGTGTCGAGATCGGCGGAGACATGCACTCCGTGAATCCGCTCGTCGTCGCCGACATTCACGATCACGGTGAGTTCCTCGGGGGCAAGCACCGAGGCGAAGCCACGCGCCGCGCGCGCCCCGCCGACGCCGCCCGAGAGGAGGGTCACCCGGCTCAAATCCCTGCCTCCATAGAATGCGCCCCGGTCATGTCCACGGATCCTTCCACTCCCAGCGCGGCTCCCGCGCCCTCCGTCGCCGCGGTGGTCACTGCGGACGACGCGGCATTGCTTCAGCGGTGCCTCGAAGCGATCGGTCGGCAAGTGTACGGACCGTCCAAGGTGTTCGTCGTGGGCGGAGACGAAGCCGTGCGGCGCGTCGCCGCCGACTCCGATGCCTCATGGCGCCCCAACATCGGCGGCATCTACGACACGATGGGCCCGGACATTTCCTACATCTGGGCGCTGCGGCAGCGGGCGCGGCCCGAGCCCGGAGCGCTCAAGGCGTTGATCGAGGATGGGGCCCGGGTCGACGCGTCCGTCGCCGGCTCCAAGGTGGTCGACTTCGAGAACCCCGAGCTGCTCATCTCGGTGGGCTACGCCACCGACGTGTTCGACGCCCCCTACAGCGGTCTGCAGGAAGGCGAACTCGACCAGGAGCAGTACGACGTCATCCGCGACGTGGCCTCGGTCGCCGGGACTTCGGTGCTCATCCGCCGCGACATCTTCCGCGGCCTGGGCGGTCTCGACCCGAAGATGACGCAGACCTCGGCCGCCATCGACTTCTGCCAGCGGGCCCGGCTCCGCGGTGGTCGAGTGGTGGTCATTCCGTCGTCGGTGGTGCGTTACGAAGGCCCCGACCCTGCTCCAAAGTGGCGGGAGCGGGCGGGGGAGACCCGGGCGATGATCAAGGCCTACAGCGGGCTGACCCTGCTGTGGGCGTTGCCGGTGGCGTTCCTGGTCGGGCTTCTCGAGAGCGTGCTCGCGTTGTTCGTGGGGCGGTTCCCATTGCCCGGTGTGATCGCCGCCGGGTTCTGGAACATCTGGAAACTGCCCTCCGCGATCGGAGCCCGGTGGCAGGCCCGCCGCGGGCGGGAGGTCGGCGACGAAGAGTTGTTCCGCTACCAGGTGAATGGGTCGGCGCGGCTCCGTCAGATCTACGAGGAAGTGGGAGAGCGGTTGCGGTCGCGATTCCCCGAAGGCGTGCTTTCAGGATTCAATGAAGCGGTCGAGGCCGGGCAGCAGCGGATTCGCAAGCCGGCCTTCTTCATCGGCTTCCTCGCCATCCTCTTCGGCCTCATGGCCACTCGGGGAATATGGGGCGACCATTTGCCGGTCGGGGGGTTCTCCCTCCCGCCACCGGATTCGGCCGTGGCGACGCTCGGTGCCTACGCCGGAGGCTGGAACCCGGCCGGGCTGGGTTCGCCCGAGGTGTTGCACCCTTCGGTGGCAGCGACCGCCCTGGTGCAACTCCTGACCCTGGGCCGAGGAGGTGCCGCCGTTGCCGTGATCGTGCTGGGGTCGTTCCTGCTGGGGATCTTCGGGATGGCGCGGCTGCTGCGGACCTGGGGGATCGGCTCGGTTCCCGGATACTTCTCCGGGATCGTTCTCATGGGTGGTTTCGCGCTGGCGGGCGCGACCGCGTCCACCCATTGGACCGCGATCCCATCGGTCGCCGCCCTGCCGTGGGCGGTCTCGGGCGCGCTACGGCCGTGGACCGGGGGGCGGCTTGCCAAGGCGGGCCGGTTTGCCGGGGTGGTCCTCCCCGTCGGTGTGATCGCGGCATTCACCCCGTTGGCGCTGGTCGTGCCCGTGGTGGCCTTGGTGATCTGGGCCCTGGTGGGCTTAGGGAACCGCTGGGGTGCAGTCGGCCGCATTTCGATCGCCGCAGTGGCAGCCCTGCCGCTCTTGCTGCCGTGGGTCCCCTACGCCGACCTCCTTGGCCACCTCGGGGAGGGCGACAAGGCCTTCTGGGACCCGGCGTGGCCGATGGTTCTTCTTGTGGCCCTGGCGGTCTTCGGTGCGCTGGCCTCACGCGATCCGGTGCTGATGTCGCTTAGCGCCTGGGGCGCCGTGCTGGCTGCACTAGGTGCCATCGCCGCCCGCAGCGGCAGCTTCGGTTCGGGAGCCGCGGTCGAGGTAGTCGGGCAGATCGCGGCTGCTCTCGGTGTGGCGGTGGTCGTCGGATGCGCCCTCGACGCCAATTCGCGGCGCAAACAGGTGAGGGGCACCGAGTACATCGGCGTGGTCGCCGGTACGACTGCGACGGTCGTCCTGGTGATGCTCACGATGCTGGTGGCCGGGCCGGGGCGTGCGGGCCTTCCGGCAGACGAATTGACCGGCGATCTCGCTTTCGCCGTCCCGCAGAACGCCGCTCCGACCCGGGTGTTGATGTTCGGCATCGCGTTGCCGGGCACGACCCGACAACTCGAAGGTCTTCCTTACCGGGTGATCGTTCCCCCGTACCCGACCACCTGGGAGTCCCGGCTCAATGAGCCCCGGCTTGGCGATGATGCACTCCACGCCGTGCTCGAGGACCTGCTCGACGGACGGGTTCGCCGAGCCGGGGGACTGCTGGCCGAGTTCGGCATCGGGTGGGTGGTGTTCTCCGAGCCCAGCCCGCTCGAGCAGGTCTTCGCCGCCCAGCTCGATCTGGTCCCGCTCACTTCCCTTCGCTTTCCGGTGTTCCGCAACGAGGTGCCGACCGCACTGGCCCTCACGCCTGATGGCACCGGATGGAACCTGGCCGGCACCGGGTATCGATCCGGCGATGGGGCGGCGACGCCCGCGATTGCGATTGCATCCAACGCCGACCACCGGTGGGGGCCCGGTTCTTGGGAGCAGGTCGAGTGGTGGAACCAGGTGGTCCCGAGCGAGCGCTCGGTCCAATTCCAGCCGTACGGTCCCCGGCGGATGATGGCGATCGCCGCCGGCGTCTGGCTGGCCGCGCTGGCGGCCTTGTGGGCATTGAGTCGGAGGAGGGTCAAGTCGTGAGGCGCACTCCGATTGCCGTGTTGATCGGAGCGCTGCTCGCCGGGGCGTATTTGCTGCCCGCCCCCGACCCGGCACCCGAGCCCCTTGCCGGGGTAATCATCGAACGGCCGGGCATCGAATCGCCCATCGACGCCGCCATCTGGTACTGCTCGTGGGCCCAGTCGGGGGCGGAGCGAGACTCGATGGTGTCGGTGGCCTCGATGATGCCTGCGCAGGCGGAGTTCACCTTCCCGGTGGCGATCCCCGGGGAAGATCCGGATACGGCTCAGCTGGAGATGCTCGGGCCGGGCGCGGCGGTCCTGACCCTTTCGGACATCGCCCAGCGGGGCGACTCTCCCTCATTCATCGAGTTCACCGGCGGCCCGTCGGCGGCCACCGCCACCGTGGTTGGCGACGTGCTCGCCGCGGACACATGTGCTGCCTCCGGTCCCGACGAGTGGTTCTTCGTTGGGGGATCCACTCGTACCGGAGAGACCCTTCGCTTGCGGCTCTTCAACCCGTTCCCCGAGATCGCCAGGGTCACGGTCTCTGGATTCTCGGAGATCGGCGTCGAAGCTCTGGGCGAGTTGCGGTCGCTCACCGTCAACCCCCGGTCGTGGCGCGATATCGACTTTCAGGAATTGCTGCGCCAGCGGGAGACGCTCGTGATCTCGGTTCGCACCGAAAGCGGTTTGATCGTGCCATCGATGTCGTTCGCGAACGACGCCGACGAGGCCTGGTGGAGTGGAACCGGGCTCTCGACCGAGTGGGAGTTCCCGGTCGCCCGTCAGGCGGGTCTGGAGGATGCCGCCATCGTGGTGGCCAACCCCGGACTCGCTCCCGCCGAGATCACGGTCGACATCTTCACGCGGGCCGGGCCGCAGCCAGCCGCACTGACGTTCACGGTCGAGGCCGAATCTCCCCTTCGAATCGGATTCGCTGACATCGAGGAGACGGTGATCGGAGCCCGGCTCACTGCAACCTCGCCGGTTGCCGCGGCCGTGGTGGCAACGGGGGAGGCGGGCACCGCCGTGACTTCCGGGATACCGGCGACATCGAGTACCTGGCTGCTGCCGGGGCTTCGCGCAGCCGAACCCGACGAAGGCTTCTTGTGGCTCCTTAACTCCGGCGACGAGGCGGTCACCGTCACCATCGGTGTGCTGACCGCCTCGGCGACGATCAACACGAAGGAGGTCCTCGACCCGGGAACCATCCGTCGCATTCAGGTCGACGACGTGACCGCGCTGGGCTACGTGGTCTTTGCCGCCGACCCCTTCAGCGCCGGTTGGAGCATCGTTGGGTCGACCGGTGCGGCGTTTTCGACCGGCCTATCCGTTCAGGAGGAGTGAGTTGCCGGGCGGCCTGATCTTCGCCGCGTTGTCCGTTGCGATGGCCGTGGCGTTCGCATTCGGCGCCATCCGCTGGACCCGGCGTCGAGCCGACACCGCGGTCCTCGACCTCAGCGGCGTCGCCGGCCGGGTTGTGTTCTTCTCCGACGAGGCGTGCCGTCGGTGCCCGGCGGCCCGGGACGCCCTGGCCGCCTCCGGGGTGGAGTTCGAGGAGATCCGCTACGGCGACGACCCCCAGCGCTTCCGCGCCACCGGAGCAACCGCGGTGCCGTTGGTGGTGGTTAGGGATTCGCAGGGCGCGGAGTCAGGAAGAATCGTCGGCGAGGTAAGAGCCGGCAAACTCGCCGTGCTCCTGAAGCAAGCCGGCCTCTAGTCGGCTCGCCAATCGCCGGCCGGGCAAAGCCCGGGTCCTCGGAACCACACTTCCGTAATCACACCGATGTGATTAGAGTCCACCCCTATGACCGAACACTGCGTTCGCTGCGCGACCCCGGCCGGCATCGTGATGCGGTTCCATTACATGGAGCGCACGATGTGGCTCGAGGATCTTCGAGAGCCCGTCGTCCCCGGCGCCGGGTACGCGATGTGCGAAGACCACGCCGGGCGGATGACGCCACCGGTGGGTTGGACCCTCGTCGACCGCCGGCAGCCGGTTCGCCCGCTATTCGCTTCGCTCGAAGTCGCCTGACGAAGGATGCCCATCGACCGGGACGTGCTCGACGCCGTCCTCGAGATGGATGAGCACGAGCTGAGGAGGATCGTGATACTCGCCCGGGCTCGCTTGGAGTCGCGTGGGGTCCGTTTCGAAGACGGGACTCCTGAGGTGAAACTCCGCAAGCAATTGGTGCGCTGTGGCAAGGAGAACTGCACCCGGTGTCCTCACGGGCCGTACTGGTACGCCTACTGGCGTGAGGACGGCAGGCGACGCTCCCGGTATGTGGGCAAGCTCGGCGCAGCCGACCTTTCACCCCGTCCAACGAATAACTAGTCAACCCCGTCTGGGGGCTTGCCGAAGGAAATCGAACGGTGGAAACGAGGAGGAAGCCAAATGGCCAGGCGCTCTGAAGCGCTGACCGTCGAATGTGCCAATTGTGGTGCGCGCGACGCGATCCAGATCGAACTGAATCTCCCCGACGGCAGCGATGTCACCTTCAACTCGTGTCATCGGTGCGAGCACCGGTGGTGGGAGTCGGGCAGTGAAGTGCTCGACCTGACGAGTGTGCTGGAGAAGGCGCGGAAGCACTGAACGGCTCCGCCGTTCAGTGACGCCTCCAGCCACCAGCAAGACCTTCTGCAAGTGGCGATGAGCCGAGGGTGAAACCCAGAAACACCCCGCGGCGTTACTCTCCTCGATCGTGATCGCCGAAGTACCCCTGCAGTCGACCGCCGGTAGGTTCACCCGTCGTCCTTGGTGGAAGTGGGTGACCCCGGTCGTCCTCGTGCTTTCGGGGGCGGTGGCATTCGGGTTCATGCGGCCCGATCAGATCCTGATCGCGAACACCCCCACCGGCGGCGACATGGGGGCTCATGTCTTGCTTCCGGCGTTCCTGCGCGATGTCCTCTTGCCGTCAGGCCGGGTGCTCGGCTGGAGCATGGACTGGTACGCCGGATTCCCGGTGTTCTACTTCTATTTCCCACTCCCGGCGCTGACGATCGTGTTGTTGGATGTCGTGCTGCCGTACGGCGTGGCCTTCAAGTTGGTGACGGTGGCCGGCTTGGTGGCGCTGCCTTTCGCTTCGTACTACCTGGCTCGCTCGTTCGAGGCATCCAAGCCGATTTCCCTCGTTGCCGCAGCCGCCGGCGGGTCGTTCATCTTCATGGAGAGCTTCTCGATCTACGGCGGGAACACTCTTTCCACCCTCGCAGGCGAGTACTCGTTCTCGTGGTCGTTCGCCCTCTCGCTGGTGTACCTCGGCATGCTGATCCGGAACATCAGGTCGGGCCGGGGGTTCTCGGTAGGCCCCGGCATAGTGCTGGCCCTCACCGCTCTTTCCCACATCATCACCACGATGCTCATCTTGATCGCCACGATCCCGTTGCTGTTCAAGCGGAAGGGCGTGGCCACGGTCGTCGGTTCCTGGGCGTTGGGCTTCGGCATTGCCGCGTTCTGGGCGGTCCCCCTCCTGGCGCGGGTGGGACTCACATCCGACATGGGTTGGTTTCCGGTAGAGGGGATCGACAAGGTGTTCCCCCGTGAGCTGTGGCCGATGGTCCTGCTGGCGGCGGCGGGGCTGGTGTGGGCGGTCGCCCGCCGCCTGCCCATCTCGTCGGCGGTGGCCATGCTGGTGACCCCGGTCGCCGGCTACTACCTGATCCAGTTCATCGATTACCGGAAGCTCTACAACGCCCGCTTGCTGCCGTACTGGTACTTCTTCGTCCACTTGCTTGCCGGGTTGGCGGTCGGTGCCGCCGCAGTGGCGCTCGCCCGACGACTCAAGGGCGGCGAAGCCACCCGGTGGTTGGCTGCTGGCACCGCCTCGGTGTTCTTCATCCTGGCTGGTGTCGCGGGTATCCAGAAGACGCCGCACTGGGCGGCGTGGAACTACGAGGGCTACGAGGGCAAGCAGGAGCTTGCGCTGACCAGCGAAGGGGAGTGGATCCTCCACACGGACCGATGGGGTGAGTACCAGTCGCTGATGCAGGAGCTCGATGCACTCCCCCCGGGCCGCGTCATGTGGGAGGCCAACAACGACATGAACCGGTACGGCACTCCAATGGCCTTGATGCTCACCGGCTACTGGTCCGAGGGCCACCCGTCGATGGAGGGGCTGCTGTTCGAATCGTCGCTGACGACGCCGTTTCACTTCCTCAACGCCGCCGAGGTTTCCCAGCGACCGTCGAATCCGGTCTCGGGGCTGCAATACCACGGAATGGACTTCGACAGGGGAGTGCGCCACCTGGGCGTCTACGGTGTCAAGTATTACGTGTCCTACACCGACACGGCCAAGAAAGCCGCAACCGACTACGGGCTCGAGATTCTCGCCGAGGCACCGCCGTTCACGGTCTTTGCTCTCCCGCAGTCCGATCTGGTCGAGACCGCGAGCTTCATCCCCGCGGTCTGGGATGGCGAGGAGGGCTTCTTCGATGCCACGCTCGAGTGGTACGACAACATCGACGCTCTCGACCGGTGGCTCGTGGAGGAGGGCCCCGAGGATTGGCCGCGGATCGACGACGTCACCGTCACGGCCCGCCCCTCCATCGCCACCGCCGGCATTGTGACGAACGTGGTACTCGATCACCATCGAATCGAGTTCGACACCACCGCCATCGGGGTTCCCCACCTGGTCAAGGTCTCTTACTTCCCGAATTGGGAGGCCGAGGGGGCCGCGGGCCCCTACCGGGCGGCCCCCTCACTCATGATCGTCGTGCCGACCGAGGGGCATGTCGTGCTCAACTTCACCGATACATGGGCAGAGAGCGCCGGCAAGTGGATGACGGCGGCGACTCTGATCGCACTCGCCATCTACGGGATCCGCCGCAGAAACCGCACCAAGGAGCAGGCGCCAAACGCGGCGTAGTCCTGCTTCCTGCTACCTGCTTCCCTTCCTCTCCCGGGTCAGGGCACGGCGGATTCGCCAAAGACCCTTGAGAGTGCGGGGTACCCGGCTGAGGAAACTGGAACGGGTGTCCCGAAGCTCCTCGACGCGGGCAGGCACCTCCCGGATACGGGCGCCGGCCCGCTCTGCCCGGATCACGAGCTCGGTGTCGAACAGGTCGAGATTCGAGATGACCTTGGGTGTGAGGTCACGGGCGATTGAGCCCCGGACCATTTTCATACCGTGGGTGTCGCTTACCGACGATCGAAAGAGCAGCTTCAGCAGCAGGTTGAATCCGAGGGTTCCCATGCGACGCAGCAGGCTGCGCTTGTCCTCCGCTCCCTTGGCTCGCTTCGATGCGAGCACCACGTCGGCGTCGCCGGCGAGCGCGAGCGCCGCTCTGAGGAAGTCGGCCGAGAAGTAGTCGATGTCGAAGTTGACGACCCAGTCGGAGGAGGCCGACGCGAACCCGGCCCTCATCGCTGCCCCGTAGTTCGGCTCGGGGAGCCGCAGCACTTTCAGTCTTGGCTCATCCGCGGCGATCTGCTCGGCCAGCTCACCGGTGCCGTCGGTCGAGCCGTTCTCGGCGAGGACCACCGAGAAATCCGCCTCGACGCCGTCGAGCTCGTCGAAGAGCCGGGCAAGGGCCGACGGCATGAAGTCGGCCTCGTTGTGAACCGGGATGACAATGGTGACGCTCGGCCGCATGGCGTTTGAGTCTACGGGGAGCACCTGTCGGCTCCGGCTCCAGCCACGGCTCCGGCCAATCCGGCTCCAGCCCCAGCCTCGCCCAGAGAATCATCGTGGCTCGGACTCCGGGTCTGGCTGGGGCTGTGGCTGGAGCCGGGGCGTGGGGGGGGGGGGGGGG
>JBBDMM010000010.1:232657-267974 GCA_040878325.1 Acidimicrobiia bacterium
GCCCGGGCGCTGCCAGAATGCCCGAGATGGATTTGAACGCAATCTTCAAGGCCTACGACGTGCGGGGGACCGTTCCGGATCAGCTCGACGACGAAGCCGCCCGGCGAATCGGGACAGCTTTCGCCGCTTTCGCCGCATCTGAACGGATCGCGGTGGGGCGTGACGTGCGCACCTCTTCCCCCGTGCTGGCGGCCGCCCTCATCGAGGGAATCCTCTCGCAGGGCGTCGCCGTCGACGACATCGGGCTGGTGACCACCGACATGGTGTACTTCGCCGCCGGCGACCTGGACGAGCCCGGGGCGATGATCACGGCTTCGCACAACCCCAAGGGTTACAACGGCATCAAGCTGTGCCTGGCGGCGGCGGCGCCGGTGGGCGTGGATACCGGGCTCATCGAGGTCAAGTCGCTCGCTGAGACCGACCTGCCGCCCGCGCTGGAAAGAGGGGAGGTACGGCAGGTCGACATCCTCGGCCGCTATATCGACCATCTTCTCGGGGTCGTCGACGCGGACTCGATCGGGAAGATTCGGGTGGCGGTGGACGGTGGCAACGGGGTGGCGGGGGTGGCGATTCCGAAGCTCTTCGAGCGGATCCCGGCCGAGCTGATCCCCTTGTTTCTCGAACCGGACGGCACGTTCCCCAATCACCACCCCGATCCGCTGCGGCCCGAGAACCTGCGCGACCTGGAGGGCCTGATCGAGCGAGAGAAGGCGGATCTCGGGGTGGCATTCGACGGGGACGCCGACCGCGCATTCTTCATCGACGACCTCGGCAATCCGCTGCCGGGTAGCACTGTCACCGCCATGGTGGCGGCGTGGTTCCTCGGTCGAGAACCGGGGGCGACCATCGTCCACAACCTCATCTGTTCGAAGGCGGTCCCGGAGACCATCGAGGCGCGGGGCGGGGTGCCCGTGCGGACCCGGGTCGGGCACTCATACATCAAGACCGTGATGAAAGAGACCGGCGCCGTGTTCGGGGGCGAGCACTCGGGTCACTACTACTTTCGTGACAACTACGGGGCGGATTCGGGAATCCTGGCACTGCTCGTGCTCCTCCGCCTCGTCAGCGAGAGTGGGCGGCGGCTCTCGGAAATCCGCTCCGACTTCGAACGCTACGCCCAGTCGGGCGAGATCAACATCGAAGTCGGCGACCAGGCGGCGGCGATCGAGGCTGTGGCCGTTGCTTTCGAGGGAGAGCAGGACCGGCTCGATGGCCTGACTGTCATGCTGGGCGACCGCTGGTTCAATCTGCGCCCCTCGAACACCGAGCCGGTGTTGCGACTGAATGTCGAGGCGCCGGACGAATCGGCGGTGGCGGCGCTGGTCGATCGGGTTGAAAGGCTCCTCGAGGAGGTATCACGTGTCGGTGCCGCGTGACTTGATGGACATTCTGCAGTGCCCGGCATGCCGCAGCAGTGTCGAAGAATCGGGCGACACGATCGTCTGCACGGGATGTGGGCTCGCCTACCCGGTGCGCGACGGCATCCCCCACATGCTGGTCGAGGAAGCGCAGCGCCCGACCGAGGAAGGTTCGAAATGATGCGGGAGCTGATCGGCCAACTGCCAGAGCAGCTGCGGTGGGCCGCCGAGGTGGACCCCCCGGTGATGCCTTTCGCGGACGAGGGACTCGTTGTCGGCATGGGAGGCTCCGGCGTCGCGGGAGACATTGCCGCGGTGTTCGCCGAGGCCGCCGGTCGGCGCATCTCGGTTCACAAGTCGTACGGGCTACCGGGATGGGCTGCAAGCAGTAGGGCTCTCGTGGTCGCGGTATCCCACAGCGGCAACACCGAGGAGACCCGGTCGGGGGTCGAAGCGTCGATCGGTGCGGGGCTCCCCATCAGCGCAACCTCGACCGGTGGGGTTCTGGCCGCCCTGGCGGCGGAGTACGGCATCCCCCACCTGACGATCCCCGCGGGTCCCCAGCCGCGGGCCGCGGTCGGATACCTGGCGGGTTCCGTGTTGCGAATGCTCGAGGCATCCGGGGTGGTCGGCGGTACCGCCACCGCCCTGCTCGAGGCCGCCGACGTCGTCGAGGCGCTCCTCAAGGGCGAAGCACAAGAGGAAGCGAAGAAGATCGCGTCCGGACTCAGCGGTCGAGTGGCCGTCGTATACGGGGGGACCGGTCTACCGGCCACTGCGGCAGGACGCTGGAAGACGCAGATCAACGAGAACTCCAAGGCGCCGGCCTACTGGTCGGCTCTTCCCGAGCTGGATCACAACGAACTGGTCGGCTGGACCGCCCACCCCGACCTGGGGAAGGACGCAGTGGGTGTCGTGTTCCTCTCCGATCGCGAAGATCACGAGCGGATATCACTCCGGGCGCAACTGACGCGCGATCTGATGGACGGCGTCTCGGTGGCCGGTGAGGTCGTCTCCCGCGGCGAAGGGGTCCTCGCCCGGCTGTTTTCACTCATCGTCATCGGGGACCTGGTGTCGGTAGAGCTCGCCGAGCGCGCCGACATCGACCCGATGCCCGTCGTCGTGATAGAGCAGTTGAAGAAGAGGTTGGTGGAGTAGGGCCTCGCTGCCCGCTGCCCGCTGCCCGCAAGAGAAGACGCGTTCGAAGGGGGTTCACGCGTTCTGTCGAATTGCGAATTGCGAATTGCGAATCGCCCCTGGCGTCGGTGGGCGGTTCCCAGCCCGATAACCTCTGAACCTATGAACCATGACATCGCCGACATCGGGCTCGCCGACGCCGGGGCGCTTCGGGTCGAGTGGGCTCGCCGACGGATGCCGGTGCTTGCCTCGATCCGGGAGCGGTTCGAGCGGCAGCAGCCCCTCGCCGGAATCCGTATCGCCGCATGCCTCCATGTGACTGCCGAGACCGCCAACCTCATGGAGGTCCTCCGCGCCGGGGGGGCAGACGTGGCATTGTGCGCGTCGAATCCGCTGTCCACCCAGGACGATGTCGCCGCGGCGCTGGTTGCCGACGGCATTCCGGTGTTCGCCATCCGGGGGGAGGATGCCGACTCGTACTACTCGCACATCCGTGCTGTCCTCGACCGTGATCCGCATGTGACCATGGACGACGGCGCCGACCTGGTCACGATGCTGCTCAAGGAGCGCAAGGATCAGGAGCCGATCGGGTCGACCGAAGAGACGACGACGGGGGTCATCCGGCTGCGGGCGATGGAGAAGCAGGGCGTGCTGCGGTTCCCCGTGGTGGCAGTCAACGACTCGGCGACGAAGCATCTCTTCGACAACCGGCATGGCACCGGTCAGTCGGCCCTCGACGGAATCATCCGGGCCACCAACATCCTGTTGGCCGGCAAGACGGTGGTCGTAGTGGGCTTCGGGGACTGTGGCGCAGGCGTTGCCGCCCGCGCCGACGGTCATGGCGCCCGGGTCGTGGTGGTCGAGATCGATCCGGTGAGGGCGCTGGCTGCCGCCATGGAGGGTTACACCGTTGCCGATGCCGACGAAGCCGCCCGGGTCGGCGACATCTTCATCACGGTCACCGGCAACCGTCATGTGATCAGGGGACGGCACTTCGACGTGATGAAGGATGGGGTGGTGCTGGCCAACGCCGGTCACTTCGACGTCGAGATCGACCTTATCGAGCTCGAGAAGCGGGCGACCGGAAAGCGTCGAATTCGCCACGAGCTCGACGAGTGGACCATGCCCGACGGGCGACGGATCCACGTCGTGGCCGAGGGCAGATTGGTGAACCTCGGCGCAGCCGAGGGTCACCCCGCCGAGGTCATGGACATGTCATTCGCCAACCAGGCCCTCGCGGCAGAGTGGTTGGTGACCAGCGGCAAGGCCCTGGGATATGCCGTGCATCGGCTCCCCGAGCACATCGACGCCGAGGTGGCCACCATCGCCCTCAAGCGGTTGGGAGGCTCACTTGAAGTACTCACGCCCGAACAAGAGCAGTACCTGGCTTCCTGGGAGATAGGGACGTAAGAGGACCTCGCTGCGCTCGGCCCGCTGCCCGCTGCCCGCTTCCCGCAAGAGCGCGCGAACGCGCCGGGACGCGATCTTGCCGGGGGCGGGCAGCGGGTAGCGGGCGGCCTTCCCTTACGCGTCCGTCAGATCGAGCACCGCGCCGTGCCTTGCCTTCGCTTCTTCCAACACTTCCGTGATCTCTCTCGTCACCAGTTCGTTGCGGTCCAGGAGGGCGTCGCGGAGGGCTTCGATCAGGTGGCGGTTGTCGCGCAGCAGGGCGGTGACCACCGCCTTCTGCTCGTCGAGCAGCGATTCGACGGCTGCGCGGGCCCGTTCATCACTGAGCACCCGAGAGGTCAGGTCACCGCCCACCAGTCCGGGATCTGCGGCACGGAGCGAGACCAGGGAGCCGCCCTGCCCCATCGATCCGACCATGTCGGCAGCCATCGTGGTGGCGGCAGCCAGGTCACCGGCCGGGCCGGTCCCCGACTCTCCGTAGAAGAGTTCCTCGGCGACCATCCCTCCGAGGGCGATCTGGATCAACGCCAGCGACTCTGTCTTGCGGCGGGTGTATCGCTCCTCGGTCTCGCTGTGGGCGAGAAGGCCGAGAGCATCCTTGCGCTTGACGATCGACAGCAGGTCGAGCTTCCGGCCGCGGCCCACCAGGTGGGCGACCACGGCATGGCCGGACTCGTGGACCGCGATCGTCTCGCGCTCCTCAGGGGTGTACTCCGTGGGCTCTGCCAAACCGACCTCGATGTCCATCCGGGCGCGCCGCAAGTCGTCGACACTCAGCCGGGATCGCTCGTCACGCATGGCGAACAGCAGGGCCTCGTCGAAGAGCCGCTCGAGCGAAGCAGGGGTGTAACCCATCGTCGACGCTGCCAGATCATCTCGGGCAGTGTCATCGAGCGAGAGATCGTGCGCCTTGCGTGACAAGAAGAAGTCGATCATCTCGCGGCGCTCGGGCCGTGCCGGGAGCCCGAAATGGAGGATCCGGTCGAACCGTCCCGGCCGCAGCAGCGCCGGGTCGAGCGCATCGGCGCGGTTGGTGGCTCCGATTAGAAGGATGTTGGCGTAGGCCGCGCTCCGCATCTTGATGTGCCGGTGGGGCGGCAGCAGGCGGTTGGCAAATCGGCGCCATGCATTCGAGAACCGGATCGACCGGGGCGGGTCGTCGAAGCTCTGCATCTGGACCAGCAGCTCGTTGACGACGCCTCCGGTGCCTTCGGAAACTGTGGACCGCTCGACCGCAGTGGCGGCAGCGCGGCTCATGCCACCTCGGCGACCGCCGATCGCATCGAACTCCTCGATGAAGCCGATCGCTCCGCCCTCCTCTCGGGCGACCTTGCGCAGCTTGCGGAAGTAGGAGCGGATCTTCCGGGCCGTGGCGCCGTACCACATGCTCTGGAAGGCGGTGGACGAAACGAAGAGGAACGGGACTCCGGCCTCCTTGGCGAGAGCCTTGGCAGTGTGGGTCTTCCCGGTTCCCGGGGGGCCTTCGAAGAGGATTCCCCGGCGAGGTGCCCCGCCCATCTGATCGCGAAAGTGGCGGTGGTTGAGGAACACCTCGAGCGTGTGCCGCACCTCCACCAGCACCGGGCCGAGGCCCTTCACCTCATCGAACGAGACGTCGATCTGTTCGGGGAGATAGACCACCTCCGGCGACCTTCCGTTCCCGAGCATCGGCAGCACGATCACGAGGCCGAGTACGAAGATCAGCACTACGCCGGGGAGCCAGAACGCCGCGTCCGGGGGGAGGTTGGGCCAACCGGGGGATACCGGGTTGCCGCCGGCGATTCGCAGCCACAGCCAGGCGACCAGCGGGCCGAGCACCCAGGCGATCCGCCGGAGCCGGCGCCGACGCTGTCGTTCGCGGGTGACCTGGACGTCGACTGCCATGCCTGCCTCGTTCATGTGGAATCACACCCTAAGTTACCGAGAGTAGTGGCACAACGCTTTGGGTAGTCGCGGTGGGGTCATTGTGATTCCGGGGCGGTGACTAGTTAGGGGTCGGCCGGCTGCGCCGGCCTCCGCGATGGGTCGGGCGTTGCCCGGCCGCGGTGATTGCGACACCCATCGCGGCCGGCCGCAGGCCGGCCTCTCGCGGCCGAGCGCAGCGAGGCCTATCTAGGGCCGCCCGGAGGGCGGCCCTATCGCCCATTCGCGTCACACCGTTCGTAGATAGTGACCGCGATGATCTGTCTCGCCTGTGCTGAAGTGGCGCGGGGATTGCTGTGCGGTCCGTGTGTCGGGACGCTGGCGCCTTCCCCGGAGCAGCATCTCCGGGGCATCCTCGTGCGCTCGGCGTTCGCTCATTCGGGGGCGGCTCGTCGGCTGGTGCACCGTCTCAAGTACGAAGGGCTGGTGTCAGCCGCCCGGCCGCTGGCGGCGGCGATGGTGCCCCTTCTCCCGGCGCACACGACCTGCCTGGTGCCGGTACCGAGGGTCAAGGCGCGAAGGTGGCGGCATGGCGTCGACCCGGCCACCGAGCTAGCCAGTGCGTTGTCGGAGATGACCGGCCTTCCGGTGGTCGTCGCGCTGCGACCGCTGGTATGGGTTGCCCGACGAGCCGGACCGGCGGGGAGGCGACGGGGCACCCCCCGGTTCACCGCGACCAACAGACCCCATGCTGGCGGCGTCTTGGTCGACGATGTGGTCACGACCGGCACCACCCTCGGCATCGCCGCATCCGTGACCGGAGCGTGTCACGCGGTTACGGCGACCGCGGGACTTCGGCCCTGATTCTTCGGCGGTCCGAGGGTTACGATTGGTGCAGCCCCTGAGGGGGGAGCACGCAACCCGGAGGCCTGGGTGGCACGCAGACGGCCCCGCCGACGAGCTCGAGACTCGCTCGTGCGGCGCCTGCCCCTCGTTTCCCGTCCGACCATCGCCTCTGAAAGGAGACCCCGTGGATATCCGCGTCCATGCAACGAACATGAGCCTCTCGGACGAATTGCGGGAAATGGCCACCGGGAAGGTGGAGCACGCCACCCGCGTCTTCGATGACGGCGAGTTCATCGATGTCGAGTTCTCGGTGGAGCGGAATCCGAGGATTTCGGAAGAGAAGTACCGGGTGGAGATCACCTCGAAGGTGGCCGGTCAGGTGGTGCGCGTCGAGGCTGCCTCGTTCGAGGAGCGTGTCGCGCTCGATCTGGCGATCGACAAGTACGAGCGGCGCCTTCGGAAGCTGAAGGAGAGGATCATCACCCTCCATCGCCAGCCTCACGAGAAACGACTCAATGACGGCGGGGCGAGCGTCGAAGAACACAACGAAGACGAAAACGAACTTCGGATTGATCGTGTCAAGCGATTTGCGGTCAAGCCGATGACAACCGAGGAGGCGGCCCTTCAGATGGAACTGCTTGGACACAGCTTCTATCTATTCCTCAACGCCGATACGGACCGATACGGGGTCCTGTATCGCCGGCGTGGGGGATCGCTCGGGCTGATTGAACCAGAGTGACCAGTGTTCTCGTCGTAGACGACGTCGAGCTGTTTCGAACCGGCCTCGCGGCCGCGCTCGAGCGCGAAGGCTTCACGGTGGCCGGTGAGGCGAGCAACGCCGAGCGGGCCGTGTCGCAGGCCGAATCGCTGCAGCCCGACCTCGTGCTTCTCGACATCCTCATGCCGGGCATCTCAGGCCTCGACGTCGTAGAGAAGATCAGAGCCGTGTCGCCCCGCTCGAGCGTGGTCATGCTCAGCGCCAGTGAATCCGAGGAGGACCTCCTCGAATGCATCAGGGCTGGTGCCCGCGGCTACCTCGTCAAGGACGCCCCGTTCGGCGAGCTGGCGAGCTCGCTCCACTCCGTGGCCGCCGGCGGCGCGGCGATCTCCGGTCTCATGACCGGCAAGCTGCTCGACGTGCTGTCGCAACTCCTGCGCCACCAGGACTTCGTCGCCCCGCGCCGTCCCGCCCTCACCGGCCGCGAGATCGAGGTCCTCCAGCATGTCGCCAAGGGAATGACATCAAAGGAGATCGGGCGCGTGCTATTCATAAGCGAGAACACCGTGAAGAATCACGTGCGCAACATCCTCGACAAGCTGGGCCTCCATTCCCGCAACGAGGCCGTGCTGTACGCGATTCGCGAGCACCTCGTCGAGCTGTGAAATGACCGATCAGTCGACCGCCACGACGGCTCCCGACACCACCGTCGATTGGAACGGGCAGCAATTCGAATTGGTTCGGGCAGTCTTCGACTCATCGTCGGCGGGCTCCACCGACTCCCTACTTCTCGAGCGGGTCCGCGCCGAGTTCCCGGGACGCGGTGACGACCTCCACGCCGGAGTCGGAGTGCTGCGGGATCTCCTTCGCATCGAGCAGCGCCCCGAACGATTCCGCCGGGTGCTACGGGTCTGGACCAGCAGGATCGCCAACGCGATTCGTCGCGGCGACTTCCACGCTGCCGGCACCTGGATGCGGGCGGTAACTGAGTCTCCCGTGTTTCCGAACGACTTTGCGATCTACGTGGTTGAAGCGGTCCGTGAACTGTCGCGCGAGGAACTGCTCGAGGAGTTGGTCGTGAAGCTCGCCAAGGCCGGCGATCCTCCGGCAGCCGCCCCGTTGCTCATGGCCTGGGGCGAGCCGTTGGTGGAGTACCTCGTCGGTGGCATGGCCACCGATTCGCCGCCGGTGAATCGCCGCCACCTGGTGGAGTACCTCGGAATGGCGGGCCGTGCCGACGTCAGGCTGCTCACGCCTCATCTGCGCGACCCCCGCTGGTTCATCGTGCGCAACCTTGCCAGCGCGATCGGCCGCACCGGTCGTGAGACCGCAGTCCCGGCCCTCGAAGGGGTCCTCGAACATCCCGACGACCGGGTTCGGGTCGAGGTGATACGCGCCTTGACCGTTCTCGGAGGCGAGGACGGCATCGCTCCGGCGCTCAGGGCCCTCGGCGACGAGAGCCCGCGTGTGCGGCAGGCGGCCGTATCGCTGTTGCGGGCCTCGCCTAGCGACTCAGTGGTCGACGGCGTGGCTTCCGTCCTCGAGTCGGGTTCGCACAGCGCAGATGACGCCCGGAGGCTCGTCGACGTGATCGCCGAACGGCGCTCGCCGGCCGCGCGCACCGCACTCGAGCGACTCGCCGGGAAGCGATCCGGGTTCGGCTCGGGGCGGACCGTGCGCGACGCCGCCAAGGCAGTGCTGGAGCGCATGCGATGAGCGAGCTCCTCGGCCACAACTTTCTCCGTGCCCTGTCGCACCTCGGGCAGCGCATAAACCGCATCGACGATGAAGATCTGCGCGAGGCGGCAATCACCGCGCTCGCCGACGCGGGCGAGGTGCTCACTGCTGGTTCCGGCGAGGCCGTCATCACCGTCGCTGCCGACGCGTTCTACCTCGATCGGCGAATGCTCGCCCACGCCTCGACCGAGTTCCACAGCATGCTCCAGTCGATGAAGCAGCGGAGGGTCGACTCGATAACGATTCGCAAGGGGGCTACCCGCCGGGATCTCGCCGATCTGGCCGCCCTGGTGACGGGCCACTCGTCGGACTTGCCGGCAGACGGCACGGTGCGAATCAACGAGCGGGCGATGTCCACCTCCGATCTCGACATCCGTCCGATGTCGGGGCTACGCCGTAGCTATGCCGAGTCCCTCGACGCCCTGCGGGGCGTGTCCACCACTCGGACCCTCGAGCTCGGCGAGGTGCTGGATGTCGTCGACGGATTCATAGCCGGAGGTGCGACCGATCCGGGTGCCTCGCTGCTGATGGCAACCGTGCAAAACCACGACGAGATCACTTACTACCACTCGGTGAATGTCTGCCTCTTGTCGATGGCGCTGGGGCGCTTCGCCGGCCTTGGGAAGGAGCAGGTGCGGCTGCTCGGACTGGGGGCGCTGCTCCATGACATCGGACGCGTCGTGGTGGACGAGGCTGCCCTGTCCCGTGAAGGACGCCTGTCGAACGAGGACTGGGCCCAGGTTCGCCTCCACCCGCAGGAGGGTGCCCTGGCGATCCTGACCGCTTCCGGACCCGGTCAGGAACTCGCCGCGGCCGTAGCGCTCGAGCACCATGTGCGTGTCGACGGCGGCGGATATCCCGGCCTGAGCGGACGACGCCCCTCGTTGTTCAGCCGCATGGTCGCCATCGCCGACTCCTACGACGCGATCACGTCGCATCGGCCCTACCGCCCGGCCCGTACGCCGAACGAGGCGCTCCATGTGCTCCTGGCCGGGGCGGGAACGGCCTACGACGCCGATCTACTCAAGCTCTTCATCGAGATGATGGGCCACTACCCGCCGGGGTCGCTCCTCCGTCTCAATGGAGGTGAGATCGTGATGATTACGCCCGCCGATGGGCCGGTGGTGGTGCGGGAGGGCGACGGTGCCCTCGTCGAACGCCCCCGTCCGATCGTCTTCCCTCCGGGCGACGTGGTCGCTCAGCTCCTCCCGGCCGAGGCCGGAGTGGACCCCAGTTCTCTGCTCGAAATCCTGGAACAGGGCGAGCACGCCGAACGTTGAGCGAGAATCAAGACTCAAGAATCAAGAGCCAAGATTCAAGAACCAAGAATCGATTGCTGGGCTCGTCTTGGTTCTTGGCTCTTGCTTCCGGTCCGAGCGACCCTGTTCTCTGACCAACCGCCTCTCTCTATCATGAACTCTCAATGGCCTTTCTGAAGAAGATCCTTCGCGCGGGCGAAGGCAAGTCACTCAAAATCCTCGAGCGCCTCGTCGTCGCGGTGAACGCCTTCGAACCGGCGATCTCCGCGCTGTCCGATGAGCAGTTGCGTGCCAAGACGGCAGAGTTCAGGCAACGCCTGGCGGACGGGTCGACCCTCGCCGACATTGAGGCCGAGGCGTTCGCCGTCGTCCGGGAAGCGGCGAAGCGGGTTCTCGGCCAACGGCACTTCGATGTCCAGGTCATCGGCGCTGGCGCGCTCCACGATGGCTCCATCGCCGAGATGAAGACCGGTGAGGGCAAGACGCTGGTGTCGACCATGCCGGCATACCTCAACGCACTCGAAAGCAAGGGTGTCCACATCGTCACGGTCAACGACTACCTGGCGCGCCGCGATGCCGAGTGGATGGGGGCGATCCATCGCTTCCTCGGGCTCGAAGTGGGTCTGATTCAGTCGGACATGCAACCCGAAGAACGCCGGCCCCAGTACGCCGCAGACATCACCTACGGCACGAACAACGAGTTCGGTTTCGACTATCTGCGCGACAACATGGCGATGGATCCCCGCTACATGGTGCAGCGCGGGCACAACTACGCGATCGTCGACGAGGTGGACTCGATCCTCGTCGACGAGGCGAGGACGCCACTGATCATCAGCGGACGAGTCGCCGAGACCGCCAAGTGGTATCGCGACTTCGCCCGCATCGCCGATCGCCTCAAGGACGAGATCCATTATGAGATCGACGAAGGCAAACGCCAGGTGATCACCACCGAGGGGGGCGTGACCCAGGTGGAGAAATTCCTCGGGGTCGAGAACATGTACGACCACACGAATGTCGACCTCGTGCATCACCTCGATGTCGCGTTGAAGGCGAAGACGCTCTACAAGCGCGACGTCGACTATGTGATCACCAACGGCGAGATCAAGATCGTCGACGAGTTCACCGGACGCATCCTCGAGGGCCGTCGTTACAGCGAGGGTCTCCACCAGGCGATCGAGGCAAAGGAGGGCGTGCGGATCAAAGAGGAGAACCAGACTCTGGCGACGATCACCCTCCAGAACTTCTTCCGGCTCTACGACAAGCTGGCGGGAATGACCGGCACCGCATCCACCGAAGCCGGCGAGTTCATGGAGATCTACAAACTCGAAGTCGTCGAGGTGCCCACCAATGAGCCCGTTGCGCGCCTCGATCAACCCGACCTCGTCTATATGACCGAGGACGCCAAGTTTGAGGCCCTCACCCAGGACATCGTCGAGCGAAACGCCCTCGGGCAGCCGATCTTGATCGGCACGGTCTCCATCGAGAAGTCGGAGCGGCTCTCCAACGTCCTCAAGAAGCACGGGATCCCCCACGAGGTCCTCAATGCCAAGCAGCATGAGCGGGAGGCCCTGATCATCGCTCAGGCGGGGAGGCTGGGGGGAGTCACCGTGGCCACCAACATGGCCGGACGCGGCGTCGACATCAGGCTGGGAGGGAACCCCGAAGAGATGGCGCGTATCGAGATGCGCAAGCGGGGACTCGAGCCCGACACCCCGGATTGGGACGAAGGGTATGACGAGGCTCACGCGGCGCTCGTTCCCGAAGCCCGTGCGCAGGAGGAGAAGGTGATCGAACTCGGAGGGCTATACGTGCTCGGCACCGAACGCCACGAGTCACGCCGGATCGACAATCAGCTGCGGGGGCGCTCGGGCCGGCAGGGTGATCCCGGAGAGTCCCGGTTCTACCTGTCCCTCGAGGATGACCTGATGCGCCGTTTCGCCACCGACCGGGTGCAGTCGATCATGCGGCGGCTCAAGATTCCCGAGGACGTGCCTATCGAGCACGGGATGGTCACCAAGGCGATCGAGCGCGCCCAGCGCCAGGTCGAGTCGCAGAACTTCGAGATCCGCAAGAACGTGCTGAAGTACGACGAGGTGATGAACCGCCAGCGCGAGGTCATCTACGGATGGCGGCAGCGGGTCCTCGAGGGCCGAGATACCGAGGAGCTCGTCCGCGACTGGATCGATGAGGTGGTCGAAGGGACGGTCGCCGCTGCCATCAACGACGACGTGGCGCCATCGAACTGGGACCGCGAGGATCTTCATCAGCGTCTTGTCGCCGTCTTTCCCACCCGGATGCCGTCCGAGTCGCTCGTCGCCGGAACGTTCACCGTCGATGAAGTAGCTGAGAAAGCGGTCGAAGACGCCCAGGAGGTGTACACCGCTCGGGCCGAGGAACTGGGGCCGGATCTGCTGCGCTCGCTCGAGCGGACGGTGGTGCTGTCGATCGTCGACAACAAGTGGCGGGAGCACCTGGCCGAGATGGACTACCTGCGTTCAGGTGTCGGTCTGCGGGCGATGGGTCAACGCGATCCGCTCACCGAGTACCAGCGCGAGGCCTTCGACATGTTCTCCGACATGGTCGACTCGATCAAAGACGACGCCGTCAAATACCTTTATCACGCCCAGGTCGTCCAACCGAAGGCAAAGCCCGACCCGGTGGTCCAACTGGGTGGTACCGGCGGTGCCGCTCTCAAGCGCCAGGCGACAGCCGATGGCAAGGTCGGTCGCAACGAACCCTGTCCCTGCGGAAGCGGCAAGAAGTACAAGAAGTGTCATGGGGCCGCTGCGTAGCGCCGGCCCCCTAACCTCTCTGGCATGACCGACGATCCTCGCGCCTCCATCGCCTCGCTTCGTACTCGCCTCGCCGATGCCCGGAGGTTTCTTTGACGTCGAGGCCAAGCGGGATGGTCTCGCCGACCTGAGGGATCGGGCGGCCGAGCCCAACCTCTGGAGCGACCGCGAGAAAGCCCTCGAAGTCACCCGGACCCTTGCGCGCAATGAGGGGATCGTCGACCGGTCGGATCGGCTTTCTGCGGCGATCGATGATGCCGAGCTGCTGCTGCAGCTCGCCGACGAAGAGTCCGATGCCGCCGCCGCCGGCGACGTGGCCCGCGAGCTCGGCGCGATCGATGCCGAGTTGTCGAAGATCGAACGCGAGGCGCTCTACTTCGGCGAATACGACGACAGCCCGGCAATCCTCAGCGTTCACGCCGGGGCGGGTGGTGTCGACGCATCAGACTGGGCCGAGATGCTCCTGCGGATGTATCTCCGCTTCCTGGAGCGCTCCGGCTTCGAAGTGGAAGTGGACGAGTACCTCGAAGCCGAGGAGGCCGGAATTCGTTCCGCCACGATCACTGTCCGCGGCGACCGGCCATACGGAACGCTCGAAGGGGAGCGCGGCGTACATCGTCTCGTCCGGATCAGCCCTTTCGACTCGGCGGCCCGAAGGCACACTTCGTTCGCCGGGGTCGACGTGATCCCCGAAGTGGAGGTCGAGGATGTCGAGATCGATCCCGACGACCTCCGGGTGGACACCTTTCGAGCGTCAGGCGCCGGCGGGCAGCACATCAACAAGACCGACTCGGCGGTGCGGATCACCCACCTGCCCAGCGGGCTCGTCGTGGCGTGCCAGGCGGAGAGGTCGCAGCTGCAGAATCGCAACAGAGCGATGGCGCTGCTCGCCGCCCGTCTGGCCGAGCTGGCGCGCCGTGAGCGTGAGGACCATCTCGACGAGATCAGAGGTGAGCAGGGGGAGGCGGCCTGGGGTCGGCAGATTCGCTCCTATGTCCTCCAGCCGTATCAGATGGCCAAGGATCTCCGCACCGATACAGAGGTGGGCAATGTCACCGGCGTCCTCGATGGCGAACTGGAGCCATTCGTCGACGCGTATCTGCAGTGGCGTCGCGAGCAAACGGAGAAATAGCGCAGCGCCTCACAATCACCGGTGTTGTTTTAGGCCACCGCTAACCTCGCCCCGAGCGTCACGGGCGGGTGGGTGCCGACGGCTGACGTCGAGAGCAGCACTCCGAGAGGCGTATTTACATGATCCGGTTGCAGGATGTAGCAAAGATCTACGACGGCGGCACCGTTGCCGTCCGGGATGTAGATCTCGAGATTTCGAAGGGGGAGTTCGTCTTCCTCGTCGGCCCGTCCGGGTCCGGCAAGTCCACCCTCATCCGCCTGATGCTCCGCCAGGAGCTGCCCACCTCGGGTCGAATCTGGGTCGCCGGGAAGGACATCACCACGCTCCCCGGCTGGAAGGTGCCCCTGCTCCGCCGCTCGATAGGCACCGTGTTCCAGGACTTCAAGCTGCTGCCGAGCAAGACCGTTCACGAAAACGTCGCCTTCGCCCTCGAAGTCATCGGCCGCCCGAAGCACGTGATCCGGTCACAAGTGCCGCAGGTGCTGAAGCTGGTCGGTCTCGCCGCCAAGGCGGATCGCCTGCCCAACCAGCTGTCAGGCGGCGAACAGCAGCGGGTATCGATCGCCCGGGCCTTCGTCAACCGGCCCTTGATCTTGCTGGCGGACGAGCCGACGGGAAACCTAGACCCTGCCACCTCGGTCGGGATCATGCGCCTCCTCGACCGGATCAACCGCACCGGGACGACCGTGGTGATGGCTACGCACGACCACGCCATCGTCGACGCGATGCGGAGACGGGTCGTTGCGCTCGAACGCGGTCGTGTGATTCGCGACCAGAGCCGTGGGGCGTACCAGATGGGGGCCGGGGAATCCGTCACTGCCGGTTTCGCCGACGGTCCCGGCGGCGCCGAGGCTTGACGTGAGGTTCCAATACATCCTCGAGCAGGCGATCTCGAACCTCCGTCGCAACGTGCTGGTGGTGTTCGCGGCCGTGGTGGCGGTGCTCGTGATGCTCGCCCTGGTGTTCGGGACGATCGTGGTGCGTTGGTCGATCGACAAGGACATCGGCCGCTGGGACGACAACGTAAGGGTGATCGCCTTCCTGAGCGACGACCTGAGCATCGAAGAGATCGACGGCATGCAGGCGGAGATCCAGACCTGGGGCGAGGTCGACGAGGTCACCTACTTCACCAAGTCTCAGGCGCTCGACGAGTTCCGGGACATCTTCTCCGATCAGCCGTCCCTCATCGACATCGTCGAGGAGGATCCATCGATCCTGCCCGCCTCGTTCCGTATCAAGCCTGCCGAGGCCGCGGACTACTCGGCGATCCGCGACCGGCTGGTGGTGGTTGACGGCGTCTCGCAGGTGTCGTCGGCCGACGAGGCGATCGATGCGCTGGTCGCGCGGGCAGGCCATATGCGGGCGTTCGCGCTGTGGATCATGGTCATCCTCGGGGCGGCGGCGGTGGTGCTGATCGCCAACACCATTCGGATAGCCATCTTCGCCCGCAGGGACGAGATCGGCATCATGAAGCTGGTCGGCGCCGGCAACTGGTTCGTACGGATTCCATTCCTGCTGGAGGGCGTGATCGAAGGGGTGATCGGTGCCGTGCTCGCCATCGCCCTGGTGTGGTCGGTGGGCGGTTCTATCGCCGCGCTGCTGTCCACCGCCACCGACGGCGGGTCGATCAGCCCCCCCACCGACTTCATGCTCCGGCAGGCACTGCTGCTGCTCGGGTTCGGTGCCGGCACAGGGTTGCTCGGCAGCGCCTTCGGGATGTGGGGATTCCTGAGAGACTGATGAGCGAGCCCTCGCTTCGCTCGGGCGGCGATTGGCGATTGGCGATCCGCAAGAATCGCCCGAAATCCTGTGGCGCGTTGCGCATCGCGCCTTGCGAATTGCGGCCTCCCTGGACGGATGCAGCCTGGAGATCTGAGATGGCAATCAAAACGATCGCTACCAATCGGCGGGCTCGGTTCGACTACGAGATAACCGAGTCGTTCGAAGCCGGCCTCGTGCTGGTCGGCTCGGAGGTGAAGAGCCTGCGCAACGGCCGCGCCGACCTCAAGGACTCGTATGCCGCGGTGAAGGAGGGCGAGATGTGGCTGTACGGCCTGAGGATCTCGCCGTACGAATTCGCCGCCGAAGGGGGACACGACCCCGAACGCCCTCGCAAGCTGCTGCTGCACCGGCTGGAGATCTCCCGAATCGGAGCGAAGCTCGCCGAGAAGGGCCTCACCCTGATCCCCACCTCGCTCTACTTCAAGGACGGCAAGGCCAAGGTCGAACTGGGCCTCGGCAAGGGCAAGAGTCGATACGACAAACGAGAAACCGTCAAGCGCCGCGAAGCGGACCGAGAGATGCAGCGTGCGATCCGGCACAAGAGCATCGACTGAGCCTCGCTTCGCTCGGCCGCGATTGGCGATTGGCGATTGGCAACGATCCTTCACGGAAGGATCCTCCGCGACGCCCTCGTGAGGTGAACGGGCAGTGGGCGGCCGGAATCCTTTTTGGTCGGGGGCGGTTGTTACAGTCGCATAGAGCGCTCCACGCGCGACCCCCTGGGGGTGACGTGGTTTCGACTGTGAGGTCGAGGCGCCGGTAGCGAGCCGAGGTCCCCGGAGTCCTCGTTAAAGAACCGGGACAAACATACGTGCCGAAGACAACTTCGCACAGGCTGCCTAACTAAGCGGCCCGTCCGACCGGAGGGCTCCCCCCTCACCGGACCCGGGCGTCGCAATGGGGGATGCTCCCGCCGGGATGCCGGGACCGGCGGGTCAAGACAACTCCGGCTCAGGGGGTAGGTCCGCCCGCCGATAGGGTCCTGCCTTCCAAAAAAATCTATCGGCTGCGCTCGGAGAACCGTCGTCAAAAACTCACAGGACCGGGGTTCGACTCCCCGCACCTCCACTAGATAGCAGACAAGACGAGCCCCCCCCCGGAGGCGGGCTCGTCGGTCCCCGGGGGGAGGGTGGAGTCGATCATCTACCACCAGGCCGCCGTTCAGATCGAGACGGGCGGAGTGATCACGATCCTCCGGGCCGATACCTCCGCCGTTGGTGCCCCCGTTGAATCTCCGCTCGGGGAAGGGGATCGATTCGTGATGTTCCTCGAGTACGTCGAGGGGGAGTCCGCCCCGGGAATCTCGTCGGTGGAATGCTTCTACGCGGTCCTTGGCGGTGACGATGGGGTGTTTCAGGTCGTCGGCGACCGGGCCATCGCCCGGGGCCGTGTGCAGGCGCTCCTCGAAGCAGATGTCGACGACGATGTCCCTGACGACGACTCGGTTCCATGGCTGGTCGCCGATCTTGCCGAGGTCATCGGGGTGGTGGAGTCGGTCCGCCCGGCCTGAGATTTCCTCGCGCTGATCGCCAACGCAAGAGACGAAGGCAAGCAGGCCGACTGACGCGACGGGAGTCCCTCAGGAGAGAGCCCGCCTGGTGGCGGGCTCTCTCTCGCTGCTTGGTTGGGGCTCAGTCCATGACCGGTTCGCCGTCGGGGGCGACGACCCACCAGTTGCCGCCGATGCCCTGACCGCGGGTGGAGCCCGGGGTCACGTCAGGCAGGTAGTAGTACAGCGGCCATCCGTTGTAGGTCACCTGCAGGCTTCCGTCCGGCCGCGGCGTGGAGCCGAGAAGGGCCGGATCGATACCCGCTCCCGCACCGACCTCGCCATCGTCCTCGAACGGTGGCCAGGTGGTTGCACAGGTACCGGTGCAGGTAGGAGCCGACTGATTGTCGGGCTGGAACAGATAGAGGGTGAACCCGTCCTGATCGACCAGGATCTCGCCGCGCTCGCCGTCCTCCGCAGTCGTCAGGAATCGTCCGGTGGTGGCCACACTCGTGGTGGTTGCGGCGTCACTCGTGGTCGTGGTGGCGGCCCCGGTGCTGGTGGTGATCGCCGCGCTGGTAGTGGTGGTGGCCAGGGTGGTCGTGGTATCCACGGCGGCACTCGTTGTGGTCGATGAAGACGAATCGTCGTCACCGCACGCGACCACCAACAGCAGCAAGGCCGCGCTGAGCAGGGTCTTGTTACGCAATCTGGTTCTCCTGTTAGAGGATTGGTAGATGACGGTTATCCCCCGATTGCCATCCGTCAACCCTCGGCGAGAGCAAACATGGGTGCCCGCTAACGTCGGATGACCTCAGGAGGGATCAACTTGAAACACATGATGCGTATGGCGATCGTATCGGCGGCTGTCGTGCTCGTGGTGGGAGCCTGCGGCGACGACGACACGACCACGACGACCGCCGCACCCGCGACGACCACGACGGCGGCATCGGCGACCACCGCGCCGACAGGGACCGGCGAGACCGAGGAGGTGTCGATCGAGGGCTTTGCGTTCGTCCCGCAGAACCTCACCGTGTCGGTCGGGACGACCGTTCGGTGGAGCAACACGGACGCGACCACCCACACTGCGACTGCCGTCGGCGGCGAGTTCAACGGGTCCATGGCCGGTGGAGCGACCTTCGAGCACACCTTCACCGCTCCCGGGGTGGTCGATTATGTGTGTTCCATCCACCCCACCATGACCGGGGAGATCACCGTCGAAGGTTGAACCGGAAATAGAGAGCGATCGATGGGGCCGGCCTTCGGGCCGGCCCTGTCGTGTCAGGAGAGCAGCAGCTTGTCGAGCCGCCGGGCCGTTATCGCGACCCCAACCGCCCCCATCCCTATCAGGAAGCCGAGATGCCCGGCGATGCTCCAGTCGAACGACCCGAGGGTGCACGCGCGGATGAGCTCGACCCCGTGGTAGAGCGGCGAAAAGCGGGCGATCGTCTGGATCGCTTCCGGATAGACGTCGAGCGGATAGAAGGTCCCTGAGAAGAGGAACAGCGGCAGCGTGACCATGTTCACCAGGTCGAAGTCCTGCCACGACTTCATGAAGGTGGTGGCAGTCATCCCCACCGCGGCGAAGGCGAATCCGATGAGAACCGCGGCCGGGACGGCCATGACCGCCCACGCCGAATGCACATAGCCGAAGGCCGTGATGACGACCAGGAATGCCACGGCGTAGAGGAGCCCCCGGCCGAGCGACCAGGCGATCTCGCCCACTGCAATGTGGCGGGGGAGCATCGGAGTGGAGAGAATTGCGTCGTACACCTTGCCGTACCGCAACTTGAAGAAGATGTTGAAGGTCGACTCGTAGACGGCACCGTTCATCGCCGAGGCCGCCAGCAGGGCGGGAGCGACGAACGCCGCGTAGGCGACCATGGTGCCGTCGGGTCCGGGCACGTCGCCGACGAGCTTGCCGATCCCCACACCGATCGAGAACAGATAGAAGACCGGCTCGAAGAATCCCGAGAAGACGATGACCCAGATGCGTCGGTAGACGAGGAAGCTCCGTTCGAGCATCCGGAGGGCGCTGCCAGGCATGAACGGCGGAATCACCCGGGGGTGGAGCGTCGCACTCATTTGATCAGCCGCTTCCGCATCATCCTCGTAGCCAGCACCATTCCGAGCAGTATCAGCGCGAGGAGGTACCCGATGCTCACGAGCGGGTCCACCTCGAACTCGGTTCCGAGTGCGAGTCCGCGGCATAGCGACACGCCGTGCCAGAGGGGTGTGGCGTAGGCGACCGGCTGCAGCCACCCGGGGAGTTGGGTCACTGGAAAGAAGGTCCCCGAGAACAGGAACAACGGGGTGATGCCGAAACGGAAGAGCGAGGACAGGCCCTGCTCGTCCTTGAGTCGGGCGGTGTACGCAGTCACGATCCCGGCGAAGGCCATCCCGGTGGCCACGGCAGCGGGTATCGCCAGCAGTCCCTCGACCACCGTGGTGGCTCCGAAGACGGTCATCACCGCCGAGTAGACGAGCGTCACGAAGACCAGCCGGATCCCGACCCATCCGAGATGCCCCACCACCAGATCGGTTACCCCTATCGGGGTTGCCAGCACCGCGTCGTAGCTCTTGCGCCACTTGATACCGGCCATCACCGGGAAGGCCGAGTCGCTGGCCCCGGTCGTCATTGCAGTGGCCGCCAGCAGGCCGGGTGCGAGGAACGTGAGGTACGGGATGTCGAGCGTCGCATCGCCCGAACCGCTGTCCACCAGTTTGCCGAGCCCGACGCCCATCGCCAGGAGAAACAGAATGGGATTGAAGAACGTGCTCACCAGGCTGCCGCGGTAGGTGCGGCGATACACCCGCGCCGAAGCCTCGATGAGACGGGCCGGGTGGGAGAGGTTGATCCCGATCATCACTCGACCAGGGACCGACCGGTGAGATGGAGGAAAACGTCTTCGAGCGTCGCCCGCCGGCTGACGGTCGACTCGGGGACCAACCCGCGGCCGTGGACCTCGTCGAAGGCGTGGTCGGCATCGTTGGTGTAGACCAGCACCCGGTCAGGAAGGATCTCGATTCGGGTGCCGAGATCCCGGAGTTTGTCGGCATGCTCTTCCTGGGTGCCGACCTCGAATCTCAGCTCGAGGACTTCGCGGGTCGAGTGCTGTTCGATCAGTTCCCGGGGGGATCCCTCGGCAACGATCTTTCCTTTGTCCATGATGACCAGCCGGTCACAGAGCTGCTCGGCCTCGTCCATGTAGTGGGTGGTGATGATCAGAGTCACTCCCTCCCGCTTGAGGCGGTACAGGCGGTCCCACAGCAGGTGGCGCGCCTGGGGGTCGAGGCCGGTGGTCGGTTCGTCGAGGAGCAGCAGCTCGGGGGAGTTGATGAGCCCGCGGGCGATCGTCAGCCGCCGCTTCATGCCGCCCGACAGCGGCTCGACCCGGCTCTTTCTGCGCTCATCGAGCTGGGCGAATTTGAGAAGCTCGTCGATCCGTCCGTCGATCACCTTCTTGGGCAGGCCGAAGTAGCGACCGTAGATGAGGAGGTTCTCGTAGACGGTGAGTTCCTCGTCGAGGTTGTCTTCCTGGGGGACCACGCCCAGCCGTGCCCGGATTCGGGCCCCGTCCTGGGCGGGGTCCATCCCGAGGACTCGCAGCTCACCCGAGGTGACCGGCGACACGGAGCCGATCATTCGCATCGTCGACGATTTCCCTGCGCCGTTGGGGCCGAGAAAGCCAAAGACCTCCCCCGGTCTCACCTCGAAGTCGATCTCGTCGACGGCTACCAGCTCACCGAAGGACTTGCGAAGGTTGCGGGCTGAGACGAGTGGTTCCGACATGGCGACGGAACGGTAGTAGCCGTCGGTGTCAGGAAAGTGGGGCCGGCGATCAGGTCGTGGAGCCGGGAATCCAGTCGCGGAGACGTTGGCGCTTGGCGGTCGTCACTGCCTGGTCGACCAGATCGTCGATCGCAACAGCAATTGAAACGGCCTGTGCCGGCTTGGTGGATACGGTCACCCGACCGCCTTCGCTGATGTCGCACAGTTCCCGGCTCCTCGCCGATGCCTCGTAGGTGCCGATTTGTTCGGCTCGCGTCCTGATCTCGCTCTTGCTGAGGCCGAGCAGAGGGCGCAGCACAGGAGTCGGCACCATCCGGTCGAGGCTGGCGAGGTTGTCGAGGGTCTGCGTCGAGACCTGGCCGAGAGATTCGCCAGTCACCAGTGCCCGGCTGTCGGCGAGGTCGGCGGTGATCCGGTCGGCGGCGAGGTACATCAGTGCCTTCAGGGCCATCTGGCGCATTCGGGGATCGACCCTGCGGGTGAGTTCTGGGACCAGGGGCTCGATGTCGGCGATAATCCACCAGGGGTCGCTGCCTGCCCCGAATCGCTCGAACAGGTCGTGGGCGATCCCGGCGGCGTGATCTGCCTGCCCGCATCCGAGGGAGAAGTGGAGGTAGTCGAGAACCACGCCGCGGCGGGCGACCATGTACGCCGCGACCGGGGAGTCGATTCCGCCGCTGAACATCGCCAGAGCCCGGCCCTGGGTGCCCAGGGGGAAGCCCCCGACCGCAGGATGACGCTCCACGGTGAGGTCGGCGACCTCATCGACCACCCGGACGACGACTGTGACCTCAGGGTTGGTGAGGTCGACTCGACCGCCGGCGTCGACGAGGCGGGAGCCGGCGGCGACGGCGAGATCCTGAGAGGTCCACGAGTGCAAGCCCATCCGACGCGGCCTCACCGCGAACGAACGCCCGGCGACGGCGGCGGCAAAACGATCGGCGACGGTGTCGGCGAGGCCCTCCAAGTCGGTGGCGGCAACCCGTTCGACCTTTTCGACGGCGGCGATACCAAAGATTCGGCTGAGTCGTTCCACCCCTCGAGGGTCGGTGGACTCGACCTGGAGGCGGTGGCCCGCGAGGCGGGTGACCCGCACCGCACCATCCAGCGCGGTTGCAATGTTCTCGGTCAGGACGCGTTGCATCCGGCGCTGGGTGCGCGGCGACTTCAGGTAGATCTCGGTATCGAGGGCGACTACGAGCATTGCACGGCCCGGATGGGGAGGGAGATCCTGAGGATACCGCCTCATCCGCGCGACGAAGGCCTATGGTCGGGACCATGAACCTGCGTACTTCCCGCATCCTCATCGTGTTGGCCGCGGTGATCACCGCGTTGTTGCTCGTCCTGATCGCGATCATGGTTGGCGGAGACGGCGGCGGCGATGCGGCCACGACGTCGTCGATCGACGCCGCCACCACCACGACCGCGGAGGGAGCGACGACTACGACCGTGGATGCCTCCGTCACCACCCAGCCGGCCACCACGACGACCGCAGCGCCGGCGACTTCCACCACCGCGGCGGCCGGTACCTGCGCCGGGATGCCCGGCGTGACGACTCCGGAGCTGGACGCGCCAGAGGTGACGTCGGTTCTCGGCGACTTCGACGGCGTCGGAGGTGCCTTGGACCTGCTGATCGCCTACCAGGATGGGGATGGAGACTGGTTCGTTCAGGTGGCTCTCGACTACGGCTACGCCGCTGAGGTGCTGGTGGAAGGGCCGGCGCGGGCGTACGGGGCCCGAGAGTTCGGCGGTGCGCCAGAACAAATCGGGTTCGCCGCGGTCTTCGCAGGGGCTTCGACAGAATTCGTCGGGTTCTTCCACCTCGACGGCTGCGAACTGCGGTTTGCGGGGCTCGAGGGTGGGGGAGACGCTGTGTTCGGCGTGGGAGGGTCGGTGACGCACCAGGACGGAATCCGATGCACCGCCGACGGCCTCGAGATCGGATCGGCTACCTCGGGCGACGGGGTCTCCTGGGAATACACCTCGACGACACTGACCTGGGAACCGGGTCTCGGTGAGTTCCAGACCGTCGCTTCGTCGATCGCCATCCTCACCAGCCCCGACGACGACGACACGATCTTCGTGGGTCTCGACTGCTTCGCCGGCGGCTGAGGGTGAGGCAGATTGGCGATTGGCGATTGGCGATTGGGAAGATGTGCCCGGCGCCGTCCGTGCCTGATGGCTTCCGCGGAGGCGCTCTCTACGGGGGTCAGCCGACAGCCTGCAGTATCCACAGCGACCCCATGCCGATGACGATGGTCGCCAGGACGCTCTTGGTCCGCCACGCGACGACGCCGGCGATTGCCCCGGCGATGAACCGATCGGTGGCGAGCTCGAATTCGCCGGTGGAGTGGGTCAGGGCAGGCAGTACCAGCGCCGCCAGGACGGCAGCGGGGATGAAGCGGAGTATCCGACCCAGCATCGGCGGCATGTGCTCCACCCGGCCGAGGAGCGCCAGGAAGGACAGCCGGATCAGCCAGGTGCCGAGCCCGATCATCCCGATCAGCGCCCAGATGAGTGCGGGGGAGTGGCTTGTCATCGGGTGACCTCGGCGAGGACGCCTGCGGAGATTCCTAGCGCGGCGGCGGCGAGCAGCCCGAGGTTCAACGGCAGGCCGATCAAGACGACCGCGGCGGTGCCGGCCACCAGCGCGGCTGCCCGGGTTCCCCGATCCTTGACGGCCGGCAAGAGCAGGGCCATGAAGACGAGAGGGATGGCGAAGTCGAGCGACCACTCCGGGGGTACTCCGGCACCGATCAAGACGCCGACGACCGAAGACACCTGCCAGGTCACCCACAGCGGTATGGCCGCCCCGAAGAAGAAGGCGGTTCTCAGCCCGAGATCCTGCTGGTCGCGCTCGAAGTGGGTCACGCTGACCGCGAACGCCTGATCGGTCAGTAGATAGGCGGCGAGCCCCTTGGCGGCCGGCCGGGTCCCGCGCAGCCAAGGAGCCAGCGCGGCGCTGTACATCCCGAACCGTGCATTGATCACCAGGGCTGTGAGGACGATCACCACCGGCGCAGCATCCCGGGCGACCAGGTCGACGGTGGCGAGTTGGGAGGCGCCGGCGAAAATGATCGGAGAGAGGGCAATCGCCTGCAGGGTGTCGAGGCCGGCTTCGACGGCAGCCACCCCGGCGATCACTCCGAAGGGGAACACCCCGAGAAGGATCGGCAAGATGCTCCTGACGCCTGCCAGGAACGCGTCCCTGCGGGTGGCGTGGGGCATGGGCGCGGAGACTAGGTCACCGCCAGGGCGCAAAGTCCGGGGCTTCGGGTCGGTGCCGTATCGCTATCGTCGCCCGGGCCAAGGGGGCGAGCCGATTCGCGCGCCCCCAAGATTGGAGGCGCGGGCAGTGTCCGGAGACATCTATCAATTGTGTAGTGACATCGTCGACGAGACAGTCGCCCGACTTCCCCTCCTGGGCACCTACCTCGGCATCCCGGGCCAGGACGACAAGTGGGACGACTTCTCGCCGATCGGGCAGCAGGCCGCGGCCGACATGGTGCGCGACCAACTCGCCCGGGTCAACGCGATCGAAGTGCCCGACGACCAGTGGGCGAGAATGGCCCACCGGGTCGCGGTCCATTCATGTTCCGATTGGGTCAACTGGTTCGATTCGGGCGAGCAGTTCCTCGAACTCAACAGCATCTCGTCGCCCCTGCAGGACATTCGCGAGATCTTCGACCACATGGACACCTCCACTGCGGAGGGCTGGTCGAACATCGCCGCCCGGTTGGAGGGTCTCGGCGGGGCGCTCGGCGGCTACCAGGAGCTGCTCGAGGTGGGACGAAGCCAGGGCAAGACCGTGGCGCGGCGTCAGGTGGTGGAGGCGGTTCGCCAGGCGCGCAACCACGCCGGCGACCAGTCCGGCTTCAATCCGCTGGCTGCAGCGGTGGTCGAGTCGGGAGTAGCCGATGCTCGGACGATCGAGCGGATCGAGGCAGGCATCGGGTCGTCCCGGGCGGCGTACGGGTCGTTGGCGGACTACCTCGAGAGCCGATATCTGCCGAATGCGATCGCTGCCGACGGGGTCGGCAAAGAGCGGTATGTGCGCCTCGCCCGCAAGTTCCTCGGGTCGGACCTGGACCCCAAGGCCACCTACGAATGGGGTTGGGAAGAGGTGGCCCGGATCAGGGCTGCGATGCAGTCGGTGGCCGGCGAGATCCTCCCCAGCGGCGATCTGCCGGAGGTGCTGCGCGTGCTGCAGACCGATCCTGCCCGGGCCGCCCACAGCCAGGCCGAGTTCCGTGACCTGATGCAGGAGCGCCTCGAGGTCGCGCTGACCGACCTCGACGGCTCACACTTCGACGTGCCCGCGCAGATCAGGAAGGTCGAGGTGAAGATGGCTCCCCCGGGAGGATCGCTGGGGGCTTACTACGTCAGCCCCAGCGAAGACTTCTCCCGCCCCGGCTCGGTGTGGTGGTCGAAGGGCGACAAGCAGGTGATCCCTCTATTCGACGAAGTGACCACCGCCTATCACGAGGGGTTCCCCGGCCACCACCTCCAGAGCGGTATCCAGATGACGGCGGGCGACAAGGTTTCCCGGTTGCAGAAGCTCCTCGTGTGGTACTCGGGCAGTGGGGAGGGGTGGGCGCTCTACGCCGAGGACCTGATGGACGAGATGGGCTATCTAGAGATGCCCGACTATCGGATGGGCAAGCTGGCGGCAGAGATGCTGCGGGCGTGCCGGGTCGTCATCGATATCGGATCGCACCTCGATCTGCCGATCCCTCAGGGTCAGCCGTTCAATCCGGGGGAGCGCTGGTCCTTCGATTTCGGTGTCGAGATGCTCGTTGACTATGCCGCTCAAGATCACGACTCGTCGGTATCCGAGATCAACCGCTATCTGGGGTGGGCGGGGCAGGCCATCTCGTACAAAGTCGGGCAGCAGGCCATCCACGACATCAGGGCCGCTGAGCGACAGCAGCACGGCTCGGCATTCGACTTGAAATCGTTCCACGCCCGCCTGCTCGAGATCGGCTCGACCGGTTTGGCGGTGATGCGGGAGCACATGGCGGAAACGGGCACCGTGGCCGATAGGCCAGAAACGGCGGGAGGTGAGCGCAAGTGACCACGATCGGGGTAGGGACAGTCAAGGGGGCGTTTCTGTTTCGGTCGGGGAGCAGGGGCTCGTGGGACTTCGAAGCACCCATCTTCAAGGGGTGGGCCGTCACCGCGTTCGGGCGCGGTCCGTCGGGGGATCATCTGCTTGCCGTTGGGTCGAACTGGTTCGGCGCGGCGATCCACCGCAGCGCCGACCTCGCCACCTGGGAGCAGATAGTTGATGGGCCGGCATGGCCGGAAGGTGGCGAGCGCAAGCTGAACAACATCTGGACCATCGCCGGTGTCGGAGACTCGCTGTTTGCCGCGGTGGACGAGGCCGGTCTCTTCCGCAGCGACGACGACGCGGCTTCGTGGCAGCCCGTGGCGGGCTTCAATGAGCACCCGACTCGTCCCGGGTGGCAGCCTGGATTCGGCGGTCTTGCCGCCCACCGCATTCTCTCCGATCCCGAGAACCCGGGTCGCATGTGGTTGGCCGTCTCAGCCGTCGGCGTCTTCCGCACCGAGGACGGGGGGGAGTCATGGGCCCTCAAAAATTCCGGCGTCACCAAGGTGGGCCCGAGCGACGAGGACGACGAGATCGGCTTCTGTGTGCACTGCCTCGCCGCCGATCCGCACGATGCGAATGTGATCTGGCGCCAGGACCATTCGGGGGTCTACCGCACCATCGACGGTGGCGACGAGTGGCAGCGCATCGAGGAGGGCTTGCCCGCTCGCTTCGGGTTCACCATCGTGCGAGATGCCGCCTCGGATGCGCTCTTCGTGGTGCCGCTGGAAAGCGATGAGCATCGGATGCCGGTCGGCGGGGCGTTCCGGGTGTACCGATCGACCGACCGGGGTGACTCCTGGCAGGTCTCCGGGGTGGGGCACCCCGAGGGCCCGGTGTACGCCGGCGTCTTGCGCGGAGCCGCGGCGACCGATGGAGAGGGCGGCGTGTTCCTGGGTACGACGGCGGGGTCGGTCCATCTGACCACCGACGGCGGAGATCACTGGATCACGCTGCCCCAAGTGCTTCCGAGGATCCTGACCGTGTCGGTGCTCGAGGCCTGATGCCCGCGGCCACCGTCCGGATCCCCTCGCTCCTCGCTGACGTCGGGGACGGGCGACGGGAGATTCCGGTCGTGGCAGAGACGGTGGGCGGGGCGCTTGCCGACCTGTTTGCACGATTGCCGCACTTGCGCGTCCACGTGTTCGACGAAAGCGGCGCGGTGCGGCCCCACGTCTCCGTCTTCTATCAGGGACGGGCGGCCAGGGATCAGGCGGCACTGGGCGGGCCGCTTTCCGAGGGATCGGTGATCACGATTCTTCAGGCCGTGTCGGGGGGATCCGGCTGACGGGATCCTTGTGACGGAGCGAACTTCGACTCCAGCGCCACCCAGAGACTCTTCGAGTAGGGGTAGAAGGCGATGGGAAACACGATGCTGGTGGCGATCGTGACCGCCGAGATCACCCCCCACGGGGGGTCTGGCCAGGAACTCACGATCGATCCAACGAACACCAGGATGAAAACGAAGATGGTGGCCACCGTATTGATCGCGATCGCCCCGAGCCAGTAGCCCTCGTGACTCTCGAACCGGTGCGAGCACCGCGGGCACCTCTCCACCACCGCCGACCACGACACGAACATTCCCGGGGAACCACAGATCGGGCAGCGGCGGCGGAGAGCCCTCGCGAGTCGGCGCACCAGGACATTCTCGCTCCCTATTCAGGTGGCGGCGGATTGAGCCGATATACCGGCCGTGGATGCCATCGATCTCTCCTCACCCACCCGCCCGCGTCCGACCCTTATCGATGAACTGCTCGACGCGGTGATAGCCCGGGGTGCATCCGACCTGCATGTCTCGCCGGGCACGGCACCCACGGCTCGGATGGACGGCTCCCTGGTCGCGATAGGCGAGGGGATCTGGGGATCGGAGGCCACAGCCGCGTTCTGCCGGTCGCTGTGCTCTGAACCGCAATGGCGACAGGCCGAGGACACCGGAACCGTCGATTTCGGCATCACCCATCGCTCGGCACGTTTCCGGGTGTCGGTGCTGCGGCAACGGAAGGGGTACGCCGCCGTCCTCCGGCTGATCAACAATTCGTTCCTCTCCTTCGAGGAGATCGGGCTCCCCGAAATCACAAGTGGCCTGCTCCGACGGACGCGAGGGTTGATCCTCGTCACCGGCCCCACCGGTGCGGGAAAGACCACGACGCTGGCTTCGATGGTCGATTGGATCAATACCAACCTCGATCGCCACATCGTGACCATCGAAGATCCGGTCGAGTATCACCATCACCAAAAACGGAGCCTGGTCACCCAGCGCGAGGTGGGCGAGGACATCCCCAGTTTCGCCGAGGCGATGCGCCGCGTGGTGCGGCAGGATCCCGATGTGATCCTCCTTGGCGAGATGCGGGACCTCGAGACCATTTCAGCCGCGGTCAGCGTCGCAGAGACCGGGCACCTCGTCCTGGGCACCCTTCACACCACCGGGGCAGCGGCCTCCGTCAGCCGGATCATCGACGTGTTCCCGGCGAACCAGCAGGCACAGATCCGGGTGCAGTTGGCAATGTCGCTGGCGGCGGTCTTCTCCCAGGTCCTGGTGCCGGCCAATGACGGGATAGGCGGGCAGGCGGGCAGGGCGGCCGCGCTCGAGATCATGGTGATGACACCGGCGATCGCCAACATGATCCGGACCAATGAGATCAATCGGATCAACGATGTGATTCAGACATCTCGCGATCTGGGGATGATTCGCCTCGACGACGACCTGGCCCGCCTCGTTTCCGAGCGACGGGTATCACGCGACGCCGCCCTGGCGCATGCTCAGGACCCGGTCGCTCTCGCTGCTCGTTTCCTCGGCTGATCAGATTCGACGGTTGAGCATCGGCCGAAGCGGGAAGACCCGCGAGATGAATCGACTTCCGCCATCCCGGGTCGCATTAGGGCCACCGCCAGACGGCACGGGATCGATTGATGCCCCGGTTCCGTGGCATTCGCCGACGCCGCCGCGTGCCTGGTCGTCATCGGAGTTCGTCCTCACGCCTCCGTGATCGGATGAACCCGGCTACCGCGCATCCGAGGGGTCCGCAATGGGCCCCTCGGATGCATTCCAACGAGCAAGACTGGCTGGCTGACTTCTTCCAGGTGCTCGCTACTGTCGTCGTCGATGCGCAGAATCGCACTCGGGGCCGTGTTCATGGTGGTGATCGTCGCGTGTAGCGATGACGGCGGGGGCACCACTTCATCCGTGACCGCCGCCTCGACGACGACAACCCTCGCCCCGACTACTTCGACGGCCGCGAGCACCTCGTTGACAGCAGCCACCACGACCACCTTGGTCGATGACGGCGTCACGGAGGTCGAGGTGGCGTACGCCGATGGTTCGGCGGAGGTGACGGTCGACGGTGAGCCCGAGTCGGGCCGGGTGCAGGTGGCCCTGGGTACCGAGGTCCGTCTGACCGTCAGCGCCGACGTCACCAGCGAGGTCCATGTCCACGGCTACGACGAGACCGCCGACGTCAGCCCTGGGTCGCCGGCGGTCATCGAGTTCACCGCTGACATCCCCGGGATCTTTGAGGTCGAGCTCCACGCTGGTCACACCCTCCTCGTGGAGCTTCAGATTTCGTGAGGAGGAGAGCAGGCGTCGTTACGGCGCTGCTGCTGGCGCTGATCGCAGTGCCGGGGGTGGCATCCGCCCACGGGATCGGCGGCCGCAGCGACCTGCCGGTTCCGCTGGAGTACTTCCTCGTCGGCGCCGCGGTGGTGGTGCTGCTGTCGTTTGGCGCCCTGGCGGTGCTGTGGCCGGCCCCCAGACTGCAGGATGGTCCCCGACCACGGGGCCGCGGCTTTCTGGTTCCGAGATGGCTGGCGTTCGCGGGGGCCGGGCTCGGGGTCTCCGGTCTGGCGCTGATCGTCACGGCCGGGCTCTTCGGCGACGAATCGGCCCGGAGCAACATTGCTCCCGTCGGGGTGTGGGTGGTGCTGTGGCTGGTTCTCCCGTTTCTTGCCGCCGGTCTCGGCAACATCTGGGCCGTGCTGAACCCCTGGCGGGCTCTCGGGCGGATGGCCCGCCTCGACGGACCACCCGGTCCCGGCCGGTGGGGGGTGTGGCCGGCGACCGTGGCCTTCATCGCGATCGTGTGGCTCGAACTGGTCTACCCACGGTCGGGCGACCCCGGAGCGCTCGGCCTGGCGGCGGCGTTCTACACCGTCGTCATCCTGGGGCTGGCGGTCCGGGTGGGAATCGACCGGGCGGTCACTTCCACCGAGGCGTTCACCGTCTACCACCGGCTCATCAGTGCGATCGCCCCGTTCGGCCGTCGGGCCGATGGCCGGATCGGAAGACGGGGCTGGCTCCGGGCGCTTCCGGTGCTGCCCGCGTGGCCGGGGCTAGTCGCGTTCGTCGCCGCCATGATCGGCACCGTCACCTATGACGGCCTCTCCGGCACGCCATGGTGGGACGACTTGTCGTTCGCGCTCGTCGGCACTGCCCAGCACTCGATGTGGTTCCAGACCTTGGCGCTGCTCGTGGTCGTCGGTGTCATCGGCGGGGCCTATCTCGCTGCTTCGTGGTGGGCCAGCCGGATCGCGAGGGCGATGGGGGCGGTCGCGGTCGCCCGGTCCTTTGCCCACACCCTCGTGCCGATCGCGCTCGCGTATGCGTTCGCCCACTACTTCACGCTCATCGCCTTCGAAGGCCAACTGCTGATCCCCGCGATGAGCGACCCACTCGGCCTCGGCTGGAACCTGTTCGGGACCCTCGACTACCAACCCAACTACACCTGGATCTCCCCGGTGGTGGTGTGGTGGATCCAGCTGGCCGCCATCGTCGGGGGGCACGTCGTCGGGGTGGTGCTGGCCCATGACCGTGCCCTGGCGGTGTTCGCCGGCCCCAGGGCGGTCCGCACTCAGTACGCGATGCTGACCCTGATGGTCGCGCTCACCGCCCTCGGCCTCACCGTGCTGGCAGCCGGGTGAAGCCCTACCGGTAGGCTGGCCCTCGTGGCGCTCATCGAGGTCGACCGTCTCGTCAAGGTCTATCCGGGAGGAGTCACTGCCGTCGATGGCATCTCGTTCTCCGTCGGCGAAGGCGAGATCTTCGGCTTCCTCGGCCCCAACGGCGCGGGGAAGACGACGACCATTCGAGTGATCGTGACGCTGCTCGGGCCGACTTCGGGCACGGTCACGGTGCGCGGCGTCGATGTCGTCGCGAATCCGGAGATGGTGCGGCGTCAGATCGGGTACGCCGCCCAGTTCATCGGGGTCGATGACGATCTGACCGCCTGGGAGAACCTCACCATGCAGGCGCGTCTCCATGGTCTCGATCGGGCCGAAGCCGAACGGCGCAGCGGCGAACTCCTCGAGGTGCTGGAGCTCTCCGGCGTCGCCGGGCGGCGAGCGGGCACTTTCAGTGGCGGCATGCGACGGCGGCTCGACCTCGGCCAGGCGTTGGTCCATGGCCCGCGGGTACTGTTCCTCGACGAGCCCACCACCGGCCTCGACCCGCAGACCCGGCGAGCATTGTGGGAGTACCTGCGCGAGTTGAACGGTGGCGGGGTGACGATCTTTCTGACCACCCAGTACCTCGAGGAGGCGGATGCGCTCGCATCCCGCCTCGCCATCATCGACCAGGGAGTGATCGCAGTCGAAGGAACGCCATCAGCGCTCAAGCGGGCGTTGGGAGGCGACGCGATCACAGTGACCCTGACGGATGATTCGACACCAGCGGGTATCGACCAGGCGGCAGACGTGCTCCAGCGGTTCTCGGATGCCGGCAACGCCGCCCGCTACGACCGTTCCATCAAGATCTTCACCAGCGCCGCGTCGAGCCGGCTGGCCGAGGTGGTGAGGGCGCTGGATGCAGCCTCGATCAAGGTGGCGCGACTGGAACTGTCGGAGCCCACGATGGACGACGTCTTCCTCCGCCACACCGGGAGCAGGATGCGGGTGGAGGAGTCGAAGCCCCCGAGCCGGTTGCGAATGGTGGGGCGGCGCCGATGAGGAGGAGCATCCGGGAGTCCGCCATCCTCTGGGCCCGCCAGATGAAGAAGCTGGTGCGGATTCCGCTGCTGCTGTTCTTTGCGCTCGCTCAGCCGTTGATCTTTCTGATCCTGTTCAGTCAGGTGTTCGGCAATCTCGATCGGCTGCCGGGCTTCGCCTACGACTCGTATCTGCAGTTCCTGGTGCCGAGCATCGTCGCCCTCACCGCGCTTAATTCGGCGTTTCAGTCGGGAATCGGCATGGTCGGCGACATCGAAGACGGCATGCTCGACAAGTTCCTGATCGCCCCGATCAAGCGGTCGAGCATCCTGCTGGGCAAGGTATTCGCCGATGCCACTCGCGCCGCGGCTCAGGCGACCGTGATCGTGCTGGTCTCACTGCTGATGGGGGCGCGTTTCGCCACCGGAATCGGCGGAGTCGCCGCGATGGTGGTGCTGGCCGCCCTGTTCGGCATCGCCTGGGCGGGGCTGTCCAACATCATCGCCCTTCGCACCCGCAACGGTGAGCTGACGATGATCGTCGGTATCCTCATCACTTTCCCGGTGTTGTTCCTGTCCACCGCCTTCATGCCGGCGATCCTGTTGCCCGACTGGCTCGACACCGTGTCTGCCTTCAATCCGATCACATACATCGTCGAGGCATTGCGGGCCTTGGTGAACACGGGGTGGGATTGGGGCGCCATTGGCGAAGCCCTGGCGGTCACTGGAGGATTGGCGGTGGTGACCTTCACGGGTGCGACCATGGCCTTTCGCAAGGCGATCGGCTGAGCCCGCCCGTCCTCGGCAGACCTAGCCTCTCGGTCGTGCGTCTCTCGGTACTCGGTTCGAACGGCACCTATCCCACCGCGGGGCGCCCTGCGTCCGGATACCTGATCACTGCGGCCGGAACCACGTTGGCCCTCGACCTTGGTCACGGGGTCTTCATGGCCCTGGTCGAGAAGACCGCGAGGCCCGACGCCGTCGTGCTCAGCCATGGGCATCCCGACCACTGTGCCGACCTGTTCGCCCTCTTCAATTCCCTGCGGTTCGGTGATCCGTCGGGATGGGGCGTTCCGGTGTGGGCACCGCCCGGGCTTGCCGAACGATTCGCTGGCTTCCTCGGCGTGGGACGGGATCACCCGCTGTTCTCGGTCTTCGCCTTCGAGGCCGTCAGGCCCGGTGACCGTCGCCGGGTCGGGTCGATCGAGGTGGAGTTCGGGGCCGCGGTGCATTCGGCTCCCGCGCTGGTGACCGCCGTCGTCGCCGACGGAAGGCGTCTGGTCTACAGCGGTGACACCGGCCCCGGAGGCGACCTCGAGCGCCTGGCGGAGGGGTGCGACCTTCTGCTCGTCGAGGCTTCGATGCAGGGCGAGCCGGGAACCGGGCGTTACCCCTTTCACCTGTTTGCGTCCGAGGCCGGCGAGGTGGCGACGCGGGCCGCGGTCCGCCGCCTGATCGTGACGCACCTCGCCCCTACGCTGGATCCCCAGGTGTCGGTTCGAGAAGCCGCCGCCCGGTTCGACGGACCGGTGGACCATGCGGTCCCGGGGATGGAGGTGGAGCTTTGACCGATCGGAAGCCCGACGAGTTGCGCCCGGTGCGCTTGACGCGCGGTTACACCGAGATGACTCCGGGTTCAGTGCTGGTGGAAATGGGCCGCACCAGGGTCCTGTGCACCGCATCCTTCGACACCGACGTCCCGCCGTGGATGCGGCACCAGGGCAAGGGCTGGATGACCGCCGAGTATTCGATGCTTCCCGGATCCACTCCAGAACGGGTCCCCCGGTCTTCGCTGAGCGGGGGCCGGACGAAAGAGATTCAGCGACTGATCGGGCGTTCGCTCCGGGCGGTGGTCGACCTCTCGAGGATGGGCGAAGCCGTCATTCGGGTCGACTGTGACGTGCTTCAGGCTGACGGTGGCACCCGCACCGCATCCATCACCGGAGCCTGGGTCGCCGTCAAGGACGCAGTGGCCGCCGGCCTGGCTGCCGGGGTGCTCATCGCCGATCCGGTCATCGACCATTGCGCGGCGATCAGTGTGGGGGTGGTCGACGGTGTTCCCATACTCGACCTCGACTATGAATTGGACGTCGCGGCCGACGTCGACATGAACGTGGTGATGACTGGCAGCGGCGGGATCATCGAGATCCAGGGAACCGCCGAGCGGTCGCCCTTCGACCGGCCGAAACTCGACCGTCTCCTCGACCTGGCCGCCGGAGGCATCGAACAGCTCCTGGCAGCCCAACGCCTCGCCCTGGCGCCGTGATCAGGCGCGTCGTCGTCGCCACCAAGAACCCTCACAAGGCAGCCGAGGTCGCCGCGGTGTTGGCGCGGGTGCTCCCCGGTCTCGGGCTGGTGGATGGCCTCGAGTGGCCCGACGTCGACGAGACCGGCGCGACGCTCGAAGAGAACGCCATCCTCAAGGCTCGGGCGGTGGCGCGAGCGACCGGACACGACGCCATTGCCGACGACACCGGACTCGAGGTCGACGCCCTCGGGGGCGCGCCCGGCGTCCGCTCCTCGCGCTACGCCGGCGAGAGCGCTTCGTACGCGGAGAACCGGGCTGCGCTCCTCGATGCGATGAGAGGGCGTTCGGATCGCCAGGCCCGCTTTCGTACCGTGGTCGCACTGGTGACCGCCGGGGGAGAGACCATCACCGCTTCGGGGACGCTGGAGGGCCGGATCACCGAAGCACCCCGCGGCGAGGGCGGCTTCGGCTACGACCCTGTCTTCGAGGTCGACCGCCGCACGCTGGCAGAGTTGGGCGAGGCGGAGAAGAACCAGATGAGCCATCGCGCCCGAGCGCTGGAGGCGCTGGCCGGGATCCTTGTGGAGCGGGGGTGGTCGAGCGACTGATATTGGGATCCAGGGTGCCCGATTTGGTGGAGGAGGGCCGACCGGCGTCTGTTCGGCCCGAGAACCGGTACGGCCGCCATGGGGTTGGGGCCCCATTTGGTGGAGGAGGGCCGACCGGCG